>NZ_NPDS01000002.1:745000-812500 GCF_002811925.1 Leptospira barantonii
AAAGGCAGGAGCGAGCGGTTTACTTTGTCCGAACATTCCTTCCGAATACGGCGGATCCGACGCTGATTTTCTATATAATGTAATCATAATAGAAGAATCCGCGAAAGTGGGAAACAGCGGATTTTTTATCTCCTTACACAACGACGTGATCGCGCCTTATATCTCGACCTATGCAGACGACGCTCAGAAAAAACGTTGGTTGCCCGGTTGTGCGAGTGGGGACAGTATTCTTGCGATCGCGATGACCGAGCCCGGTGCCGGTTCTGACCTCAAAGGAATCCGAACTACCGCGGTGGATAAAGGGGATCATTACGTTGTAAACGGTCAAAAAACCTTCATTTCCAACGGACAGTTGGCAAATTTAGTGATCACGGCTGTTAAACATGATAATGGCACGATGTCCCTCCTCATGGTGGAAGAGGGAATGAAGGGTTTTGAAAGAGGAAGAAGACTCGAAAAGCTCGGTTTGAAAGCTCAGGACACTTCGGAACTATACTACAATGACGTGGTCGTTCCGAAGGAAAACCTGATCGGTAAACAAGGACAGGGTTTTCGATATTTGATGCAGAAGTTGGCTACGGAACGTTTGGTCTTAGGACTTGCGGCCGTGGAAGCTACCGCTCTCGTTCAGAAGATGACCCTTCAATACATCAAAGAAAGACAGGCATTCGGTAAAAAAATCGGATCCTTTCAGCATATCAAGTTTAAGATGGCTGAGATGGCAACCGAACTTGAAATGTGCCGTACTTTCGCCGATAAGGTGACTCTGAATGCCTTGGCCGGAAAATCGGATACTGCGGAAGCCTCTATGGTGAAGTGGTATTCCACGGAGATGCAAAAACGTCATACGGATGAATGTTTGCAGTTCTTCGGCGGTTATGGTTATATGATGGAGTATCCGATTGCCAGAGCGTATCTGGACGCGAGAATCCAGACAATTTACGCGGGAACGACGGAAATCATGAAAGAGATCATAGGCAGAAGCCTGGGACTCTGAAATAAATTTCCAAGAGTTCCCGTCGAATGAAACGGGAAAACGATGAATACCTGCCGCAACTTGATTGTAGGAAGAATTCTTCCTATTTTAATACTTTCCATTGCCGGACTGACTGTTCCGGCGGGTTCTTTAACTGCACAAGTCACCTGTACGGGCCAGGCTTGTGCGATCATTCCTTCCAGCATTTCCACCCAGTTCAACGGGTTGGAAAACGAAATTCGAACTAAATACTTAAACGAAGTCGTAAAGTCCATGTCGGACGCGGCTTTGTTGACTACGATCAATTCTTCCATGATGGGTCCGGGAACGATCAATCGTTTCCAGATCGGAGCGGGAGCTTCCGCCGCCGGTGTTAAAAACCAGGACGTTCAAATCCAATACGCCGGCGTAACGCTTCCGAATCTTCCGAACGGAGGAGCTTCGATCACTCCGACTTTGATGGCCGGAGTCAATCTGGGTTGGTTGTTGATGCAAGGACCTGCGGATCAAAAAGAAAAGGAAGACGATAAGGATGCTCCGGGAAGAAGTTTCCTGCATAGAATCAATATCTATGTCCACGGGTTTCAAGGCAAACTCGATCAAGGAGATTTGAGAAGTCTCAATAATCAATCCGATCAGTATAAATTCTCGGGAGTTTATAATTCCTTCGGAGCTACGGTTCGTTTTCAACTGATCAAAGAACGTTATACGCGCTTAGACTTCTTCGGTTTTACCGGACTCAGTTTGGGAATCGGTTTTCATCGTAAGACCGAAGAGATGAACATGGGTTATTCTCCCACTTCGATTCCAAAGATCGCTTTCGGTCCTGCAAGCGGACGTTGGGACGCGGACTTCGCTTTAGGTTACAGATCCAAATCCGAATCCTTACCGATCGACATTCGCACCGGGGTTCGTTTGTTTTATTTTCTCACCGTGTTTGTCGGCGCGGGTATGAGTCAGAATTCCGGTAATTCGACTTTGAGTCTTGCAGTGAGCGGACCCTTCGCACTCACCCTGGACGCGGCCGCCGCAGGGTTGCCTTATGATTTCTTAAAAGGATATTCCGCAACTTCGACTGGAAATCTTGCAATACGCACACACGGTGACGCAAAAGCCAAGGATAGTATGAACTATCTGATCGGTGGGGTTGAGTTGAACCTTCTTACCTTCAAAGTTTTGGTGGAAGGAATGGTTTCCGAAAAGATTTATTCCGCCAACGTCGGCGTTAAGTTCGCGCTCTAAACAAGCGGCACACTTCTTGCATTCTTATAAAGAGCGCTCCCGTACCGGTTTATATTTACGGGAGAATGCTTTAGAAATAAACAGAATGTATTCGAGGGAACCGCTATGATCCAAACATCTACAGAATCTTCCGTACATATCTCTTGTATTCCAAGGGGCGGTTCCTATGCGTTGAAGGTCAACATTTCCAACAACGAAATCGGAATCATCTATAGAGTTACGGCCGCGCTTTTTGTAAGAGGTTGGACGATCGAAGAAGCGGTCGCGGAAACCTCTCAAGACGGTTATATCAGCGACATATTCATCATCAAAAACGTGGATCAACTTCCGATGACGGACGATATGCTTCAGACGATTCATTCGGATCTGAAGGAGATGTTTTTCCAAGGAGTTTCCGTTTTGAGTTATCTGGAACGATTTCCGGATAAGGCGGAATATCTGAAGAACAAGGAAAGACATCCGATCGAATTGTTCTTATTCAATTCTCACGGAAGCGATTGTACCGTGATGGATCTTAGAATGAAGGATAGGCCCGGAATCATATTCGAGGTTTCTCAGCTTTTGTTTTTATACGGGATCGATATTCTTTCGTTTAAGGCGGTCACCGATTCGGGTAGTGTTCGGGATATGTTCTTACTTCGTTTGGAAAACGGCAGTAAGCTGGAAGAATCGCTTCACTTCGAAAGATTGTCCACCGCACTCAAAACGATTCTTTAAGAATGTCCGTGGCCGGGTTGTTTTAGTTTCCAGATAAACAATAAAAACAAAAGACAGATACATCCAGACGTTAGGAACGAAATCGCCGGGCCTTTGCTGAAATAAATCAAACAGAACGCAAAAGGTGCAAGACCCCGTCCCAAAGACGCCAAACTGCGGAACATTCCGAGATTGGTTCCCTGTTCTTCCTTATTCGATACAAGAGAGACTAACGTGGAAAGGGAAGGGTGTAACAACGCACTTCCCGAGGCCAAGAAGGTCAACGCGATAAAAAGCTGATACGAATTCGATACGAAATACAGAAGGGAAAACCCTACGATCAAAAAAAGCGAACCGGCTCGAACCAGTCTTGTTTCCTTTACCTTTCCCGAAAGTCTTCGAAAAACTCCGCCTTGAATCAGAACGATGATCATCCCGATATAAACGAAGGTAAAACCAATTTCCGCGGGGCTGTACTTTAAGAATTGGCTCAGATAAAAATTGATCGAGAATTCGAAACCGGAAAACGCGAAAACAAAAACGAAATAGAGAAGGGAATACAAAACGACTTCTCTGTTTTGCGAAGTAAAAACTCCGATGATCGGATGAATCTTTTTCGTTTCGGAAGACGCGCGATCCTTTACGTTGAGAGTTTCCTTAAACCAGAAAACGATCATAAGAAGATTCAAAAGCGCGATCGTAGCCGCGGCAAGCGCCGACGCTGGAAACACGGTGAATGTAAGATCGGGAAATGCAAGTTCCAAAAAGCTCAAGTCCGCCTTTGCAAACAATCCGCCCGTGGGAGGACCCGCGATAAAACCCAAACCCACGCCTGCGCCGATGAGTCCCATTCCTTTGGCTCGATCCTTTTCGCTGGTGATATCCGCCATCGCCGCGGAGGCTACGGAAATATTTCCGCCCATCATCCCGGTGATCACTCTGGAAAAAACGAACAACGAAAAACTTCCCGAGAAAAGCCAAACAGCATAGCCGAAAAAACTTCCCAAGCTCGTAAAAACGAGGACCGGCTTTCTACCGACACGATCCGAAATTCTTCCCCAAATCGGAGCGAACGCAAACTGAAGCAAAGAATAAAGACTCGCTACGATTCCTCCGAAAAGAGCGACGAACAAGGACCAATCTCCGGAAGAAGCTTCCATGAGAATTCTCGTGAAGTCCGTAAACTTGTCGAGAACGGGATCGCCGGATTTTGCGAGAAAGATTTTAAGCGTTTCGGGGAAGATAGGGAAGATTACGGAGAACCCCATCATATCTATGAAGACGGTAAAGAATAGGACGAAGGATATTTTATTCATACGAGGTAGAATGACCTGAAGACAATAGTCTTTCAAGCCACCTGCCTTGTCTCAACATTTTCGAAAAAGAGAGTTATTGTTTTTTACTCAAGAGGTGTTTCAACTCGTCGAGAGTATTCTTCGCCGCGGCCTTGAATTGATCCGGAATGGAAGATTCTATCTCCGCGGAAAGACGAATGAAATTCTCCTGAAGTTTTGCAAGAGCTTGTTGTCTGCCTTCTCCGCCGTTGGAAAGAATTTCCGTGGCGTCTTGAACGGTCTTGTTGAGAAGTTCCCGAACCTGATTGGCTTTGTCGGTTTGGTTCGCTTCTCCCTTTTCCCGTAGCTCTTGGTAGATCTTATCTAATTCGGTTAGAGACTGTTTGATTTTCCCTTCACCGTTTTGAAATAGGGCGATTCCCGCGTTTAGAATATCCATCAATAACTTTTCCAATCTGATTCTCCTTTCGGTCTTCGAAATGATTTAGATCGATGATTGTAGAACCTAAGCCGGTTCTAAGTCGTCTCTTTTTTAAACTGTATCAGGAAAATTAGGAATTCTCGATCAACTTTTTGATCTGATCCCGGATTCTTGCGGCTGTTTCATAATCTTCCGTTTTGAGCGCGTTGTTCAGGGATTCCTGCAGAATTTCCAATTGGGTTTTCGGAAGTTGGGAAATTTTTTCCCGCGCGATCGATTCTCCCGGAATCTCTTCGTCTTTCATTTCGATCCCGGCTTCTTCGATCACTTTTTTTGCGAGATAGATCGGAGCGTTTGCACGAAGCGCCAAGGCGATGGAATCGCTCGGTCTTGCGTCGAGAATGATTACGTCCTCGTCCTTACGAAGGGTGATTTTCGCGTAAAAGGTGTTGTCTATGATTTCTTCGATCGAAATTTTAATGATGCTTACGTTTAAGGTGGTGAGAAGGACGGTCATCAAATCGTGAGTCATCGGTCTCGGTGGTTTGGTTCCGTCCAGAACCGAAGTGATGGAATGGGTTTCCAAGGGTCCGATAAAAATCGGAACCACTCTGGAATCGGAATCATCCTTGGTTTTTAGAAAAACGGCGAACCCAACGTTTGTCAGAGAAATGTCTGAAATTTTTGCTTCTACAAGATCCATTCCCTTTGGAGGCTATCTTTGCAAACCTTTGGTGTCAAATGCTTTACCGAGGAAATCAATCCAGTTTCTGAATCCATTCATGAAAACCGGCGCACATTTCCCGAACCGTTGGCATGTGAAATAAAATTCCCAAATGTCCTTGATCGAACTTTACGATTTGATTGTTCGTCGAAGGGAGCGCTTTCAATTCTTCTTCAACCGAATCCACGGGAACGATTTTATCCAAGGTACCTAAAACGGAATAAATCGGTAATTGGAAATTTTTTTGTAGCTCGGTGTAATTGATCGAACCGTCGAAAGAGAAAAACGCGTGATCCTTGCTCAGTTGAGAACGGATGAATTGCAAAATTACTTTTGTGGACTCTTCGCAGAAAATATCCTCGATTAGAAAATACCATTCCGGCGGAGAAATTTGTCTGTAACCTACGAAGTCTCTGAGGTTCACGACCTTCGTACTGAGTTCGAAAGAAACAGTTCTCAGGGAAGAATGTAAACCCAACAAAAACTTAAAGAATTTATTGAGGTCGACCGTTGGAAGAGTGGATTGAAGGGAGAATGTAGTCAGGTCGAATATAAAATCCGAAATGGATTTTGCGGGCAACAAACTGAGTCCGGTTTTGATAGCGTTCATTCCCGGAATGTTCGTTCCCACCGAGACGAAGTTCGGAGACGTTACGGATATGATTCCGGAGATCGCTTCTTTCGGATCGGGAAGAGGAACCTTACTTTGCGGATACTTTGCGATAAAGGTTTCGTATGCGGCGGTGTAATAACGGGGAATCATTCCGCCCATACTGTGCCCCATTACCACGATCTTTTCTTTTGGAAAACTTTCTCGGATCCAGTTGAGAACCGCAGGAAAGTCCTCTTGGATAAAATCGTCGATGGTCCAGCCTTCTTTGATTCCGTTATAAGGTAGGGTTTGTCTCGAGCGACCTCTCATATCCATGGAGAATACTCTGTATCCGTATTTCAGAGCCATCTCCCGGGCGACCTTGTCCATCACCGAACGGCGACAGAAAAATCCGGGGATCAAAAGAAGAATCTTTCCCGTATCGTTCGTTTTTTCCGGTTCGAATCGCTTCAAACTCACCGAAAAACCGTTGCTGGAAGGAATGATGTAACTCGCATCGAGTCTATAAGAACAGTTGTACGTATGACAATCGAAGATGATCGAGGTCACCGGATGTTGTTGGCCTCCGGTTCTCGTATAATAAAGATGTTTTGCGTAGGAATGAAGATCGGCCTTTTCTATATTCTTCTTTGCGATATAAGGATCGGCCTTGTTGTCCATCTCTCGAGCGACAACAAAATCGACTACGTCGTAGAGAGAACTCAACTGTTCCTTGACTTCTTCCCTTTGTTCGTCGGTCATCCTGTCTCTTCGGATTCCCCAGATCATTCCGATCGGATTTCCTTTTACGAAAAGAGGAATTCCCGCGGCATAGTTCATCGTTCCGGAAAGAAGATGTCTTAGGTTCGGGTGAATCTTTTCGTCCTTGAGACTGCTGAAAACGACTTCAGGACGTTTTTTGGTTTCCACCGCGATGATCGCTTCGCGGATAAAGTTCGCGGAAAGATTGTCCGCGTCTTGGATGGAAACGGGAAGGGTACGGTTGATGAATTCTTGAATGTCTTTGAGTCCGATCCGGGTCGCTACCTCTTTCATTTTAAAATGTGTGGAAGAGGTTACGATCTTTAGGTTCTTATCTTGGATCGCTTCGAAAACCGCATAGTTGAACATGGGTTGGTTGTTGGTAAAGGTTAATGCGACGATCTTGTTTACGAAGGAGGACCATACCTTTTCCAAAAACTTATACGTATAATCGGGAATCGGAAAAATAAAAATGTCGTCAGCCGCTACGTTAAGTCCGCTTTTGCCTCTTCTTTTACGAGTCGCAGGTTTTTTTTCCAGGAGTTCAGCCATACTACGGCCAGAATCGCCGGTAAAATCTCCTCTGCCAACCTGGATTTAAGAGATTTTGATTCTTTTTAAGCGAAATATTTTGAGAAAATGATTCAAATATTCGAAGTTCAATTGAAATTTGCGTCTTAGTCTCGACTGCGTTTCGAAGTCGTTTTAAATTCCGCTTGTTTCCGTATGATCGTGTTTGGCGGGAATTTGGATTTTACGAAAAAAATTTACGATACGTTTCTTTAGGGCCGAGTAACGAACGATTGTTAAGCGAAGTCATTCGTATCGAATTTGAATATTCAACTTTTTTGATTTGAACGAGAATCTTTTGTTCGGCGATTCCCGTTCCTAACTTGTGACGCGGTTTCAAATCGGATTTCATAAACGGACTGCATTTTACGATTCCGAACGAAACAACAGAAACGGATCTTGATCGTGTTCGCAACCGAAGAAAGACCAAAACCGCATCGGGTCCGCCGGAAAAATTTCGAAAAAGACTTCGTTTAACAAAACGGAAAGAAAGGAACCGTAGAGTTTTTTGACGATCGGATATTCGTTTCCATCGCAGGATTTCAGCAAAGCATCGATTCCCTCGAACGCATCCGAAAAGTCGATTTCGTCCTCTCCGTCTTCAAATTCGCAGTGTTCGCTTTCGAATCGAACCGATTCTTTTAAAACTTCGAACTGAGAATAACCGCGTGCGAAAGCGTAACCACCGTAGGGTATTTGCGTTTCTCCTCCCCATTCGAAAACAATCGCGGGCGTATCCGGAAAGTTCATTTCCAGATTCTTTTTTAAGATTTGAAGAGATTCTAAAACGGTTTGTTTTAGATTTTTATAGTCGATTGCAAGCCAAGTATCTTGGATCTTCTTTTGAATTTCGTTTCGAAGTATGGCTAAAAGATCTTTTTGATCGATCCAGATTCTCTGAACGTGTTTTTGAAGTTCAAGGTCTTGGATCGGAGCGTAATCGCCGACCAGGATTCGTTTCGTTTTTTCTTTTTCCGCAAGGTCCTTCGCTATTTTATCTCCACCATTCTTGATCGCAGGATCCGCGCCGTATTCGAAAAACAAGGAGATCAATTTATCGTAATCTCGTAATGCGGCTTCATGCAATACGGTATTTCCTTTTCCATTTTGAACGTTAATTTTTGCGTTTCGGCTTAATAGATATCGAGCGCTTTCCAAACAATGATAGTGTACGGTCCAATGTAAGGGAGTTTCTCCGTGATTGTTCTGACGATTCAAATCAAGTCCGTTTTCAAGAAGATATTCAAGAATCGGAATGTTATCCTGCAGGGCCGCGTAATGGATCAACGAAATTCCGGAATTGTTCACGGCGTTCAGATCGGCGCCCTTTGTATGCAAAAATTGTAATAGACAGAACCCTTCCTTTCGTTTCCAAGGAATTTTGTAAATCGGAGTATAACCTTCTCGGTTTTTTCCGTTGATGGCCGCCTTGTGTTCTAAAAGTAAATCCACGATATCGAGACGTTCCGTATCTACGGCAACGTGTAGGGGAGAATTGTCCCAATCGTCTCTGCCTCCGAATTCTCCGGTCTTGCAGTTTGCGTCCGCCCCTTGTTTTAAATAATCTTCTATCTTTTTAAGACTGCCTTTGTATTTTTTTATTTCTTTGAGTAAGCGGGAATTCAGTAAATTCGTTTCCATGAATATAGTATATCGATATGAATTTAGAAATCCGTGCGTTCGATAATTTGATCGTAATTGATTTCGTTTAGTGGAAAGTTTTACTCGTGTGGGCCCAGAAGATAAATTCCGACCATCGGAGGAATTTGCTGAGTTCTTCTGAACCTTTCGAGAGCGGACTTGCCGTTCCGCAGTCTCACATCCTGTGAGACTTTGCTCCACGGCGTATTTCTTGCGGGCTCATCCATCCATGGATTCACCTCGCATTTTTTCGCTTCTTACGGAAGCTCAAAATGCTCTCGCAAGAAATCTTCAAGTCCATCTGGGCGACTTGGTTTGTGTTGAATGATTGTGAATTTTCGAGAAAGAATTTTACTCTTAAGGGCCCAGAAGATAAATTCCGACCCATAGGGAGGAATTTGCTGAGTTCTTCTGAACCTTTCGAGAACGGACTTGCCGTTACGCAGTCTCACATCCTGTGAGACTTTGCTCCACGGCGTATTTCTTGCGGGCTCATCCATCCATGGATTCACCTCGCATTTTTTCGCTTCTTACGGAAGCTCAAAATGCTCTCGCAAGAAATCTTCAAGTCCATCTGGGCGACTTGGTTTGTGTTGAATGATTGTGAATTTTCGAGAAAGAATTTTACTCTTATGGGCCCAGAAGGACTTGAACCTTCGACCCGCAGATTATGAGTCTGCCGCTCTAACCAACTGAGCTATAGGCCCGGAGTGTCTCCAGTTTTTATAGGAAGTCCCGTTCTTCAAGTGAATTTCTCGGAAAGTTTAAAAAGAATCGGATGAAAGAGATTGAATGAAGTTTTTCGGATCTTGGAAAAAATCCGAGATCGTTTTGTTTTCGGAATCGAATCCGAGATAAATCGATACGATTTTTCCTCGTCTTTGTAAAAGGAAATAACGGACGGTCAGGGGATTTCCGGAAATGATTTCCTTTCTTTCGCCGCCGATCGTCTTCAGTCCCTTGAAGACGGGAAGAATCAGATTTTTGGAATTCGGAAAAAGTTCTTTGAGAAGATTTTCCAAAGGTTCTTCGGCGGAAGGATGACCTTCCCATTCTCTTAGAATCAACATCCAGGCTCTTCCTTGAGTCGGAATCGATTTCCAATGATTGCCGTTTCCAATTCTACGAACCTCCGCTTTTTCAGGAAAACGAATCTTCGCAAGGTCGCTTACAAAAGAAGTTTCCGGAGAATGAAACGAAAGATTCGGATCCAACGGATCGACCGCGCGCAGTTCATCGCAGGCATTTAGAAAAAAAAGAAATAACAATAAACAAAAGAACGCGGGTATGTAAGGAAGGTTCAGAATGTTCAAGATCGATTTCGAACGAAACCGATCTAAGAATAAAAAAGAATCAGTAGATGATTTCATCCAAAGCGAGTTCCCGAAATTCTACAAGATCAAAAACGGGAATGGAGAATCGTTCCTTTTTTTCTGCGAGGGTGATTTCGGAGGCCTTTTTAAAAAGAGGAATTGTGGAAACTTGAAACACGATCAATCCTTCCCATTTCCCGCGCACCTCGTAAGCGGCGCCTTCGGCGAGTTTGCGAACCTGTCTGGCTCTGGATTTATCGAACTTGTTGATTCTATATCTGTAATATACGGTCTCGCCGTTCCAATCGTAAAAGACCGCGTAGTTTCCTTTGAGTTCTTGGAAGAATAGTTTGAATGAATCCGGAAAGTTCGGAGAAGAGGCGGATAAGGATTCTTTAACGTCGGCTACTCTCGGCTCCGAATAGGAGATGGAACTTCGATACGTAGCCGCGGCTCTGTGGACTTCCTGAGCCAAAAGCGTTTTTCCGGAGACCGGAAAGTCGACGGTCATTCCCAAAAGAAGAACGAACATCCACAACACTTTTTGAATATTCAGGAAGTTGCACAAAAACTTAGTCCTCCAAGTCTTCGGACTCGGACTTTCCGCTTCCTCCGGAAGAAGGACCCGAACCGCCGCCTCCGCCGGAAGAGGGAGGAGAGGTTCCGCTATCGGGAGCGGAATTCGAGGTTCCGGGTAACGGAGAATCCGCGGAACGAATCGGTCGTTCCTTGTTGCCCGGTCTAAACTTAGGACCGTCGGATTCTTTCGAATCCACGTCGCCGCCCGATTCTCCCTTTTTCAATTTTTCGATCGCGGCCTTGGCGGCTTTTTTCACCTTTTCACTCGGATCTCTTTGAGCCTTGTATTCCAAAATTTCCAGAACGGACATATCACCCGTGTCCGTAAGATGTTTGATCGCACGAAGACGAACGACCGGATCGTCGTCTCTCGCATACGCATACAATTCTTCTAATATATCTTTGTCACCCATGGAAACGAGCGCGGTCACGGAATGAATCTTCAAAGGTTGATAGTCCTTCACCTCGTTTTTACTTTTGAGGTTGCGGATCTTTTCCAATTCTTCCTTGATCGTAGGCATGGATGAAATCGATTTCATTTTTCCTAATGAACTTACGGAAAAACTTCTGAGAGTGATCGGTTCCTTGGAATCCTTATAAATTTCGAGTAGGGAACCTTCGGCTTTTTTATCCTTACTTTTTCCGAAGAAGAGGGCGATCTGAGCTCTGATTTCCGGATCGTTGAAATTTTCGTTGAGACGAGCGAGTAAAAAAGTGGAAGCCTCGTCTCTGGGTGGAAATTCTCCCAAAGCGTCCAAAAGTCCAACGGTAAGATTCGAATTCTTCGTAAAGTCCTGAGTTTTTAAGATTTCGAAAAGAATCGGCGCGGCCTTTTCGATTTTCAGTTTTTTAGTCGCGTAGATCGATTCTCTTTGGATGTCGAGTTGTTCGCTTTTTAAAAGTTTAAGGATCGTGTCTTCGAACTGAGTCAGTTTTAACTCGGCAACGGTACGAATCCCGTAGACCTTCATCATCCAGTCCGGGTCCTTATCCAAAATCTTACCTAGCTGATCGATCAGAGCGCCGGAATGTTCGGGGGGAAAGTCTTCGAGTTCCCGAAGAGCCATCGCTCTTTCCTTCGTGGTTCCGAACTTAAGAACCTGAAGAAGAATTTCCTTCTTCTTGACCAGTTGTTCTTCGGAAAGTTTTACCGGTTTCGTCTGATGCGGCGCGGAGGTAACGGATGTAGCCGCAAATAAAAGGAGAATGGTATATGCAAAAAAGAGAATGTATTTCACAAAATTACGGTTCGTTTTTTCAGGATTCTTTCTGGAGTTTCTGATTTTCTTCTTCCAGTTCTTGGATTTTTCTATTGAGTTCATTGATTAAATGTTGGTTTTCTAAATTTTGGCGGAATTTCTCGATCAAAAAGCGGATGTCCCCGGTGAGTTCTTCGATGTTCCAGGGTTTTTCCACATAACGGCTTAGTCCTCCGTAGTTGATCGCGTGGATCGCGGAATCGAGACCGGCTTGACCGGTAAGCATGATCTTGATCGAGTCCGGAAGTCTTCTATGAACTTCCTCCAAAAACTGAGAACCTTTCATGCCGGGCATCACCTGATCGGCGATCACCACTTCGATAACGTAACCGGAACTTTGGATTTCTTCCATGAGAGCCAGACCGTCTTCCGCGCTACTCGCGGTTTCGATTTCGTGGCTTTCTCCGAATTCGTTCCTAAGTTGTTGCTGGATCGTTTCCAGCACCGATACTTCATCATCGACACAAATGATATAACCTTTATTCATAATCCCTGTTCCCAACTCGGAAAGTATCTTTAGAAAGAGAATTGCTTCGGCTTCCGTGGAAATGTCAAGAGGTTATAACGATTTCTGGAGAATAACTCCTTCCGACGAACCCGATTCAGTGCGAAGGAATCCCGAGAATCCGCGGAGAAAAGTAGTTCTTTAGATCTAATTCCGGATGTGCGACGCAAAATCGAATCCATTTTTCGATCTCGATTTTTTTCGGTTCTTCCGCGATCAAACCCTCCTCGATCTTTTTGGTTTCTGCGATTGAAATGTCAGACAACGGATCGGGTAGAAAAAGTTCCGGAGATTCTTTTTTTAGGACCTCTAAAATGGAGAATCTTCGATCCCAGGATTTGGATTTTTGAAATCGGAGTTTGGAAAAACTTTCCTTTCGGGAAAGAAAGGATCGATCGTATGTTTCGTAACCGCTTCCTCGACAATGCGTTTTGCCGCCGGATCTTTGAAAGTCCACACCTTTCAGAATCATTCTTCCGTATTGCAACTGTTTGGCGAAGGAAACCGCGAGTCCTGCCATATTCAAGGACGGATTTTCGAGGATCGGAGCGTTCGGAAAATAAAGCGACCTGAGAATCTGATCCAAAGGATGTGTGGAAAAGTAGATCCATTTCGGGTTGGGAAGATCGAACAGATACGCGGAGCCGCCGAGCCAGGTCAGAATGGGGACTTGTTTGGGAAGAATATTCCGAAAATGGAATAGAGTTCCTCTTGAAGAATCGATGCTCAAAACCGCGTTCGGAACGATTCCCGCGTTTAAGATCCAACCCAAAGAAGTGTCCGAAGCGAGAATATGAAAACGATTTCGGTTTTTCAAAATCCAATCGGTTTCCTCTTCGAGGGAAGGGCTCGCGCCCGTAAAAAGAAGGGTTTGGTCCCGAAAAAAATTCTCCTTTGCTCCAACGAGAATCGATGAAGAATTCGAATTTTCGAATATTCGAGAAAGATTGCGAACCTCGTTGCGAACCCAGATTTTCTGAAAGTAATTCTTTGCCGCTTGGTTTTGCGCGTTGCCGGAAGCGGAAGCCGTTTTGAGAGAATCCAAAAAACCGAGAGCGAGATCGCTGAACTTTCTGGAATAAACCGGATGGATAAACGGAGAAACCTTGTTCGTTCCATCGAAAAGCCAATGTGTTAAGGGTTTGGATAAGAATTCTTCCAAACCGAATACCATTTTGATTTTATGACCTTGTTCTATGTATGATTTTAAAATTCCGTCCGAGAATTTTCCCGCGATTTGTTTTAATGCGACAATGGGTTCGAGTATGAGAAGGTTTACGGGGCGAGGGGATCGTTTGAGATAGGATTCCACGTGATACCCCAAACCGAATCCGAAGATCAAAATGGTTTCCGTATCGGTTTGTTGGATCGGGATTTGTTCGGAGATTCGATCTCCTTCGGACGTAGGATTGAAGCGGGAATGAAAAAGGAAACCCGATTGGGTTTCCTCTAAGTTTAAAGTGCCGTTTGGATTGGAAATGAGCCGGTAGATGATCTTAGGAACCCCTCAGTCCTCTTCCTTTTTGGGTTCTTCTTCCTCTTCTTCGTCATCGTCTTCGAGTTCTTCGTCTTCATCCTCGTCGTCATCATCATCGTCCTCGTCGTCTTCATCCTCGTCATCTTCTTCGTCCTCATCGTCATCGCTGTCGAGAGAATCTTCGTCTTCATCCCCATCGAGGATAGGACGTGGTGCTTCTTCCGGAATGAAATCCTCTTCGGTATCTTCTTCCGCGATCGGAGCTTGAGGCGCTTCGAAAAGTCCGTTGAATTTTGAATAAGACGCGTTGCTGAGATTTGCTTCTTGATCGAGTTGAATTCTTTCTTCTCTTGTGAAGTATTGGTATTGAACTTCTTCGCTCGCGAGTGCGAACATCGCCTGAACGGCTAATTTTCTAGCTTTGATTTTTTTGGGCAGTTCGAGTCTTTCGATACGGTCCAATGTATGGAATCCGGCTACTGCTCTTTCATATTTATTGCGTTTCGCTAATTCGATAAGAGTGACGATGTCAAATTCTGAATTTTGGTTCATTCGGATTCCCTGGATAGATTGGAAAGAAGCTTCAAAATACCATGAAATCGGGAGAAAGAGGGATGTCAACCGTTAATCGGCTTGAATTTGGGGAAACTTCTTTTTCGAGATTCTAAAAAAAATCTTTGAAAAGTTGGAAATTATGTCTCATAAGAAGGGTGGGAGATCCTACAAATTCAAAGGATGGGAAGGTTCTCGAAAGTCGTTTCTTGCATCAGAGAATGAAGCCGTTGGCAAATCCGACATTCTTTTTTATTCCTTGAACTTAGCGACGGAAGGCTTTCCCCTGGTATTATCCATGAATTTGGAACTCATTTTCCGTCCGATTTTCTCCCTTTTTACCGGAAGTTATGTATCATTGATGAACCAATTTTTCCTTTTTTCCATTCTTATCGTTTTGGGACTTTTTTGTGCTCCTTCGGAACAGCCGAATCTGGGAGTTCAGGACTTTCAGGGGATTACCCTCGACGGTAAACCGATTAAACTTTCCGAAGTTTCCGCGCCTCGTTTGGTTCTGAATGTGTATGGACCGAATTGTGTTCCTTGCATCAAGGAAGTTCCCGCACTGAACTATATCTATCAAGAGATTCAGAAAGATCCGAAGATCCAATTCTATATGGCGGTGGACCCGGCGCTTTTTTTCGACGAACCGGAGACGATGTCGGAAGAAGAACTTTTGACCAAGGCAATTCCTCTCGTAAAAGAAGAGATTCATAAATACGGAATTCAAGTCCCGACGATTCTGATGAAAAAACCGTTTCGAGTAAGTCGAAACAATTCGATCGTTACGGGAACTCCGGAAACCCTTCTTTTCAAAACGAAACCGTTCGTTCTTTATTATAATTTTATCGGACCTATCAGCGAAGAGGCGAATCTTCAAAGGCTTAGCGTCGATCCAAAGGTGCTTTTTTTCAAAAGGATGGCCGGATCTTCATGAGAAGTTTAATCGTTCGTTTTAAGGACTGCGAGGGGCCCGGCATTCTTCTCGATTCTTTAAAAGAAAGAAATTACAGAATCACCTACCACAACGCATACGATCCGAGGGTTCAACCTTTACCGGACGCGCATCTTGTGTTCGACGTGATCGTTTTGTTAGGCGGTCCTCAATCCGTGGCCGATCCGGAACTCGCGCATTTTTTCGAACCTTGGTTCAATTTGGTGCGTTATGCGGCATCGATGCCGAACCGTAAGGTGATCGGGATCTGTCTCGGTTCGCAAATTATTTCCAAAGCTCTCGGAGGAGAGGTCAAACGAGGAGAGAAGGGACCGGAAGTCGGTTTCTATGACGTTCAGATTCAGGAATCTCATTCCGTTTTGAACGGAACAACTTCCTTTCCCGCGTTTCATCTTCACGAGGACGTTTTCTCGATTCCGAAAGGGGCAAAACATCTTTTGAAAAGCGAGATGTATTCCAATCAGATGTTTTCTTTTCAGGAAAGAATTTTCGGCATTCAATGTCATCTTGAGGTGACCGCGCCGATGCTCCACGTCTGGAAGGGAGTTCACGCGGATTTTATTCGTTCTGCGGGTTGGGTTCCCGGACCGGAAACGGAGAATCTGAGGTCTCAGATGGAAACGTCCGGACGTAAAATATTCGATGCGATTCTCGACCTATGATCCCGCATTTTTTTAATACGCCATTTTTAAATACGACTCAAACGGAAAACTGATATGATTCAAAGCATTCTCCGGATAATCCTCGGAAGCAAATTCGAAAGAGATTTAAAAAAACTTATCCCGATCGTCTCTCAGATCAATTCTTTGGAAGAAAGAATGAAAGGGATGGACGATGGAGAACTTTCCTCACAAACGATTCGGTTTCGGGAAAGAATTTCAAAGGGAGAATCCCTGGATTCCATTCTGCCCGAAGCGTTTGCTACGGTTCGAGAGGCTTCTCTTCGTACGATGGGAATGCGTCACTTCGACGTTCAGATGATGGGCGGGATCGCTCTTCACGGCGGTAACATCGCGGAGATGAAAACGGGCGAGGGTAAAACCTTAACTTCCACTCTTGCGGTTTATCTGAACGCGCTTGCGGGTAAGGGTGTTCACGTGGTTACCGTGAACGACTATCTCGCAAAGCGGGACGCGAACTGGATGAAACCGATCTATGATTTTCTTGGAATCAGCGTCGGTGTGATTCAACACGACATGGATCACGAACAAAGACAGGTCGCTTATTCAGCGGACATCACATACGGAACTAACAACGAATACGGTTTCGATTATCTGAGAGACAATATGGTTTCTCACAAGGATCACAAGGTTCAAAGAGCGCACTTCTTTGCGATCGTGGACGAGGTCGACTCGATTCTGATCGACGAAGCGAGAACTCCTTTGATCATTTCCGGTTCTTCGGACGAAACGACGGATAAATACGTTCGTATTAACAAAATCATTCCTAAGTTGATCGAAGGCGAAGACTTCGAAACGGACGAAAAGGCGCGTAACGTGCTTCTTTCCGAAAAGGGGGTTTCCCACGTCGAAGAAATTCTCGGAATCGAAAACTTATACGCTCCCGAAAACGTCGATCTGGTTCATCACGTTCATCAGGCTTTGAAGGCGCATCGTATCTTTCAAAAGGATGTGGATTACGTGGTTCAAGGCGGAGAGGTCATCATCGTGGACGAGTTCACCGGACGTTTGATGGCGGGTCGTCGTTATTCCGACGGTCTTCACCAGGCTCTGGAAGCAAAGGAAAACGTGACGATCGCGAAAGAATCCCAAACACTCGCGTCGATCAC
This sequence comes from Leptospira barantonii, assembly GCF_002811925.1. Taxonomy (NCBI): domain Bacteria; kingdom Pseudomonadati; phylum Spirochaetota; class Leptospiria; order Leptospirales; family Leptospiraceae; genus Leptospira; species Leptospira barantonii. The sequence goes on from NZ_NPDS01000002.1 coordinate 762,349, forward strand.
ATTCCAAAATTATTTTAGAATGTATGACAAACTCGCCGGTATGACCGGAACCGCAGATACCGAAGCGGAAGAATTCAGAAAGATCTACAACCTAGACGTGATCGTGATTCCGCCTAACGTGATCGTTCAGAGAAAGGATTCTCCGGACCGAGTTTATAGAACGGAAAAGGAAAAGTTCGACGCGATCCTCGCCGAGATCCGCGAACTCCAATCCAAAAAACAACCCGTTCTTGTGGGAACGATTTCCATCGAGAAGTCCGAGGTTCTTTCCAGAATGCTCGCGGCCGCGGGAATTCAACACAACGTATTGAACGCAAAGTTTCACGAACGCGAGGCGGAGATCGTAGCGAACGCGGGTAAACCCGGTGCGGTTACGATCGCCACCAACATGGCGGGAAGGGGAACCGATATCGTTCTCGGTGGAGCGCAACTTTATAAGGAGAATCTCGAAACCTGGAAAGAAGACGACGATCTAGTACGTCAGTTTAAGGAATCGATTCTAAAACAGAATTTGGAAAACGCAGAAGTGTTGTCTCAACAGATGAATTCTTCCGCGAAACAAAAACGCGCGTCCGAAATTCTTTCGTCCGTAAAAATCTGGAAAAAAAATCACGAAGAAGTTTTGAACGCGGGCGGTCTGCACATTCTCGGAACGGAAAGACACGAAGCCAGAAGGATCGACAATCAGCTTCGCGGTCGTTCGGGTCGACAAGGAGATCCGGGTTCCAGCAGATTCTATCTTTCTTTGCAAGACGACTTGATGAGAATCTTCGGTTCCGATCGTATCTCCGGTTTGATGAAATGGGCCAACATGCCCGAAGGTCAAGAGATCGAAAGTAAGATGGTGAGCAACGCGATCGCAAGAGCTCAGAAAAGAGTGGAGGGTCATAACTTCGACATTCGTAAACATCTTCTCGAATACGACGACGTGATGAACCGTCAACGGATCGTGATCTACAAAATGAGAAACGAGGTTCTTGAAAACGAGGATATCTCCTCTCTCATCAACGGTTTTATCGAAGAAGCGGTGGAGAATCAAATCGTCACACATTGCGACGGCAACAATCCGTCCGCTTGGAACTTGGATTCCTTAAAAGAATGGCTCGAAGGGTTGGATCTGGATGTCTCCATCAACGAAGAAGACTTTAAGAAAACCAAAAATCCTCAACTTGCACTTTTCGAAAAGGTGAGCGCCGGGGCGAAACAAAGATACGAAGACCGAGCGATAAACATCGGAAAGGATATCTGGAAACTTCTCGAAAGAAATATTTTTCTGGATATTCTCGATCATCGTTGGAAGGAACATCTCTATTCCATGGATCATCTGCGCGAAGGAATTTGGACCGTCGGTTATAGCGAAAGAAATCCTCTCGTGGAATACAAACTTCAAGGTTTTAGAATGTTCGACGTTGCGATCGAAAATCTGAAAAACGAAGTGGTGAACTTTCTGTTCCGTGTGGAAGTTTCCGAAAATTCAAAACCTCCCGAAGAGAAAAGGGAATATAAGAAAATCGGCAAGGAAGTCACCAGCGGTTTTCAGGAACTTTCCGGCGAAATGGGGAACGGAGGAAATCGTTCGAACGGGGCGACCGTCAGCGTTACAACCAGTTCCGGCGGTGGAACCGAAAGAAAAACGAGCCGGAGAAGAAAACGGTGAAGTCTCGTTTTCAAGGATCCGCGTTTACGATCGGAACGCTTTTGTTGGTAGCGGGAATTGCAACTACCTGCGTAACCACTCCGCCTCCGAAAGGATCTGCAAAACAGATCTATGCGGATTGTATGGAAACGTTCGGGGATAAGGAAAAGTGCGAGAAGCTCGTTCTCAAACAACTCTTAGGTTCCGGAACCGCTCAAAGCGGCGATTCTTCCCAAAACAACGGAACGGAGAATGCGCAAAACAGCGAACCCACTTTGGATCCCGAAATCGAAAAGAATCTTCGACTTAGATCCGAAATCAAGGATACATTACAGGGCCAAAATCGCATTTTCGTAAAAGAATTTTTAGGAAACCCAGATGTGGTTCAATACCGAACCAACAGCATCGAAGCCTTTATTTACAATAGACCGATCAGCCGGTTCAAACCGGGCGCGAGACCGGATCAGGAAATTCGGGTTTTGCTACGCAATGGGACAGTAGTACGTGTGGAACACGTCGCACCGTAAGCTAGTTTAGACCTCAAAATTTTCAATCGGTGCCGTATTTTTAAGCATAAACTCTCGAAAAACGTTTGTAACCCTGGTAGTACCTAAGAATCGTGGACCTGATGAAGATCCAGTGGATCAATCGGTTTCTCATTTTAGTTCTAACCGCGGTTATCGTATTGCCGTGCGAGGAAGACGGAACCTTTGATCTTGCCTTTTTGGACGTTAAGAGCGGAGAATTGCATTCCACTCTTGCCAAAAAAATCCACGGACAAAATCAGCAGAAATCTCATTCCGAAATTCAATCGGGAATCGAGTCAAACGACCTCGCGATCTGTCACAGAGGACGTTACGACTTTTTAGATCTCGTCTTTTCCGGCTTTTTCGAACTTTCCAATACGGAAGATTTTTTCTTCGCGAGAAAGTTCAACGCTCATCAAAGACAATTCGGTTATCTTCTTTCTTCTCTCCTTCTGAACTTACCGCCTCCGATCGTTTAATATCCTTCTTCTAAATTGAAAATCCTATAGATAGTCTAACGGAGTCGCGCTCGTATACTTACGGTCGCGTTCTTCCACAAAAGATGGAGTACAAAGTTGCAGAATTTCATTCAAAAAATTGCCGACGTTAGGCGGATCGTTGCCTTAACGATTGTTTTTGGCGGTTTTTTCTTTTCCATTCAAGGTCAAGGCACCGAAGAATTGAGCGATAGCCCGATCGAAACCAGGGAAGTGAACGCCGCTCCTCCGGTTCGAGAATTGGAATTCGATCTCAAAACTGCCGAGACAATGCTCTGGAAGAATAACCTTCTTCTCATTGCGGCGAGATTCTCGGTCGACGTTAAAAAAGCCGGGATCGAACAAGCCGGTCTTTATGCGAACCCGAACATCTTTATCGATCAGAGTATTTTCGCAGAACCGACGCAAAGATACTTCGATACGACCCGTTCCGGACAAACCGTGGTTCAGATCCAACAGACTTTTCTTCTCGGAGGAAAGATCGGAAAGCGGGTTAAGGTCGCCGAGTTAAACACAAAGATCAGCGAACAAGAATTTTACGATCTTGCTCGCGCCTTGATTACGAAATTAAGAACCCAGTTCTACGCGATCCATTATTACAGACAAGCGATCAACTTCTATGATAAAAGTATAATATCATTGGAGAAGACTGTTTCTTCCGCGGAACTCGCCTATAAAAGAAGGGCGATTCTTCAGGCGGAACTTCTGCGTTTAAAGGCTCTTCTTTTCTTTTTGAAAAAGGAAAGAGAGGACTTAAAGATAAAGATCGTTGAACGCGAGGCGGATCTCAGGGTACTTTTGAACGACGACAAGATCAGAGATCAAAATCTTTCTCTGGTTCCGGTTCTGAACGAAGACACTCTTTTCGAGATCAATCCTTCTCGTATGAATTTGGACGAGCTCGTTTTAAAGGCGAAAGAATCCAGACCCGATCTGAAAAAGGCGATTCAATCCTTGAAATACGAGGAAGCGAACTTAGATCTTCAATACGCGAATGCGATTCCGGATCTTTCCTTCGGTCCGATGTACAACCGGGGAGGAACGGCGTTCCAGAACTATTGGGGGATCACTGCTCAGTTGACCGTTCCTCTTTTCGATAGAAATCAGGGGAATATCAAAGCCGCTCAGAAAGCGATTCTCGCCAAAAAGCAGGAACTCAAACAACAGATCTTGGAAGTGGAAAACGAGGTTGCGGTTTCTTTCGCTACGGCAAGGGCAAAAGACGGACTGTATCGTCGTTTTAGAAACACTTATACGAAGGATTACGCCGATCTTTCGCAGGATATGATCCTAAGTTACGAAAAACGTTATATTACAATATTGGAATTCGCCGATTTTTTTGAAACCTATCGTTCTAGCATCGTCGAGATGCTTCGTCTTCAGACGGATAGAATGGAAGCGATAGAAAACGTCAACTTCTCCGTCGGAACGGGTGTTCTTGTTCCGGGAGCTGGCAACGGTGCGGATACAAACGAGTCAAATTCAGGAGGTACGAAATGAAACTACCTATTAATAAACGTGTGCTAGTCCTAGGTCTGGTCGCGGGTGCAATCTTTATCGGAATTATCGCGATCATGGGCTTGGGGAACGGAGCGAAAAAAACAAAACTTCCTCCCAATAAACCGATCGTGGGCGAAAACGGAGAACGGATCGAGTTTAAAGATGGAAGTCCCGGTCTTCAAATCATCAAGGTTATGGAGATCGGCAAACAGGGAGATTTCGTGAGCGTGGAAGCTCCAGCTCGTTTGATCGCTTCTACTTCTCCTTCAAATAGCGGCGGGGAAAGAATCATTCTTTTCGAATCCGCAGATTTGAACGATCTTTACGTGGGTTATATTCACGCAAAAAACAGCCTGAACCGTTCGATCAAAAATCACAATCGTATCAAGGACATGTTCAAACATAGGGTCGCTACGGAAAAGGATCTAATCGAAGCAGAAACGGAAGAGAACAACGACACCGCGGAACTAGCGGAATTCGAAGGGAAACTGCGTGCGGTCGGTCTGAATCCCGCTCTTTTGAGAAGCGCCGGCGCCCAAAATGCATGGATCATCAGCGACGTTCCCGAATCCCAACTTTCCAAACTCAGAAAAGGAAAGAAGGTGAAGGTTCGTTTTTCCTCTTTTCCAAGCCAAGAATGGAGCGGAACAGCGGAAGCGCTCGGCGACAACGTGGACCCGATGACAAGAACCGTAAAAGTTCGTATCGTAATCAACAACGTCGATTATAAACTCAAACCCGGTATGTTCGCGAGCGTGAAGTTTCCGGAAGATACCAACAGCGATACGGTCGTGGTTCCTTTCAATTCCATCGTTACGGTGGAAGGTCAGAATTACGTTTTTGTCGAAGAATCTCCGCATGAGTTTACCAGACGGGAAGTAACCTTGGGTATTTCTTCTATGGATCGAGTCAATGTCATCGAAGGTTTGACCAGGGGCGATCGAGTGGTCGTTGAAGGTTCCATTCTTTTGAAAGGATTGAGTTTCGGCTTCTGATGAGGATACAACAACTGATCAGAATCGCTCTGATACTATTACTCAGTGTTTCCTTTTCCTCGGTCTTTGCGCAGACTCAGTACAAAGATCAGAAGAACGGAGAGGGAGAAGCCGCGCCGGAATGGACTCCAGATCCGGATCGTAAATCCAAATTCGGAAAGGAAGAAGACGATAAAAAACCTTACACAACGCCGAAGTCCACGGACTTTTTAGTGTATGGTGCGACCATCGGTTCTCCAGCCAGCATCAACTTTAATATCGGTTATTACTACAAGGACATAGTCGTTCGCGCTTCCGGCGGTAAATGGAATCCGCATTGGTGGGGCGGTCAGGTGGACATCGGCTATAGTTTTTGGAAAACACCGGTGATTGCGCATAGTATTTCTCTCGTATTCGGAAAATTCCAAGTAGATCCGTTCCAACCAGAGGTGGGTCGCGGGGGACAAAACCATTATCCTTCCGGTTCCTCCTTTCCCGGTTACACGAACAGGGACCCGACCTACGAGGATTTAATCATTCGTTCTTACGTTTCGGAGCAAAGTCCAGAATTGGCTTTGTATCTAGAACACGAAAGTCGTGACAGACAAAAAGTTCATTTGAACCAACAATACGTGGGTTTGACCTACGATTTCCTTCTTGGAAATTTCTTTCTTCAGTTGGGCGCAGGGATCGGTAAGGGGGATTATAAAAATCCTCAGATTCTCCTGCAGATGGGCTACTTATTCGACACGAGGTAAGACCGATGAAAATCATCAATAGCGTCGTAGAAACCGCACTTAGATATAGATTATTCACGATGATCGTGGCCGTTTTTTCCCTAATGGTGGGAATTTGGTCATGGATCGATATTAGAAAAGAAGCATATTCCGATATCGCAGATACGCAGGTTCGTATCGTCGCGAAGTTTCCCGGGAAAGCCACTCTCGAAGTGGAAGAGCGCGTAACGATGCCGATCGAACGCGTTCTTCATTCCACTCCAAACCTGATCGTTCGTAGATCGAGAACCATCAACGGTCTTGTCGTATTCCAATTCGTTTTCGAAGAAGGAACCGACGATTACTTTGCGCGTATGCGTTTGATGGAGAAGGTGAGGGACGCGGTCATTCCGGAAGAAGTCACTCCGACTCTCGCTCCGATGAGTTCTCCCGTGGGAGAGGTGTATCGTTACGTAGTGGAATCTACGTCAGGAAACCATACTCCGATGGATCTCAGAAGTATTCAGGATTGGATCGTGATTCCGAAGATGCTTCAGGTTTCGGGGATTGCGGACGTGGTTACGTTCGGCGGTCTTCCGAAACAATTTCACGTCGTAACTACTCCTGAAAAATTGATTCGATACAGCGTGACCGTTTCGGACGTAATCGAGGCAGTCAAAAGCAACAACTTGAATACGGGCGGGAACTTTCTCTTACAAGGGGAACAATCCCTTCCGATCCGTTCTTTGGGAGCCATCCGGACTCCGGAAGATATCGAAAACATCGTAGTTAAAACCGTGAACGGGGTTCCGGTTTACGTGAAAGACATTGGTTCTGTCGAAATTTCTCATCCGATTCCGAGCGGGGTTCTCGGCTACACCGTTCAAAACGACCAAGAAGGTTTGATCGACGTTGACTCCGCCGTTCAAGGTTTGGTTGCGATGAGAAGATGGGTGGAACCGAACGCTTTCGGGGAACGGGTTCGCGCCAAAGTCAAAGAAATCAACGAACGTTATATGCCCGAAGGTACTCGTATACGAAACACATACGATCGCGGGGATCTTGTAAAATATACTTTAAGAACGGTGGGAACCACTCTCCTCGAAGGGATCGCGGTCGTGAGTTTGGTCGTGATTTTCTTTATCGGAAGTTTAAAGGCTTCGGTCGTGGTCGTGATGACGATCCCGTTTGCGCTTCTCTTTTCGTTTACGATGATGAACTCCACGGGAATTTCAGCGAGTCTTCTTTCCCTGGGTGCGGTCGACTTCGGGATCGTCGTGGATAGCGCGGTCGTGATGGTCGAAAACATCATGAGGCGGTATAAGAACGCCACCACCGCCGAAAAACAAAAAGGAATTGTACGTTTTACTTACGATTGCGCCTCCGAGGTTGCGACCGAAATTCTTTTCGCGATTCTCATCATCATTCTTGCATACTTGCCGATCTTCTCGTTTGAAAGAATCGAAGGTAGACTCTTTAAACCGATGGCGTTTACACTTTCGTTCGCTATCTTCGGTGCGCTTCTGTTTACGATGACCGTGGTTCCTGTAATCATGTCCTACTTTTACAGAAACTACTTCGAGTCCAAAAATCCGGGACCGATCGAATGGCATAACCCGGTGTATCATTGGATCGAGGAAAAATATTCGATCATCGTTCACTATCTCGTGGAACGATCCAAACGAGTCGTTACGATCGCGTTCACCGGTGTGACCGGTCTTTTGATCATAGGAATGATGTCGCTTGGAACCGAATTCTTACCTTCTTTGGATGAAGGTGGGTTTACTCTAAGACTTTATTTCCCGGTCGGGATCTCTCTTCCCGAAGCGAAGAAGTTCGTTCCAAAGGTTCGCGCCTTGATCTACAAAAACGAACAGGTCAACATGATTCTTTCCCAATATGGGAGAAACGACGACGGAACCGATCCTCTACCTCCGAACCGTCTCGAAGTCTATGTCGGATTAAAAGATTATAAGGATTGGAAGGACAAGATCACAAAGGAACAACTTCTGATCCGAATGCGTAACGAGCTCGAAGAAGGATTGCCCGGGGTTCGAGTCAGCTTTTCGCAACCGATTATGGATAACCTTTCCGAAGCGATCATGGGAACGATCGCGGACTTGGCGGTTTTTGTCGGCGGACAAGACTTAAAAGTGATGCGGCATATATCCGAACAGATTCTACATATTGTAGCCAACATGAAAGGTTCCAGCGAATACGGGATCGAACAGGAAGGCCCCGCACCTCAGATGGTGATCCGAATCAAACGGGAAGTTGCGGCTCGTTACGGTATCAACGTTAAAGATATTCAAAACGTTATCGAAGCCGCGGTCGGTATGGAACCGATCAGCAATTTATACGAAGGGCCGATGGACAATCCTCCGAAGGAACGTGCGTTATTCGGAATCGCGGTTCGTTTCGCCAAGGATTATCGTCAATCGGCGAGAGAGATCGCCAACATTCCGATTATCTCGCCTAAGGGAGAAAGGATTCCTCTTTCCGAGTTGGCGGACATCACTCAGGAAGATTCGCCGACGATGATCTTTCGTCAGGACGGAAAAAGAACGATTACGGTTCGTTTGAACGTTCGCGGTCGGGATCAGGGCGGTTTCGTTTCCGAACTTCAACAAAGAGTGAAGAAGGAAGTGCAGATTCCGGACGGATACGAGATTCGTTACGGAGGTCAGTATGAGAACCTGGCCCGAGTCGGGAAACAGCTCGCGATCGTGATTCCATTGACGATCGGAATCATATTCGGACTTCTTTATATGCTCTATCGAGACTTAAAGTCCGTAATCGTCGCTCTTTCTTGTATCCCCTTATCGCTGTTAGGCGGTATTTATGCCCTCCTTGCAAGAGGATATTACTTCAACGTCTCCGCGGGGGTGGGATTTATTTCTCTCTTCGGTATTGCTACGATGGCCGGGATTTTGTTCGTCTCAAAAGCGAATCACATGCGTTACGACGATCTTACGATGTCGATTCGAGAGGCTTCGATCCAATCTGCGGTGACACAACTCCGACCTCGTTTGATGACGATGCTTCTTGCACTTCTTGGTTTGATTCCCGCGACGATGGCTTCCGGCGTCGGTTCGGACGTACAAAGACCTCTGGCGACCGTGATGGTGGGTGGACTTGCTTCCGCGTTGCTTCTTGTTTTGACGGTGATGCCGAGTCTTTACATTCTCGTGATGGAAGGTAAGGACGATGTAAAAAATACGACCGGTTCTAAAAAGAATTTAAGTGGAGATTACGTTTCCGTTTATCCGGAACCGGAAATTTATTCCACGATCGACTACGACGATGAGCCGGAAGAGCCTGTCGGTAACGGAAAGAACGGAAAAAAGACTAAGTCCACCAAATTGAAAAAAACGAAGAAGACTCGAACGTAGATCGTTCTACGAGTTGCCGCCGTGTTCGGATTGATTTTGAACTGTGCGGCAATTTTTTCGGATCGATTCAATTCTCACCTAACGTTCCCGTTTCGATTTTTCCGCAAATCGAAGTTTGCGGGTTCAAATCCCAAACCGACTTTTTTGTTCATTCTCTAAGAACATCCTTAATTTCGGATAAAAAGTACTTGCGGCCTCCGCAGAATCCACGATCTTCCTGAACCGTCAAATAGTTTGAATGAGCAACATCCGTTGAAGCCGAAATGGATTTCGGTTCGAGAATTTCTCTCAAAAGGTTAGTTTTGTTCGATTGTTCGGCAAATTAACCCTATTTGGGATTTGGTGACGGATATTGTTGAGCATTTTGTTTTTGGAATCGACAGGCTATCTTTCTAGTTCCTTCCATAAGTTCTTGTATACAATCCAATCGTTTCGGATTAACAAACCCCCATTGGAATGTTTTCGAATCTCATCCTCAAAAAATCGCCGGGTTTTTGTGACTTCCCAAAAGTTTTTTAACCGCTCTGTCGGAAGTAAGGAATAGAATTATGATACGTGGTCTGCTCGAAGGAGTTTTGCGTTTTCGATTAGCGACATTGATTGCGGCGGCCGCGACGGTGGCTTTCGGACTTTGGGCCTGGATCGATATTAGAAAAGAAGCATATTCGGACATCGCGGATACTCAGGTTCGATTGATCGCGAAGTTTCCGGGAAAGGCCGCAGTGGAAGTGGAGGAACGGGTAACGATTCCGATAGAACGCGTATTGAATGCGATTCCGAAAGTTTCGGTGAGAAGGTCGAGAACGATCAACGGTCTTGTCGTTTTTCAATTCGTATTCGAGGACGGAACGGACGATTACTTTGCAAGAACGCGGCTTTTGGAGCGGGTGCGCGACGCGGACATTCCCGCTGAAATTCAACCCGCGCTCGGACCGATGAGTTCTCCCGTGGGAGAAATTTTCCGCTACGTCGTCGAAACCAAAATGAGTCATACTCCGATGGAACTGCGGACCATTCAGGATTGGGTCATCATGCCTAAGATGCTGGGGATTCCGGGCATCGCGGACGTAGTTACGTTCGGAGGACTTCCGAAACAATATCATGTAGTGACGACGCCGGACAGACTTGTACGTTATAAGTTGACCGTCGGCGATGTGATCGCGGCGATTCAACGCAACAATCTCAACACCGGAGGAAATCTTCTCTTACAGGGAGAACAGGGCTTTCCGATCCGATCCTTGGGAGCGATCCGCGAACCGAGACATATCGAAAACATCGTTCTCAAAACGGAAAACGGAGTCCCTGTTTTTGTTCGGGATTTGGGGAGCGTGGAAGTTTCTCATCCGATTCCGAGCGGCGTTCTCGGTTATACGGTTCAGAACGACGAGGAAGGATTGATCGACGTCGATTCTTCCGTTCAAGGATTGGTCGCGATCCGTCGTTGGGGCGATCCGAACATCATGGGTGATCGGATCCGCGCAAAGGTAAAGGAGATCAACGAGAATTATCTGCCCGACGGGGTTCAGATGAGAACCACTTACGATCGAACCGATCTCGTCAATTATACGTTACGCACCATTGGTAAGACCCTCGTCGAAGGGGTTGTTGTCGTCAGTTTGGTCTTGATCTTTTTTATCGGAAGCGTGAAGGCTTCGATGGTTGTCGTCGCCACGATTCCGTTCGCAATGTTGTTCGCATTTTTACTGATGAATATCACCGGAATTCCGGCCAGCTTATTGTCGTTAGGCGCCATCGATTTCGGAATCATCGTAGACGGCGCCGTCGTGATGGTGGAAAATATCATGCGGCGTTATCGAGACGCTTCCCCCGTCGATAAGAAAAAGGGAATCATCCGTTTTACCGTGGATTCCTCGTCCGAAGTCGGAACGGAAATTATTTTCTCCATTCTAATTATCGTGCTTGCGTATCTTCCGATTTTCTCCTTTGAAAGAATCGAAGGAAGATTGTTCAAGCCGATGGCGTTCACGATTTCTTTTGCGATCATGGGAGCGTTGATCTTTTCGATGACCGCGATTCCCGTGATGATGTCCTATATCTATCGGAATTATTTCGAGTCACCGAATCCGGGTCCGATCGAATGGCACAATCCGTTTTACGAATGGCTCGAACGCAAATATGAAAGACTGATCGAATGGCTTGTGGAACGATCCAAGAGGGTCGTGACGATTTGTTTTTCCGTGGTGGGCACCTTGCTTGTGTTAGGCGGACTTTCCCTCGGAACCGAGTTTCTTCCCGAAATGGACGAGGGTGGATTTAATTTGAGAATTTTCTTTCCGGTCGGAATCTCTCTTCCCGAATCCAGAAAATTCATTCCTCGTATCCGACAGCTCATCTATAAAAACGAACAAGTCAACGTGGTTCTTTCGCAGTTGGGAAGAAACGACGACGGAACCGATCCACTTCCTCCGAACCGTTTGGAAGTTCTTGTAGGTTTGAAAGATTACAACGACTGGAAGGAAAAGATCACCAAAACGGAACTTCTTCTTAGAATGAGAAACGACTTGGAAGCCGGCCTTCCCGGAGCGAGGGTGAGTTTTTCCCAACCCATCATGGATAACCTTTCCGAAGCGATCATGGGAACGATCGCCGATCTAGCGGTTTTCGTTTCCGGAAACGATCTCAAGGTGATGCGAAAGATCGCGACCGAGATTCTGGATATCGTAAAAGAAATGAAGGGCGCCAGCGAATACGGGATCGAACAAGAGGCGGATAGTCCTCAGCTTACGATTCGAATCGATCGGGAAGCCGCGGCTCGTTACGGGATCAACGTAAGCGATATCCAACAGATGGTGGAAGCCGCGATCGGGATGCAAAGAATCGATACTCTGTATGAAGGTCCTTCGGATATTCCTCCGAAAACTCCGGCTCGATTCGGAATCGTGGTGCGCTTTTCGAAAGACTATCGCACCTCTCAAAGAGCGATCGAGAACATGCCGATCATTTCTCCCAAAGGAGAAAGAATTCCTTTGTCGGAGGTGGCAAAGGTTACTCTCGAAGACGGACCTACGATGATCTTTCGTCAGGAAGGAAGAAGAACCGTGACGGTTCGTACCAATATCCGCGGAAGGGATCAAGGCGGTTTTGTCGCGGAGCTTCGCAAACTCGTTCAAAAGAAGGTTAAACTTCCGGAAGGTTACGAGGTTCGTTACGGTGGGCAGTATGAAAATCTTTCCCGCGTGGGAACCCGTCTTGCGATGGTGATTCCTCTGACGATCGCGATCATCTTCGGTGTTTTGTATCTACTTTATAAAAATCTAAAGTATGTCTATGTAGCTCTCGCTTGTATTCCTCTTTCTCTCGTGGGAGGAATCTACGCACTTTTGATGAGAGGTTATTACTTCAACGTTTCGGGCGGGGTCGGTTTTATTTCGCTTTTCGGAATTGCGACGATGGCCGGAGTTCTTTTCGTATCGAGAACGAATCACCTGCTTCATGACGACGATGAGATCAGCGTGAAAGAAGCGGTGAAGAAGGCGGCGGTGATCCAACTCCGACCGATGCTTATGACGATGCTCCTCGCTTTGCTCGGATTGATTCCGGCGACCTTGGCTTCCGGGGTCGGTTCGGACGTTCAAAGGCCTCTTGCGACCGTGATCGTGGGCGGTTTGTTTTCCGCTTTGTTGCTCGTTTTGACGGTGCTTCCTTCTTTGTATCTGATTCTTGTGGGAGAAAGGGAATACAGTAAGCTCAAAAAAACGAAGGAACAACCTTTAGAACCTTTCTCTTATCTGGATCAGTTGTCCTTGGAAGAATACGAAGGAGAATTGGAAACTTCTCAAGATTTCGAATCTAAATCCGAAAGTAAAAGATCGTCTTCGGCCAAAGCGAAGAAAGGAAAATCTTCTGGAGGGGTTTCGGGGAAAAAACCGAAGAAAAAGTAATCTAACAGGATAAACGGAAAAAGGAGTCGGACGCGAACACGCGAACGACTCCTTTTTTTATTTTAATGTTTTTGAATCTATCAACGGGCGACGAGATAATACTCCGAGATAAAAAGAAGTTGTTGTTCCGTAAGACGGTTGTCCGCGGCTTTCGAACTTCTTTTTACGATTTCATCGGAATCATTCGAACCCTTCCATGTGATCGGAAACGCCGAAGAGGCGCTCGCCGAGTTTTTTGTTCTTTGTAAGAATTCTCTCAATCTCATGCTGATTTCTCTTTTAAAAAAAAGGCGCCCTTGGAAAAGAGCGCCCTTCGTTGATACAAAGTGTTCCCGCTTAGTCTTAGAACTTAGCGACAACTCCTAAAGTTACACCGTATTGGTGATCTTGTTTTTCACCTTTTTGGTCTACGAATTGTTTACCGGTCGCCCAGTCTCTCCGCATATCAAGTTTGATTAACAAGTTTTCGGTAAAGTTCCACACAGGAGTAACAGTGAACGTTTTATACTGTCCTGCGTTTCTCGTTCCACCATAGTTTTTGTAATCGTCGCTCATCGCTTCGAGAACTTGTTCTTTGGTGACCGCATATTGACCGAAAGTCGGGCTCGCCGCAAGAGCAGTAGCAACTGCATCAGCAACCGCTAAGTCCGTAGCTTTCTTGTATTCGCTGATGTAAGCGTTCGTTCCCATAAAAGGGTTGAACGTGGTCAACGCGCCGTTGTTGTGTTTGTCGTCGATGTATTCCACACGAACGTTCACACCCCAAGCTTCGTTAACTTTAAACTTAGCGAAGATACCGTAAGCTTTGTAAGTAGTCTTAGCGTCGCGTTTGTTGTTCAGACCCCAGAAAAGAGTGTCTTTGTTGAACTGCTCAGCACCGGTTGCGTCTACGTTGTAGCGTTTTTGATCCAAGCTGTTGTTTGCAAGAGCTCCGGATTTTTCACTCCAAGTATAGTCGAGGTCGATGGTGATTTTATCGGTCGGAGTGATCGATAAGATCGCGTGGTTCATGAACCAGTAGTCTTTGTTGTAATGCGCTCTGTTAGGATTCGAAACGTTGTATTTTGCGATGTTCGGATCGCCCAATGCGTTTCCTAACTCGGTGGCAAGAGCCGCTTTGGTAGGATCGACACGAGAAGCCGCACCGTCGCTGGAGTAGAGGGTGTTCCAAGTGATGGAAAGTTTGTCTTCGATCAATTGACCTTTCAACTGAGTTCCGATCGCTTTTCTTTCGGACTGACCTTCTACGAAGTAACTTTTGCTCGCCGCATTACCGCTGTAAGTCGGATCAGTGATGATCTGAGTTGGAGCAGTCGTCAAGTTCGCGGGAGAGTTATAACCGGTACCACCACCACTGTTGTAGATGTAGAAAGTTCCAGCCCATTTGTCTGTGAACTGAGTGGTTAAGCGAGCACCGGTGTGGATAAAGGGGATCGTATTTTGGAAGATCGCGCCTATCGAGTAGTTCGGGTTACTCATGGATTCGAGAACCTCGTACCCGATATGGGTTGCCATCTTACCGACGTCTAACGTCATTCCTTTTAACACAGGGAAATACATACTCACATATGCTTGTTTCAGCATGTTGTAGTTGTAGATACTATTGCTCTGAGAATACGGAGCTTCCTGAAACGCGTTGTTCTGACCGTTTTGGAAGTCGATTCTGAAACCCCAAGGTGAACTTTTCTCAGCGGCTTTTTGGATCGTAAGAGCGACCGCGTTTACCGCAAAGTTTTTGTTACTGGTTTCAAAAGCACGGGTAGCATCAATGTCGCTTCCTTGTTTCGGGTTGAGATTGTACATGTAGTACACGTCTGCGAATCCGGAAAATTCAACCTGATCATACCATTTCTTATCTTCTGGCTCCGCTTTGGGAGCGGGCGCGGGTGCAATCGCCGCTTCTGCCGTTGGCTTCTTACCGGTCTGGGCAAAGACCTGTGAAGAACCTACAAGGCAAAGGACGGAAGCAACGAGGCTCAGTGTTTTTGTTCTCATCATTCTCCTAAATCTCCTATGCCCTTTTTATGCAAAATGCGTGCCATCGCTTAAATTTTGGAAATTAGCTAAAAAAACAGCATTTTGGCATTAGATCTTAGGGGTTAGGGTGCCTATAGAATAGGATCAAGGTGAATAACGGTGTTTTTTATTGGGACAGATGCCTAAAAATTAGGCGTAAAAACATTGCAAGTTATCAAGGGAGAATGGAAAGAAGGGATTCTTTTTGGTTTTCTTCCGGGTTTTCGAGTACATGAGACAGAAGTTTTCCGAGTACGGTCCCGATTTCCTTGGGAGGTAGGTTCGGTCGGGCCTTGAGAATATCCTCTCCCCGAAGCGCCAATTCCGTCACCAGAAGGGCTTGTGGTTGTTCGAGGAGGCCGATGATTCTTTCAAAATTGAAAAAAGTCCGCAGATTAGGATCGTAAGTATATGCAAGATTTAGAATGTGTTCCACTACGGCTCTCAGATGTTCTCTTCCGGCGTGCAAACAGGAAGGGTGCAAAAGAATTCTTCTTACATCGGAATCTTTAAGTTCGTTTGCGTTCTTCCTGGAAAGCAAAGACGCGAGCATAGACGAAAAGAATAAAGAATCCTTTGTGTTCTGATTGGAATAACGCAGATCCTTCATAAACTGTTTTGCGGAATTTACGTCTTCAAAATTTCCGAACAACCAAGCGTGTAAGAAACTGAGCCGCAGGCTTTGTGGAAAAATCGGAAGTTCTCGAATCTTTTCCGCGACGTCTAAGTTTTCGTTCGGATATAGTTTTACGTTCGTGAACAATTCTAAGATGGAAAACTCACGAAACAAACACAATGCGGGGGCAGGGTTCGAAGTCTTTAAGGTTTTGTTCAACTCGTCGTGAACCCTTTCTTTGGAAACCTTTGCAGTTATGTTTCTGCATTGAAGAATCGCCTTTGCTGTGTTCGACTCCAACGTAAATCCCAAACTGCTTACAAAACGAATCGCTCGGATCGGTCTGAGTCCGTCTTCGGTGAATCTTTCGATCGGATTTCCGATCGTTCGAATGATCTTGTTTCGAATGTCTTCCAGACCGGAATGTTCATCGATGAGAACTTTCTTTTCCAGATCGAGAGCAAGAGCGTTCATCGTAAAGTCCCTGCGTTTTAGATCCTCGCTTAAGGAAACTCCGAACTCCACCGTTTCCGGTCTTCTTCCGTCTACATAATCCGCGTCCTTGCGAAACGTAGTGATTTCGTAGGCGCGATCTTGGATCAAAACTGTAACGGTTCCGTGTTTGATTCCGGTGGGAACGGTTCTTTTAAAAAGGGTAAGAATTTTTTCGGGCAACAACGAAGTAGTAAGATCGAATTCATCGGGAACCTTGGAAAGCACGAGATCGCGCACGGATCCGCCGATCAGATAACATTCTCCGCCTTCGTCACGGATGGTTCTTGTGATAGCGATCATGTCCTCCCGAAAAACATCGGGAATTTTTTCGATCAGGGAAGAAGGATCGACATCAATCATTTTGGATCATTTTTTTCCAAAGATTTCCGTATCGATTTTTGAGGGTTGGATTGTTTTCCAGAATCGTATCGATTTTCTTTTTCCATTCCGGGTCGACCGTGATCTGACTGAATGGAAGTTCCGTTTTTTCGGAAAGAATCTTATCGATCCCGGCCGAAGTTTTTTCAGTCGCCAAATCGCAGAGATCCTTGGAATCAGCCGCTTCCTTTTGAGAGGATTCGGAAAGACAGAGGAGCAACATCTCCTCGAATTTTTCTTCCTTTTGAAGGGAGATCAATTTGTCCTTGAGAGAACGTCCGCAGGAAGAAGTTGAGAATAAAAAAACAAAACTCAAAAAAGTAAGAAACAAAATTCTTCCCAAAGAAAGAATGGAAACGAAGGGGGGTTCGTTTTGAATCCGCAGATTCTTATTGTTTGAAGGCTTCGTTGGCGAGTTTGTCTGCGACGGAATTTTTTTCACGGGGAACATGGGTTATCTGGAAACTCTGTAAGGAAGAAACGAGTTTGTCCACTTCCTTTTTGTATTCCAAAAGATTGGGATGTTTGACCTTGTATCTTCCGGTAACCTGTCTGACCACGAGTTCGGAATCCATGTGCGCGTGAACGGCCAGAAAGTTTCTTCGAATACATTCTTCCAGACCTTTTTTGAGGGCGCTCCATTCGGCGACGTTGTTTGTGGTTTCTCCGATTTTTTCGGAGATCCTAAATTCTTCCTTATCTCCGTCGTATGCGACAACTCCGATCGAGGACGGTCCGGGGTTTCCCTTGGACGCTCCGTCGCAAAAGATCGAGATCAAGAATTTTTTTCCTTCCGAAAAAGATCGATCGCGAATTGAATCGGCTTCCATACGATCACGTATAACAAAAGCAGACCACCCTTTACGATTCCGCTTAAAAAGGTGAGAATGAATTCCAAGGTCCAATTCGTGAAGGAATAAAATGCTTCCGGTTGAACGAGAGTGAACACGAAAGAAACGAGTCCGAGACCGAGCAAGGTAAACTGCAGAATCGCATTTCCGATTAAAAAAGAAAGAAGACTGACTACCGTAAACAATAGGGCTAAGCGGAGACCGCGTTTTTTGACTTCGAAGTTCATAAAGAGGCTGTGCATCTGAAAGTTTTTTGATCCTGGCACGTGATTTGTATTTAAAGCCATACTGAAAACAACCGCCTCTTTCGTCGAGTTTTCCCTAAAAAACTTTACGAGTTCGATACGATCTGTCATGCTTCCTAGATGATCCGGCAAAAACTACAGGACCTAGTCGATTCCCTTCCGATCAGTCCGGAAAGAAGTTGTTCTTATTATCCGGATCGTATGAGTCAGATTCAGTATCTTCCGTTTCAAGGTGAGATCGCCAAGGAAGCGTTGCAGTTTTTTTTCGATTCCGGTTTTCGTAGAACCGGGAACATTCTTTATCGCGCGTCCTGCAACGGTTGCCGGGATTGTTTGAGTTATCGGATTCCTTTGGATCTTTTTTCGCCGAGTCGAAATCGAAAACGGCTTTTAAAAAAGAACGAGGATCTTTTGATCCATGTCGGCCCGCCGAGCCTTACGACCGAGAAAGAAATTCTTTACATTCGTTATCAAAGATCGCGTTACGAAAGTTTTGTAAGCGGAGAATCCGATCAGGAACTTTTGGAAGGAATGCGTTGGAATCTTTTCGGTTATCCCGAAAATTCTCTGGAGATGACCTTGTCTTTGGATGGGAAGATTCTCGGTTTTATGATTTTAGATTTCGCATCGGATTCTCTTTCGGCGGTTTATTCGGTGTATGATCCCGATTATGCGGATCGAAGTCTGGGAAGTTTTGCGATTCTCCGTTCCATTCTTTACGCAAAAGAATTGGGAATGAAATACTATCACCTAGGCTACTTCCTTCCCGGACATCCCGATATGGATTATAAGAAATACTGGACTCCTGCGGAGATTCGCGAATCGGAAGAGAACCATTGGACCTCGTTCGAGGAATTTCAAAAAAGCCACCCAGACTTTTCCTGGTGAGAATCTCCCCTAAATCATACTTGTCAGTTCCGTTTATTCCCGTAGAACGGATGAATATGGCAAAAAAAATCATCGTCGTAGGTGCATCTAGCGGTATCGGAAAAGAATTATCGGTTCTTCTTTTGGAACAAGGACATACGGTCACTCTGGTAGCCCGCCGTGACAAGGAATTGAAAACGATCGCGGCTCCTTTTAAATCAAACGCATTCATCATCAAACACGACGTCACCAATTTCGACCAAGCGGACTCGACGTTTCAAAAAGCGGTGAAGTCCATGAAAGGTCTCGACGAGATTTATTTCGCATCGGGAATTATGTACGATATCAAACCGGAAGAATTCGACACCGAAAAGGATATCGAGATGTTGAACACGAATCTTTTAGGTTGTGTCGCTTGGTTGAATCCTGCGGCAAGTCTTTTTCAGAAACAAAAAAGCGGTAAGATCATCGGGATCTCTTCGATCGCGGGCGATCGTGGTAGAAGAGGGAATCCAGTTTACAATACTTCCAAGGCTGGAATGAACACGTATCTCGAAGCTCTGAGAAATCGTCTGAGCGTTTTGGGAGTTCAAGTTCTCACTGTAAAACCAGGTTTTATCGATACGGCGATGACACAGGGAATGAAAGGTCTTTTCTGGTTGATCACCGCTAAGGAAGCGGCGACCACCATTCTCAAAGCCGCGGATGCGGGTAAGGAAAATATTTACGTTCCGGCTCGTTGGGGACTCGTGGGTTTGATCATCCGTTCGATTCCTTCTTTTATCTTTAAACGTCTTTCTATCTAAACCTGAATTACGAAAGGGTAATATTATGGCAACGGCATCCAAGACTTCTTCAAAAAAGAAGGCCTCCGCAAAAACTTCGAAAGCGACTTCGGTAAAAAAATCGAACGTTGAACTTACTCTTCCCGAAGCTTCCAAGGTGGAAGCGTGGGGGATGAATCATTATTCCGTTTCTCCAGTCGTTTTTCCGGAGAAGGAAGAGGATTTTAAAAACATATTCTCTTACGCGGATAAAAAAGGTTTGAAGCTTACGTTTCGAGGCGGCGGTTGCAGTTACGGGGACGCGGCTACAAACACGAAAGGTGTTGTGATCAATATTTCCAAGTTCAATCGAATTTTGGAATTCAATTCCAAAACGGGAATCATCAAAGCCGAATCGGGAGTTACGATCAAACAACTCTGGGAATTCGGAATCGAAAAAGGATATTGGCCCCCCGTGGTGAGCGGCACTATGTTTCCTACGTTAGGCGGCGCTTTGTCGATGAACATTCACGGCAAGAATAACTTCGCCGTGGGCCCGATCGGGGATCACGTTCTCGAGTTTACGTTTATGACTCCGGACGGAAAGATTCATACCTGCACAAGAAAGAAGAATCAGGATCTTTTTTTTGCGGCGATTTCCGGCTTCGGAATGCTCGGAGCTTTTTTAACGGTAACGATCCAACTGAAACATATCTACGCGGGAAAGATGAAAGTATGGCCCGTGGTCAGCAAAAATCTTCAGGATATGTTCGACTATTTCGAAAGTGAATATAAGAATTCGGATTATCTCGTAGGTTGGGTGGATGCGTTCGCATCGGGGAGTTCTCTAGGCAGAGGACAGATTCACAAGGCGGTTCATCTCAAAAAAGGCGAGGACCCCGATTATCCGGAAAACTGTAAATTAGAAAAACAGAATCTACCAAGCACGTTTCTCGGGATCGTTCCGAAGGCTTGGATGTGGCTTTTTATGCTTCCATTCTCCAATAACCTGGGAATGAGACTCGTCAACTTTGCAAAATTCATTTCCGGTTATCTGACGAATAACAAACCGTATCTGCAAGGTCACGCGGAATACGCGTTTCTTTTGGATTACGTTCCGAATTGGAAGTTCATGTATAAACCGGGTTCCATGATTCAATATCAGAGTTTTATTCCGAAGGAGAATGCGGTGGATGCGTTTTCCGAAATTCTGAGAATCTGTCAGAAACGAGGAATCATCACCTGGCTCGCAGTATTCAAAAAACATAAACCGGATCCGTTTCTTCTGACGCACGCGTTAGACGGTTATTCCATGGCTATGGATTTTCCGGTGACTTCCAGAAACCGGAAAAAACTTTGGGAGCTCGCCGGAGAATTGGACGAAACCGTGCTTAAGTTCGGTGGAAAGTTTTATTTCGCGAAGGACAGCACTCTCAGGCCGGAAATCGTTCAGCGTGCGTTTCCGAAAAAGACTCTGGAAACCTTTCATTCTTTAAAAAAGAAACTCGATCCGAAAGGAATTTTGGAAACCGATCTTTACAGAAGAATCATGGGTATTTGGTGATCTATGAGTCGGTTGAACGCGTTTTTATCGGAGATCAAAAAGAATAAGGATTTAAAAGTATTCTTAGCTCTTTTTGCGTTAGGCGCGTTCTTTCGTCTTTTTCGTTTGGATCTTCAGAGTCCCTGGGAGGACGAACTTTTTTCCATCCGTGCTTCTTCGGAAAGTTCCCTAAGTAATCTTTGGGGATGGATGAAGAACGATCCGCATCCTCCTCTGTATCAGACACTATTGTATTTTTGGTTTCAGGCTTTCGGTCCTACGATCTTTGTCGGAAGAATGTTGAGTGCGATCGCGGGGCTTTTGGTCCCTCTGGCCTTTTTTGTTTTTGCTCCGTCCGGTTTGAGCGGAAGAATCAAGGTTTCCGTTTCCGCGTTGCTCGCATTGTCCACGGGTTTGATTTACTATTCTCAAGAATTGCGTTCTTATAGCCTTTTGATTTTGTTTTGTACGATTCAGCTCGCGTGCGTTTTGAGACTTTCCTATCGATCGGACGTCGAAACGGGAGTGACTGGAAACGCAAAAGACGTTCCAAAAGAAGCGAATCAAAATCTTGGAACCTACTGGAGTATATTAGGAATTTCTTTATTAGCATCTTATACTCATTTTTTCGGTTTTATCTGGTCTGCATCCGTCTTTCTCGGAATTTTTATCGCGGACTGGATCTTTCAGAGAAAATTTCCGAAGATTTCTTTCTGTTTTGGAATTTTGTTCGCCGTCTTATTCTTACCCGCGTTGTATCTATTGTTCAATTCGAATAAAATCGGAATCGCGTCTTGGATTCCGGAAGCAGGATTCACCGCATTCGTTGTATTCTTTGATTTGGTCTTTCATTCCGGAATTCTCAAAAAATTCATTCCCGGAATTGTCGCGTCTTTGGCTTTGCTCGTAGGTTTTGCGTCCTTGTATTTCCAAAAAAAGGAAACCGATACGGAATCCGTAAACTTAGAACCGGCGGACAAAAGATCCGCGATTTCATTGATTGTGATTCTGATCGTATTTACGATCGTGCTCGGAATTCTTTCCGCGATTCAACCCTTGATCACCGCGAGAAATCTTTTGGTCACCGCACCCGCGTTGTATTTTTTGATTACGACCGGATTTTCTCTATTTCCGATCTACAAAGGGAGAAGATTGGAATCGATTTTGATTCTGATTTCTCTCGTGTCGCTTTATTATTTTACGCGTTATTACTATAAACCGTATAAGGAACAATGGAGAGAAAGCTCGGGATACATTCTTTCCAAGATCGCAGAGCGTCCGAAAGAGTTTACACTTCTTTGTTCTTCTCATACCTACAACATGGAATATTTTTTAAAGACTGCAAAAATCGAAGGTGTTACTCCGAAGATTTATTCGAAGGAAGAAGCCGATCTTTTTATCAAGGATCCTTCCAGAAAAGACTTAGTGATTCTGGAAACCTCTTGGAAATATTTAAACATGGAAGAGGTCGATACCTTGTTCAATCGGAATACATTCGATCGAACCGATCAGTTGTTCTACGGAATGAAAGTCATCGTTCTCCGTAAAAAATAATCCCGGAATCTTAAATTATGAAAAAAAGAAATATCACCTATGTAATCCCGTGTTTGAACGAGGAAAAAACTCTTCCTCTTGTTTTGGAAAAACTCGTTAAGCTCAAGAAAGAATTAAAACAATACAACGTTGAAATTCTGGTTTCGGACAACGGAAGCGAGGATAAGTCCGTATCGATCGCAAAAAAATACGGAGCGAAGGTCGTTCACTGTAAGGAAAGAGGGTACGGAGCCGCATTGAATTTCGGAATTACGAACGCGAGCGGGGAAGTTGTCCTTTTCGCGGACGCGGATGACACTTACGACTTTCTCGAATCTCCCGCTCTCCTTGCGGAAATTGAGAAAGGCGCTGAGTTTGTGATCGGTTCCCGTTTGGACGGAAAAATTCACAAGGGTGCGATGCCGTTTTTGCACCGTTATCTTGGAACTCCGGTCATCAACTGGATTATCAATCTATTATATTCAAAAAAAGGAAATCGCGTTAAGGACGCAAATTCCGGCTTTCGTTGTTTTTTGAAAAAGAAATATCTGGAATGGGAAATCGAAAGCACCGGAATGGAGTTCGCATCCGAAATGCTCGTAAAAGCGCTTCGAAGCGGTGTGAAACTTTCTCACGTTCCGATCAGTTTGCATCCAGACGTTGCGGGAAGAGTTCCTCATTTAAGAACTTGGAGAGACGGGATGAGACATCTTTTGCAGATTATGATCCATTCTCAACAGCTCTTTTATTATACGGGCTTTGCACTTTTCTTTTTCGGTTGGGCGGTTACAATCCTCGGATACTTTACCGGAATCGTTGCGATCGGTCCGTTTCATATATTCGGAATTCATTCTTTAACCGTTTCCTTGCTTGTTGCCACCTTGGGACAAACCGTTTGGGCGATCGGGCTTTTTCTTGCGGCTCGTAAGATTCCGGAGATGAGACTTTATTCTAAGTTGAATTTGTTGTCCGAGGATCTTCTCTTTTGGTATTCCGCGAGAATGATTTTTTTCGTCTTTTTGCTTTTCGCGTTTATCGTTTTCCGTTGGTGGAGAAATTCCTTTCAAGTTCTGGATCTGGAAAAGGAAATTTTGATGATTAGTTTTTTAAGCGTTCAGATTTTAAATCTGATCGGGCAGACGATCACGGCACATTTGTTAAAGCGAACGTAGTTTGGAAAAAGGGAGGAATTTGATACTGTCCCTACAAGCTGAGTCGTAATTTTTGCGGCCCCACCCTAACTTTGGGTGGGGGGCGAGGTGGTGGGAAGTTCGGACAAGTCCCTCACTACCACAAAATCCTCTTCTTCACAACGAAAAAATCACCGTCCTGTCGGAACACTTCCGAAATTATGGCTCAATCCATCCGGTTTATTGAATATTCCGAGCCCTTAATTCGTTTTTAAACGATACGTTCTCAACGTAAAATCCAAGATCTTTTTTGAATCTTGCATGTCGTAATAACGTTTTGGATCGTTAAAGCGAACTGCAATTTTTTCCTTATGTTGCTTTTCGGGAAGGTTCGGATCTCTTAGAGGCTCCATATCGTATTCTAAAATTGAATACGACGGAACTTCATTCTTTTTGAAAATTTCTTCTAACGTTAGAGCATCCTTTTCATTGATGACCGCAAAGTGAATCGCGGTTGTATAAGACGCTCCGATGAGATAATTCGTAAACTGACCTTTGTGGACGACGATCTTTCTGGACTGAAATTCGTTTTGAATTTCAGTATAAGGCGCGATCGCACCGAACAAAATCTTAAAACCTTCTCTCGTAAACTTGTAATTGTAGTATAAACTGAACAACGCAAGTAGAACCAAAACGCGTCCGGCATTCGGAAAGTCTACGGTTCGTTGGTATAAGAAGATAAAAATTCCCGCGGATAAAAAGATAAAACCGGATTCCAAGTAACGAAGACCAAAGTGATGTACTCCCGCAGTGTAAGGGCTTAAAAAGGAAATCGAAAAGACGGTTCCGATTCCGACTAAGCCGAGAATGGATTCTCCGGAAATTTCTTTTTTACGAAAAATATTGGATACGATGCCAAGAATCAAAATCGTATACGGAGCCGCTTTTAAAAAGCCGGTTTTTGTGGCGTCTCCCAAAAGATATCCTTGAAAGATTGAAATTTGTTTTCCAAGGGAGAATTGGCTCATCGCGTCTTCCGAACTTTGCAGAAAACGAATTCCCATCGGATGACCGGAATATACCGAATTTAAAATACCGATGAAAACAAAGGAAAGAATCGCACCCGGAACGGAAAAAAGCAAATACTGAGGAATCAGTTCTCTGGATTCTTTTGAGAAAAACCCCAAAAGGCCGAATAGAAAAATCGGAAACGCGGACTCCGTCCTTAAAAAGAATGCGGCAACCGCGAGAACTCCCGAAACGAATGAGAATATTCTAAAGTTCGAATTCGATTCTTCCCTGCTTATTTTGATCTTATCGGTAAAGAGGGATCTCATGAGTAAAAACGCGAAGGAAAGTAAAAGAAGATTGTTCAACGGAACTTCCGAGAATTCAACCGAGGACAAAACGGGAAAACTCAATGCGAACGGAATCAAGCTCGCGATCAAAATCACCCAGGTCTTATCGATAAAAAGGGAAAGGATTCGATCGAAAAAGAAAAGACATCCAAGCAAACAAAGAAGCGGCAATAGGGTGACGATCTTTATTCCTAAGAGATAAGCCGGTAATCCGTTCATAAGGGCAAAAATTGGAGGATATTGAAAGATACACTTTCTTCCTCCGTTCTCTTTCAAAAACGCCCAGGGATAATCAAACGGAAAATATTTGAACTCCGGGTCGTAAACTTTCCCCGGATACGCGCATTCAGAATTTGCGACGGCGGCAAATCCTTTTTCGGCAACCATTAAGGTTTGATAATATTTGATTTCCGAATCGCTCGACACAAAAGGCGTTTTGAGATCGAGTTTGGAACGGTTGAAGGCTAAGAAAACGACAACGAGCGCATATACGGCATAACGCACGTATGGAGAGGACAATCGGTTTAACATTTTGTTTATTCCGTAAATATAATATGAAACGGATCGGTCTTTTTACCTTCATCCAGAGAATGACTGATATCGGAGGTCGGATCTTTTTTTCTCTGAACTTCCGCTTTTTCTTTCCAACAAACGGAGGAATACGGATTTTTTTGGACACAACGATCCAACAAGGATTCTCCCAAAGTTCTTTGGTTTGTGTCCTTCCGAAGGATTAAGGAAGCAAGAACCAAACTTTCTTCGGAACGAATCCAGATCTGATTCTTTACGATTTCTTCCGTCGGATAGGAGAATCGGTTTTTTTTACCCGAAGCGGTTTTTTCTTTGTAAATCGAGAAGTTATCCGATTCGATTTCGTTCTGAACGGAGACCAAGATCAGGTTTCTCAATCTTTGATCCCAGGTAAGTTGAAAACATAAAAAGGCGATCGATATAAGCGCAATCACATAATCGATTTTGAATATGATCCCGCTTGGTTTAAAAGTTCCGAGCTTCGGACTCAAACGAATTCGGATCAAAGAGATACAAAGCACCGCTGGAATGAAAAAATGCTGCTCTCCCAGATTGAAATCAAAGAATTCATGAACGGAAACGAAGACTAAAATTCCGCTTAGAAAAATTCCTAAATTGAAAACTTCCGAACTTTTGGAGGCTAACATACGATAGGCGAGAATCGCTAAATAACAGGCGATCCAGAGAAACACGACGGATCCTAAAATTCCAAGACTCGTAAAGGTTTCCACATAGAGATTGTGCGCTTGCGGATACGATCGGAAAGAATGTAGAAACCGATAAAAATCATCATATCCCTTTCTTCCCGAATGAGTTCCCGGAAAATGAGCCAAAAGAGAATCTGCGTCCAATCCGATTCCAAAGATCGGAGAGTCCTGCAAAACGGATTGGAAATGAAAATTCCAAAGAGAGAAACGAATCCATAACGTTTCCGGGCTGAAATAACGGGTAGAGATTTCCTTTGGCACAAGAAAAACTGTGCCGATCAAAATCAAAAATATCACAACGGAAACTGAAATCAAAATTCTATAGAAATTTTGATTCTTACTCCAGCGAAATAGGAACAAACAAAAAGACGCAAGGGCAAAAGCCAATAAACTCGCTCGTGATTGGTTGAAAAATGCGAGATAGATTGCGATCAATCCGCCCGGAACCAAAATCCAAGAAAACCTGCGATATTGATATGCGGTATAAAAAACGATCAAAGCTGAAAAGCTTGAGATAACTGCGATCGCAGAAACGGGAAACCCTGCGTATGTCAAAAAGAGAGGAGGTCTTAAGAGATCAAAAGGCCAAATCGTATGAAGCGCGGAAATCAAATTGATCGAGTTTAAGAGCAGATTTATGGAAAGAATCAGCAATAATCCTTTCTTGAGGAACCGACTCGGGTAGGACGATAACAGAAAGAAAATCAAAATTCCCGAAAGAATCAGACAAAGTTGCAAAAGGGAGGATTGGGATTTGTAAGAAAGCAGGGAAGAAATCAAAACAAGAAAAAAGAAAACCGAAACGATCGCGTGTAATCTTTGAAAGCGGATTCTTTTCGGTGCAAGATAGAAGAACGATGCGATCACAAAAAGCAAAAGTGGAACCGACTTGATGCTTGAGAAAAGCGGAGGAGAACAAGAAAACGCAACTGTGTGAACGAATAAAAAAATCGGATGAACGTTTTTAAAAAACAGATAGATCGTAATACAAAGAGCGGCCACATAAAGAAGTTTTAAGTTCAGCTTTTGAGGGAAATATACAAGGGGAGCTCGATTGATTCCGTTGATCGTGGATAGTCCGATTAACAACAGACATGCTAAAAAGAAAAGAGGATGAATCTCCGACTTCTTTTTTTTATATGCGATTCCTACACAAACGGCCCAGACAAAAAAACCGAATACGACTGAATCTCTGGATAAGGCGGGGTTGGAAGGATCAAAAAAGAATAATAGAGCAAGGGCAAAAACGACAATCAGAAGCGGAATGCTTTTAAAATTGAGATACTGACTCATCTAAGTTTTGGTTCGATCTCTCTGAACAGGAATATTTGCAGAGTATCTTCGCTCCCCGATTTTAGCAATCAAGATTCTCCCGACAGGAAAAAGGTTCCGTCTTCCGAAAAATCACAGGTTTTTTCGATACCAATTTTCTCGAATTCTATCTTCCCCGGTTCGGAAATAATAGGACTCGAATTCGGAAAATTTTTCTTTCCGCGTTGGCGTATTTAGATTTTTGTATTCGTATTTATAAGAGTCCAAATAGGATTCGAAATTCACCGCATGAAACGAGGAGATCTTAAGTAACTCCTTCATCACGGAGGGAGAATAGGTTAAGATTCTCCAAGGCGTCGAAAAATCTCCGGTCAAAAATTCATCGTATTCTTTTTTGATCGGAAGTCCGTCCGAGTAAAGAAGCAGATGTACGTTTCTATCTTTTAGATATTGAAAAGGAGTCGGTTTGCCGTGGCCGACTCTCCCTCGTTCCTGGGACTGACTTCTGGCGATCACCGGATCTGTCAGACCCGCTTCGGTTTCGATCGCCAAAACCGGATTTAGATAATAGATCAAAATACATTCCGAACCTACAAACGCGACCCGGACCTTCGAAGATTCAAAGTGCTTTCTCCAAGGTAGAATTCGATTCCTAACCCTTTCCGTACTTTCTCTTTTATAAATTTGATTTTCGTCCGCGATTTCGTGTACAACGGGAATGGGTGTCCCCTTGTAAATATCCCAGCGCAATAGGATCAGAATCGGGATTCCGTAAAGAAACACGTTTGCGATTCTTTTCCACTGAGGATATTTTTTTTGAAAGGTAAGAATCTCACGTTCCGTCCAGACGAATAGCAGAGGAAGAATGGGGAGATAAAAACGGGAAAACATAAAGTCCCCGCCGATCCAAGTATAATACCCGGCGTATAAAATGGGGAATAAAACGAGAAGAATCCAGTCGGCCCTTTGGGTTTCATTCTTCCCTTGGAAAAAACCTTTTTGAATCGTTTTATAAAAGCTCCAAAGAACAAATCCGCCAAAAGGAATCAACGCGTAATACATTTTCAAGAAGGATGTTAAGTAAAGAAGGCCCTGGGAAAGATAAACACTTCCTCCGGATTTCGCGTAAAAAGTATTCGGTAGTAGGTTTCCATAATATTCCAATTTCCAAATATAGAAAAGCGCGGGGGAAGAATATTCTACAACGAGAATTCCAAAGGACGGGTTGAGGATGGCCGAACGAAACGATTGAAGTCGAATCGTTTGAAAAAAAGAAGCCGCGATGTAAAGACCTACCAACGCATGAAAGAGGGCTCCATCGGGACGGTTCAAACAACTCAAGCAAGAAAGAAATACGCCAGGTATTAATTTATAATAAGTTATTTCCTTTGTTTGTAATAAATGATAAGAAGCGGCTAAGAATAAAAATCCGTGTAAGGAGGTTTCCAGACCTCCCGTTGCAAAAACTCGGTTGTGATGCAGTAATACGAAACAGGAAAGCGCGAACGGAAACGAAAATTCTTCCCTGGAAAACTTTCTCCAAAATAAAAAAAGATAAATGCAGATTCCTAAAAAGGAAAGAATACCGAAAAAGTAAGTGGCATCTACCGGATCAATCTTCTCCGTTAGATGAAACGGAATCATAAGAACCGTCCAAAGAAAATTCGTATAACCTTCAACGAATTCTCCTTCGTTAAAAACCAAACCCTTTCCTTCGGCAAAATTCTTCGCATAACGCAGACTAATGAACGCGTCATCCGAAATCCAACGCATTTGATAAGAGGAAACGACGCCGAATAAAATCAGCAGAATGCTAAAAGTGAAATACAAAATGTGTTTCAAATTCGCATTCCTTTTTTCGTAAGTAATATGACTAAGACTCATTGTTTTTTTGCGGTTAGCGGAATTTCCTTGTAGGATTGAGACAGTCCAAAAACGTGTAACTGAATGATTAAGCCTTCCGGCACGTTTCCGAAAACGAAATTAGAATGGGATTTATGGTTCCAGGCTGGAGAGATCATTCCTTTTTTTCAACCGATCCTTTCCGTGGAAAGAGATTCTATTTTCGGTTATGAAACCCTGGGAAGGTTCAGGGATCAATCCGGAAATATTCATTCTCTTGGTCCTTTCTTTTTGGATGCGGAAGCGGGTGTCATCGATCCGAACGAAAGAAAAGAGATCTACAATCTCAAAAGAGAAGTGGATCGCGACCTTCGTAAGAAGGCGATTCTTCATCTTTTAAAAAATCAGGATCGTTTTCCGGACGCAAAATTATTCTTAAATATTTCTCCAGCGTATATGAGAGATCATATCGAAGATGAGGAGGTAGATCCTTATACGATTCGACTCGTTCAAGAGTTGGGTCTGGATCCTTCCAAGATCGTGATCGAAATCGTGGAGGAACATTTCGACGGAAGTATAGAAAGTTTAAGACCTCTGATTTCCAGATACAAACGGGAAGGTTTTCTGGTCGCGATCGACGATCTTGGTTCCCGTTCTTCGAACTTGGATCGTATCGGAATCTTTCATCCGGATATTTTAAAAGTGGATTTGCAGATGCTTCGGCATTCGGTCACTTCCAGAAACTTTCAGGAAATTCTTTTTACGATCTCGAGACTTTCGGAATCCTTAGGTTGTTCTCTTTTGTTTGAAGGAATCGAAAACGAAACCGAACTCTTTCAATCTTTGACGTACAGCGCGCGGTTTTTACAGGGATTCTATTTCGCGGAAGCGCTTCCGGATATGATCGGTCAGGAAGAATTGAAACTCAGGTTCTCCGAGTTACACGAACTTTTCTTTCATCATAAACGTTTTCAACTGATGAGGCAGATCAAACACGAAAAAGAATCGGAGGAGAAGCTGGATCTTTCGGGAATTCTCGTAAACAACGAAGGCGAGTTTTGTTCGATTCAAATCCAGAATCCGAGCGTTCTAAGCGACTTTGTGTTTCGAATTTACGTTACGAACCTTACGGGAAGTCAACTTTCTCCGAATTATATGAGGATCGGAGAGGTTTCAATGGACGTGGATTCTTCCTTTATCGGAAGGAACTGGAGTTGGAGACCGTATTTCCTCGAACAATTCTACAAATCCATGAAGGATACTCGTTCGGAATGGATCATCAGCAATCCTTACTACGATATCAGCTACGAGATTCTTTTGGTGACTTACAGCAAACGTCTTCCCGACGGAAACGTCCTTTTTGTGGACGTGCAAGTTCCTGAATATTGAAGAATTTGAATTAAGGTTGGGACTGATTGGCTTCCGCAAGAAGTCGATTGACGTTGTCTATATACTTCTTTCTTTCACCCGGTCTGGAAGAATTTCCCTCGATCGAAAGTCCCACGAATAGATTGCCGTCCGCGTCCTTGGTTACCGAGCGGATCACGCCGAATGCGGTGAGGGGAGCCTGCATCTTGAAAAAAATATCGAACGTAAATCCGGCTCTTTTGGTAAGATCGTGATTGAGATCCGGATGATTGATTTTAACCTTCAATCCCCCCGTTGAAATATTCGCGATCGGAAATCTTTCCTTTACGAGAACGGTATTGGATTCGCGAATTCGATCCACCATCTCGAACGTGAGGGTTTTGATCTCCATCACTTCCAAAATATCGATTTCTCGGGTGCGGTTTTGAGCGTGAACGTATCCGATCGGAATCGCTTGTTCTTCGTGGTTCAGATAGATTACGGGAACGATGAGTTCGGATTTGATCTTTTGATTCGCGTATTCGATGATACGTTTGCGAACGTCGTCCGAATCTCCGAGTTCGGAAGCGTAGTCGATAAAACCTTCCTGGTCAAAGGCCGCATAACTTTCTTCTTTCTGCGTGTTCGCGATAAAAAGAATCTTACGCGTTTTTTTAACGAGATCGAACTTATCTCCGATCGTTCTAAATACGTCAATTTTGAGTATATCGTACTTAGACTTTAATTTCGTTTCGTAATCCGCAAAATTTACCTTCACGGAAGTGGGAATGTTAAAAAGATTCGCATCGATCGTAGTCTTGCTCGTGCGAATATTTGTGATCCAGACGGTACCTTCGGGAGGCGCGATCCGGTTGAGACTTCGTTCCTTGCTTGCGATCGAAATATCCGAGACGGAAAGAATCAATTGATTGTTGGGCTTTTCGTCCAGAACCTCACAATCGAGTTCCACATACTTGGCGAGAAGTTTCGTAAGAGTTACGTGTGCGTTTAAAGGGAATGCGTTCGGAGTTTGAGTTTGAATGAGGATCTTAGTCGCGTCCTTGGAAACCTGCAAAATTTTTACGATCTGTTTTACGGAGCCCTGTGCTTGCGCGACGATATCGGTTTTAACGAGAAATTTCGAAATTATATGAAACTTTTTACCGGAATCCGAAATCGTTTCCTTATCTCTTTTTTTTCTCTGAATCGTTTCCATAGTTTTTCAAAGCGAAGGAGGGGAAATTCTCTTGATCTCAGCTCTCTGTTTACCTTTTATGTACTAGGTAAGGAATAAGAATGTCAAACCAAACTTACCGCGACTCCGAATATTTAGACGGACTATCCGGAGATGATCTTTTCAGTCTTCAGATTGGTCTAACCTACAGAGATTTTCTCGTCCTCCCTGGATTTATCGACTTCCATCCTTCCGAAGTTGAGCTTGAAACCAGACTGACTCGAAATATAAAACTAAAGAGACCTTTTATAAGTTCACCGATGGATACCGTGACGGAATCGCAGATGGCGATTGCACAAGCGCTCATGGGAGGAATCGGAATCATTCATTATAACAATACGATCGAAGAGCAGGTCGCTCTTGTGGAAAAGGTGAAACGTTTCGAAAACGGATTCATCACCGATCCTGTGATTCTCGGGCCGAAGAACGTAATCCGCGATTTGGATTGGATCAAGGATCACAAAGGGTTTACCGGAATCCCAGTAACCGAAGACGGAACCAGAAATTCTAAACTTGTTGGGATCGTAACGAACCGAGATATCGACTTCGAGAAAAATCGAGAGATCACTCTGGACAAAGTGATGACGACGAACGTGATCACGGGCAAGGCCGGAATCACTTTGCAAGAAGCGAACGACATCATCAAAAAATCAAAGATCGGAAAGTTACCGATTGTGGATTCTAATGGAAAGTTAGTGTCACTTGTAAGTCGTTCCGACTTAAAGAAGAATAAAGAATTTCCGGATGCCTCAAAGGACGAAAGTAAAAGACTTCGTTGTGGAGCGGCGGTTTCTACACTTCTCGAATCGAGAGATAGAGTCGCGGCGCTTTACGAAGCCGGAGTCGACGTAATCATTATCGATTCCGCGCAAGGAAACTCGAATTATCAAATCGAGATGATTCAGTTCATCAAAAAAGAATTTAAGAACTTGGAAGTCGTGGGCGGAAACGTAGTGACACGAGGACAAGCCGAGAACCTCATCCGTGCCGGAGCAGACGGTCTTCGGATCGGAATGGGACCCGGTTCTATTTGTATCACTCAGGATACGATGGCGGTGGGAAGAGCGCAAGCGACCGCGATTTTCCAAACCGCGAAACACGCCGCGAAATACGACGTTCCTGTGATCGCAGACGGGGGAATTTCGAATATCGGAGATATCGCGAACGCACTTGCGATCGGAGCTTCCACTTGTATGATGGGATTTATGTTCGCAGGAACCACCGAGGCGCCGGGCGAGTATTTTTATGAGAATGGAATTCGTCTCAAGAAATACAGAGGAATGGCGTCGATCGAAGCGATGAAAGCGGGTGGGGACAAACGATACTTCAACGAAGGCCAAAAAGTAAAAGTGGCTCAAGGAGTGAGCGGATCGGTTGTTGACAGAGGGTCGATCCTGAATTTTATTCCTTATCTATCGCAGGGTCTCAGACTTTCTTTCCAAGATATGGGTTATAAATCGATACCTGAAATTCATAAAGCGCTCAGAGACGGAAATCTCCGTTTCGAAAGAAGATCCGAATCGGCACAGGCACAGGGTTCCGTTCACGGATTGTATTCTTTCAGCGCTCCAACGATGAGGGCAGAGTAAATTTGATTCGGATTCTTGCGCTTACGGTCGGTTTTTTGGCTCTCACCATTCTGAGCCGAGAAACAAACCCGCAAGGATCCGCGATCCGAGTCGCCCAAGAATTGGTGGCAAGGCTCGATCAGGCTCTTATAAAATCCAACCAAGGATTGATCAAAGGAAATTTGATTCTCATCCGAAGAACCGGAGAAACTTGGAGTTGGGATGTGAGCATCTTTCGAAAGGAAGAAGATACTCTTTATCTATTTGAAAGCCGTGGCCGCGGACTCGAATATAAGATTTTGATCAAGGACGAGGGAGAACAGATCTATGCGTTCAACGTCCTTTCCAAAAAGATTTTTCGAAAGGTGGACGAGGAGAAATACGAATCCCATCTTGCGACCGGTTTTAGTTTTATAGATTTATCCGGAGTATCGTATCAGGCGAACTACAACCCGATCGTACAAAGCGATCTGAAAACCGCCGATCATTCCTTCAAACGGGTTTCACTCAAACCCATCATTCCTTATTTTTATTCCAAGCTGATTCTACTTTTGGATCTGGATTCTTTAAAACCGACCCGATTGGATTTTCACGACCGAGACGGGGTTTTGTTCAAAACGATGAACATCAAATACGGACCCGTAAAGGTAAAACAAAATCAGAAGATCACAAAAGAAGAACACGCAAACCGTCTTGAAATGTTGGATCTGAACACGGGTTCTATCAGTGTATTAGAATATACTGAAATAGACAAGGAAGTAAAACCGGATCCTTCCTTGTTTGATCTCGCAAACCTCAATCGATAAAAGGATTCACACCTTGGAAGAATCGATTCTTTTTAGAAGGGAATGGAATTCGGAGAGTCCATTCTCCCTCAACAAGGAGGAAGTTTCCCATCTCAAAGCCCTTAGAATTTTTACGGAAGATAAGATCCTGCGCGTATTCAACGGGATCGGATCGGAATGGGTTTACCACGTAAAAGCGAGCGCCTTACAAGGAACTCTGGAAGAAACGAAAAGTCATCCGAAACCGTCTTCCATTTCCGGAATTGCCACCGCGATTCCGAAAGGAAATCGACTCGAATGGCTTTTGCAAAAGGGAACCGAACTCGGGCTCACACATTTCTATTTTTTAAACTTCGAACAATCCGATCGAAAGGATTTCAATATCACAAGGGTTCAAAAGATCGTGGAAGAAGCGGCGATTCAGTCCAAAAGAATTTTTCTTCCCGAGGTCTACGCTCCGGTTACGCTAAAGGAATTCTTAGATTCTCGGGAGAATGAAATCTCGGAAACGCAACCAAAAGAAACAAAACCGTTCATCTATCAATTCGATCCGAAAGGAGAATCGAATCTTCAACCTGAATTTTTTCGGAATGCAATTTGGATCATCGGACCCGAAGGAGGATTTCGGGAAAAAGAGATGAATCTATTGAAGGAAAAGAAAGTTCTCGGAGTAAAGGCGGGTGATTCTATCTTAAAAATCGAGACCGCCGGAATCTTTGCGGCCTCGATGTTTCGTTTCTTTACTTGTTGAGAGCGCTGTATTGTAAGTAAAGAGTCAAGATATTGCAATTGGTCGAACACGCGGCAGTGCACGTATTGAGAGATTGCATGTTCGCCGCAGTTACGGTGGACCCGTAAGTAGCGGAGCAAGTTGCGTTACAAGAATCGATCGTTCCACCCGGACCGCAGGCAAGAATGTAATTGAAAAAAGCTTTATCACTGGTTTCGTCGTGTCTTGCATGACAACCCAAAACAACGGTGGAAAGTAAAAGAAAGAATAGAATGATTGAAGATAATTTCCTCATAAATGTATGATCCCTCATCTCGGAATTTCGCGTAAATCAAAAAAGATTGGACACTGTAAGATTCCACACCCAAACTTTCTAGTACCACTTTATGAAAGTTAACGGAAAACCGCTTCGCCTTTCCGAACTGGAATCTACGGAAATTCATTCCTTATTAGAATATTTGAAACTTAGACCGGAAATGGTTGCCATTCAGAGAAACGGAAACATTTTAAAACGAGAAATTTGGAGCCAAATCGAGTTGAAAGAAGAGGACCAAGTGGAAATTCTCAGGTTTGTCGGTGGGGGTTGAACCTATCTCCTGGCCCGAGCCGGGAATTTATCCCATTTTAGATTTTGATTTTTGCAAAAAGAAGAATCTCGATCTTTTCGATCTTCCGAAACTTTGGTTGGAATATCCGGATCTCGTTCCGTTTGCTCAGATTCGCGCCAAAAACGTTTCCATTTCTGAATTGGAACGTCTTGTAAAATCTCTTCAAGATGGTTATCCTAACGTTCCTTGGATTTTGAACGATCATTGGAAACAGGCGATGCTTTGGAACTGTTTCGGCGCTCATGTCGGGAAAGAAGACTACGAGGTTTTGACCGACGCGGAAAAAAAACATTTATCCGAATCGGAACTCTTTCTCGGAACCTCGTCTCATTCGTTGGAAGAGGTGAAGAATTTAGATTCTTCTCTTTGGGATTATACCGGGTTGGGACCGATTTTTCCGACGGAGAATAAGGACGACGCGAAGTCCGCGGTGGGCACCGATACTTTGGGACGAATACAAAGGGAATCTACTTTGCCCGTTACTTTGATCGGCGGGATTCAAGTATCGAATTTGGATTTGATTTTGAAGGAAGGGGCCTTTCTACTTTCGAGCATTTCCATGGCCTGTTTGGAAAAAGAATTTAGGGCCGCGGCGTTAAAAATACGGGAACAAAATCGGTAAGTTTCAATTGACTCTGAACTTATGTCGTATAGGATGTCTTTAGGATGAAAAAGCCGGGTGAAATCATACATCTTTCCGCAAAGGACGACCGAGATTATCTCTTAGACTATCAGGTCATTCAAACGGAAACATTAGGAAAAACCGATATAATCGGGGTTCCGTTCGACAATGTTACCCAGGACGAATCAGTCGCCAAGATCTATAGACTCTTAGAAGAGAAGGAAAAGTTTCATCACATTCTCTTTTTGGATCCGATCAAAATCATGTCGGTTCGCAAGGGGAAGAAGCTCCATAGAATCACCGAAAAAGCTACGATGATTCTCGCGGAAGGAGCGGGTCTTCAATGGGCCGCGGCTCGTCTCGGAAAAGTTCTCAAAGAGAGAATTTCTCCCATCGCTTTGATGATGGACTTGGTCCGTCTCTGCGAACTCAGAAATTATTCCATCTTTATGCTCGGCGGAAAAGAAGACGTCATCGAGAAAGTTTATTTTACCCTTTCCAGACATTTTCCCGGAGTGAGAATCGTTGGGCGTCACGCGGGTTATATGAACCCTCAACGCGAATTGATGGTGAAAGAATCGATTCGTAAGACGAGTCCGAATATTATATTTCTTGCAATGGATTTTCCCGAACAGGAAATCTGGATCGAAAACAACACCGCCTTTTTCGGTCACTCTGTGATCATCGGCGTCAGCGGTTCGTTGGATATTCTTTCCGGTAAAGTGAGAAAGGCTCCGAATTTTTTCAAACTCAGAGGGCTGATTTGGCTCTGGAGAATTTTGAGTAAACCCTGGAGGCTTTTCCGTCTTTTCAGAATGTTCCAATTCTTTACCGTTGTATTCTTCAAATCCCTTTTTAGAAAGAAAACTAAATAGGAATCGAATCATTTGAGTTCCTTGCGCTTTCTAATTTTAGCGCAGGTTTGCTGTTGTTCTGATTCATTGTATTCTTATCATTTTGCTTTTGTGGTGCGGTTGCATCGTTTTCTTGCCGTTAGGATCGCGAGAGCCTTCCTTCCGTTTCTCCAAACGGAACAAATTCTTCTCCTCGATTGTTTGTCGTTAGAATCGTAAATTATATTTTCTTTTTTGAATGTAAAAAAGAATTGAGTTCGTTTTTTGAAAGGCGATATTCTTTTCGATATGGATTTGCCTTATCTTACGTTGATCGTCACGACTCTGGTCGGTTTCGGTTCTCTTTTCGGATTTCTTCACAAAATTCGGAAAGAGCTTTCTTCCGAATTTAAGGAAGAAATTCAACTCTTCAAAGCGGAATTCCAAGAATCTAAAGCAGAAACAAAGTCCGAGTTTCAAAACTTAAAATCAGAAACTAAAACTGAATTTCAAATCTTTAGAGCAGAATTCCAAGAGTTCAAGACGGAAACGAAGTCCGACTTTCAAGAAATGAGATCAGAAACGGAAACGAAATTTCAAGAATTGAAAAGTGAAATTTCTAGTTTAAGATCGGAAGTTAAAGAGGATTTGATGCGTATTGAAACCCGCTTTGAAACTTCGAATTCCGCACTTAGAAATCGAATCGATGTTTTAGTCGATTCTCTCGCGATTCGTTTTCTATCCGAAACTCCTCATAAAAAAAGAAGACTTCAAAGTTAGTTGCCTTTGACCTTGAACAAGCCGTTGTCTAAAACGACTCGTAAAATAAAACCCTATCAGAACGTTGCGCGAAACAAAATTCTTATCGAAAAACGTTTAAAACGCTATAACTCTCTAACTTTAAGGCCAAAGACCAAGGCTGAATTTTTATTCCGGTCTCATCAATGGAAATAGAATGGTGTCTCGGATCGAGTGAGAATTCGTCAAAAGCATCACGAGACGATCGATTCCGATTCCAAGTCCGCCCGTCGGAGGCATTCCATACTCGAGCGCACGGATATAATCTTCGTCCATCATAAACGCTTCGTCGTCTCCGGCTTCTCTTTGTTTTACCTGATCTTCGAATCTTTCTTTTTGATCGAAAGGATCGTTTAACTCGGTAAACGCGTTTCCGATTTCTCTTCCCGCAACATAAGGTTCGAATCGTTCCACATAACCAGGTTTGTTCGGATTCGATTTTGCGAGAGGGGAAAGTTCTTTCGGATAATCCGTGATAAAGACCGGTTGGATCAGATTCGGTTCAGCTTTGTCGGAGAAAACTTCGTCCGCGACTTTCCAGATGGTCTGACATTTGGAAACGTCCACTTTCAGTTCGGACGCTTTTTTCTTCGCTTCTTCGAGGGTAGCGATCTCACTAAAATCGATTCCGCTGTATTCTTTGATGATGTCCACGTATGTAACCCTTCTCCATGGTGGAGAAAGATCGATCAGATCCTTTCCATATTGGATCTTTAAGGTTCCGCAAATCTTTTGAGCCAGATGAGTGATGAGTCTTTCGGTCAGATCCAACATCGTACTCATATCTCCGAAGGCCATATAAGCCTCCATCATCGTAAACTCCGGATTGTGTTTTGTGGAAATCCCTTCGTTTCTGAAGTTGCGATTCAATTCGAACACACGATCCATACCGCCTACGATCAATCGTTTGAGATAGAGTTCGGGAGCGATTCTTAAGAATAACTGCATATCCAGAGTGTTGTGATGTGTGACGAAAGGTCTGGCGGCGGCTCCACCCGCGATCGGTTGCATCATCGGAGTTTCCACTTCGAGAAAACCTTCGTTGGTTAGAAAACTTCTGATCTCGGAAACGATTCTACTTCTTGTGACGAAGGTTTCACGAACGTGATCGTTTACTACGAGATCCACGTAACGCATTCTATATCTTTGTTCCACGTCCGCGAACGCGTCGTAGACCACTCCGTCCTTTTCCTTAACGACCGGAAGAGGGCGAATACACTTTGCAAGAAGTTCCACCGAAGTGACGTGCAACGTGATTTCTCCCTTTTGAGTCGTGAAAAGATAACCTTCCAAACCGATGATATCGCCCAGGTCCAAGGACTTGAAGATGGAATAAGAGGATTCTCCCAAATCGTCTCGGGTTGCGTATAACTGAATGATTCCCGTACTGTCCTTGAGATGCGCAAAACTCGCTTTTCCCATAACCCTTTTGGAATGGAGTCTTCCGCCTAACTTGAATTTGGTTTCGGGTCCCGTAGGATTTTTTTCGAACTTTTCGACGAGGTCCTTAGCCTTGGAATCCGGAAAAAAACGAACCGGGTACGGATTGATTCCCTGTTTTTTTAATTCTTCGATTTTTTGAATTCTTTGCTGGATCAGCTCGTTTGATTCTTTTGCGTCTAACATTCCGATTTTATTTTCCTGGGAGTATTTGATAAAACGTTTTGGCCAAATTTAAGAATACGATTTCGAAACCTTCTTCGCTTAAGAACCAGTTTCCGAGTCCGATCTTATCCGACAAAGGGACCACGTGCACTTTCAATCCCGCCGGACCCAATACGGATTCGTAGAGTTTTTGATTGAGAGAGGATTCGAATCTTTTGGAAAGTATTAGAACATTCTTAAGTTGTCTGTCCAAGCAGATCTTTAAAAGGGATTTTGAAAAATTCTTTGCGCCTGCGGGATAGGGTTCGAGTTTATAAATTAGAATTTTGGATTCTTCCACGCCCAAGGCCACAAGCGAACTTTGAATCTCCGCGGTTTGATCCAAGGGAATTCCAAGATTCGAGTTTGTGGTCGCGGGAGAATAAAGAACGATTAAAATTCCCGCGTAACCTTTTTTAAAACCGT
Organism: Leptospira barantonii; assembly: GCF_002811925.1. Lineage (NCBI taxonomy): Bacteria > Pseudomonadati > Spirochaetota > Leptospiria > Leptospirales > Leptospiraceae > Leptospira > Leptospira barantonii. The sequence continues at coordinate 802,236 of NZ_NPDS01000002.1, forward strand.
CCGCGGCGTTTTTGAGAATGTCTCTGGGAATCGTTTCCTTTGCTTCCAGGACAAGAGCGTCGCTTTTGGGAAACGGGCGATCCTGGATCAAGAATAGAGGGCTTAAGAATATAAATCCTAAGATCAGGATCAGGCTGAGAAAAAATCCGGAAAAGAATAACCGCGCTTTGTACAAAACTTCCTGTACGGATACCGGTCCTGGATTTGCAGACATATAGAACGAGAGTTTTTCCCAGGAACCAAATTACAAGAGGAAATTAGGAAGCGATCTGATCTTCTTCCCCGGTTTCGCTCGTATAAATCATCGCTCCTTCCAAATCGATCGTAACTCTCGGTTCAACGAGATGAGCCACGGTCTCCACGATTTCGACAGGAGGTTTGTTGAGGGAGAGCAGAATGTCTTCCCAACAAGATCTGAGTCCGATAAACTTAACGATCGCATAACCCAACATCAACGCGTTCATCAGATTGTAGATCGAATACACCCAGTTTCTATGCAGATAATTCGTGATAAACCCGAAGATCAACTGCGCCAAAAGGGAATATTCGGCGATCACATAAAGAGAAGGCATAGCGGTTCTTCCGATTACTTTCGGAGTTCTGCTAAACGGAATTTGTTTTCCGGTGATCGCTTGGTTGATCGACATGAAAACTCCGGCCAAGTTCACCGGGATCAAAAGCAGATTCAAAGAATACACTTGGATCAAATCAAACCATTTGTATCCCATTCTCATCAAATCCATTCCGTATAAGATAAAATACGGAAGAGAAGAAACCGCGATCCAATAGGTTTCCATTCCTTCTCCGAGAGGACTTCCCATAAGAATCACGAGGCCGATGTTAACCGCCGCGATCGATCCGAGATAATGAACGCGAAAAAAAGCTTCCGCGAATTTTGAAAGTTTCCAAGGCCATTGGAATACGTGACGCAGAAGTTTCGGAAGAATGATCAATCCTCCGTTGGCCCATCTTCTTCTTTGAATCAGAAGCGAACCGAAGTCGGGAGGAGTCGCGCTATAAGCGAGTCTTTCCGGATAATTGTAAAGATTCCAGTTTACGTCCAAAAGATCGATGCTCGATTCGGTGTCTTCGATCACCGTGTTGTCTTGGATGTATTTATGAATTTTGTAACCGCGTTCTTGATAAACGGTGCAAATATCCAATAGAGCTTTGTGACGAAGCATCGCGTTTGCGCCGACCCAGAAGGTCGCACCGAAGTGTGTGAACCCTTGGTGGATCTGATACTGAATGTCCGTGGTGGCTCCCGCCATTCTTTCCAATACGTTAGGCGCTCCCGGGAAGGCGCTGTAAGGAGTTTGTGCAACCGCAACGTTTTCATGATTCGGAGAGGACATGACGTGCGCTAGCTTTAGAATATAATCGGGAAGTAGAACGCTGTCCGCATCCAACGTGATCAGAAAATCCGCGGCCGGAATTTCAAAGGAAGAACGAATCCCTTTTGCTTCCTCTAAAAGAATTCCATGGGATTCTTCCTTTTCCACCCATCTTTTTCCCAAAAGATAGATGTAACTGTTTAGGTTCATCGCCTTGTTGGGAAGATGAGAAAGGTTTAGATATTTCTTTCTTTCAAAGGTTGAAAACTGAACCGAAAAAAGACACGAAAGTCGTTCGTATTCTTTTTCGATTCTTTCGGGATCGGCTCCGCCTTCGTTAAGAAGTATTTCGAGTTCGTTGATTCTTTGCAGATGAAGTTCGTTCCATTCTTTGAAAAAAGAATCTCTCATAAAAACTCGGGTGTGGTCCGGCAATTCTCTTCGAATCGAAGAATCGTCGTAACCTTCAACCCGGTTCAGAAACCAATCGGAAACTTTCCTATAGAGTTGGATCAGTTTCTCCGTTTCTTTGGAAGTTTTTGATTTGTGGGAATTCTTACGTTCAAGAAATTCCTTTTTGGCTTGAATCAAAGGTCCGGCGGCTTCGTTAAATTCTCTTTGAAGAGAATTCGGAAGTTCTCTCATCTTTTGGAGAGCTTCGAAGTCGATATAACTTTTCGGTTGAGGCGGATCGTCGATGAGTAAAACGACTCTTCGATTCGGATAGTCTTGCAGAGCCGCAGAAAGAAGCGTTTCTCGAACGATGTCCAATTCTTCCTTGTAGGACGGAACCAGAATGGCGAGAGGAGGACAGTCGCTTTTATAGATCGACTCCAGCTCTTCTCGGTTCGGGGGAGAATGTTTTAAAAGTCTTTTGAAGTATCCGAGACGGGTAAATTGATAAACGAAGTTGCCGTAAGTCAATAATGCGATGATGACGAAGAACGCGATCTGACCGATGGCCGCGAACGGTCTGTGATCGAGGATTTGCTCCCAAAAAGTGCTCAGCATTTCGAGGCTTCCGAAAAGGAAGGCGATGCTCGTTAAGAGAAGGAAGATTCTTGTGACCCAGATCTCTTCCCGGCAATAGCGGTCACTCTTCAAATACTTAGATTCCGTTGCGGACACTGATTGGCCCTCGTTCAAATTTACTTAAACTTACTATAAGAAAAGTAAGCATTCCCGGTGGAATCATAATAATTGTCCGGGAAGGAAAAATTTATTTTGGGTCCTAAATTTAGAGAATTCTAATTAGAATAAGGGGAGTTTCCCAACGTTGGTTTTTGAGATTTCTGGCAAACGATGTATCTTGGATTCTCCAATTGTTCAATAAAGGATGCTAAATCGCATTTGCCGTCTATAAAGACCCGTTTGATTCTATAAGGGTCTTGTCCCGGAAGATTGGACCCGTCCTCGGTCGTAACTAACGCTTTGTAACCGGATTCTTTCGCTAACTTTACAAGTTTTTCATTGTACCAACCGCAAGGCCAGGCCAAGTAATCGATTTGTATTCCTAACTTGGATTCAAGAATTCGTTTGGATTCTTTTAACTCGAAAAGAGCTTCTTTTCTGCCCTTTCCTTGGGTCTTATTGTCGACCCAAGTCACCAAGTTGTCTTTGGGATTCCAAGGATGACTGTATGTATGGGAACCGATTTCAAATCTCGGGTTTTTGGAAAGTTCGAGGATGTCGGACCATTCCATATATTCTCCCTTTCCGATTCCTTTCGGACCTGCGATGATCCAAAAGGAGGCGGGGAAAGAATATCGATTGAGAATCGGCACCGCACTCAAAACGTTTTTCCAACCGTCGTCGAAGTTCAATACGACCGCTTTATCCGGTAAAACCTTTCCCTTTTGGATATAAAGAAGAAGGTCTTTCATCGTAATCGGGTGATACCCTTTGGAAAAAAGATATTTCATCTGTTCTTCGAATCGTTCCAGAGAAATGACGGTTTCTCCGTATTCTTTTGGGGAATCGGTTACGATCTCGTGATAGATCAAAACGGGAATTCCGTTCGGATTCGGTTTGGAAACGACGGAGGTTTGTTTTTCTCCCGAGGAAGAATTACAGTTTTCTAAGATAAGAAAGAATACAAGGGCGATCGACAAAAGGATCGTCGATCGGTAAGAACGTTTCGGCCTTAAGCTTAGGAGCGTTTTCATAAAAATCACGATTCGCTTTTGAGAGGCATATCGCCTAAATAGTTTTTCTTTCCTAGATCCACTCCGTTGTGACGGAGAATCGAATACGCAGTCGTGATATGAAAGTAAAAGTTTGGAATCGCGTGTTGGATCGCGAATTCTTCGCCCGTGAGATACTTTCCTTCCCAACGTGGATGGAAAATTTTTATATCCTGAGCCGAATCGAAGTCCTTTTCGACGAAGGAAGAAAGATAGGCTAACGTGGAATCGATTCTTGTTTGTAATTCGGGAAGAGTTTTTTCGTGGTCCTCGTTTTTTGGAGCTTCCTTTTGGGTAAGACGAGACACGCATAACTTTGCAGTATCGCAAGCGACCTGAACCTGTTTGATAAGATGAAACTGATCGGGCGCTAATCTTGAATGGAGCAGAACTTCCACATCGAATTTTTTAGATTCCGAGAAGGATGCTCCTTTGTCCAAAAGGAGTTTGAGGTTGTGAAGCATTTTTGTAAACTGAAGGATTGTGATCTTGTAGAGCATTGAATTGAATGTTCCCTTGGGGATGTCGCTTTTCTCATTTTTTTGAGGAGGCTTTTGCGAAGATAGAATTTTTCCAAACAAGAAAAGGGGGTGAGGAGAGATGTAGTTGTTCCGACGATTTCGTTGTGAAATTTTTGCGCCCCACCCGGGTTTGGGTGGAGGGGTGGGTGGTGGAGCCAAAGTCCCGAGAATTGTCCTTATCACGGAAATGACTTTTTTTCAAGGAGAATTTAAGACGTCGGTGTCGGAGCTACGACAGAACCTCGAGTCCACGTTTCATCGTCGTTGATGTAAGATTGTGTTAAAAAAGAAGAGAGTCTTGCTCGAGAGGGACTCGCCGTTACGCAATTCGCCATCCTGACGAATTTAGCTCCACGGCGTCTCGCTTTGGCCTCGCCACTTCGTGTGGCTCGGAATCGCTTTTCGCTTCTTACGGAAGCTCAAATCGATTTACCAAAGCTCGCTTCGAGTCCGATTTTACTGTGATTGATTGTTGGATTTAAAAAAAAGAAGAGAGTCTTGCTCGAGAGGGGACTCGAACCCCTACACCTAAACGGCACAAGCACCTCAAGCTTGCGTGTCTACCAATTCCACCACCCGAGCGGGTTGCAATGGACAGGATGTGAGAGTCGCCTTGAGAGTCAAGGAACTTAGTTTAGACCAGCTCGTATTTCTTACGTGTCTTTTTATCTTGCGGGTCGATTTGAATGCGTTCGGGATGAAATACTATATTCCAATAACGTTTCGAATAAGCGAACATTCCCGCCAAAAGAATCACAACCAAAACGTAACCGGAAACTTCGGGATGTTTGAGAAAACTTTCACCGGGAATTCTAAACTGGATCAAAGGAATACACATATACCAAAGCACAGCGATCGCCACGAGACCTACGCCGAATTTTCCCCACCAATTCGGTTTTCCTTGAATCCCGCGTTTGAGATAGAGAAAACTTCCCAGCCACACGCCTAAAATTTCTCGGATGATATAAGCGATTAGAATCCAAAGCGGAAAACGGAAGTAATGAACGATGACGGAAAGTCCACCGACCGTTACGATCTTATCGCAGACCGGATCCAAATATCTGCCGAGAACGGATTCTTGGTGGAGAAGTCTCGCCAGAAATCCGTCAAGATAATCGGTGAGCACAGCCAGAAGACAAGTTAGGATCGCATACAGTAGGAACTCCGTCTTTTCCGGAGAGGAGATATATGTTTTTGTGAAAGCGATGAAAAAAGGTAAGAGAAAGACTCTACTCACGGAGAGAAAATTGGAAACGGTGAAGATCCTGTCTTCTAAAAGTTCCTGAGGTTTTTTTTCCTGAACGATCATCCTGATACGTGTTCCAATATTTTTATGCGGAGAATTCTGTATTCCAGTAAATGAAAGAATTGATTTCCGGAATAGAATTTTTCGACCCGATTGAATCAAAATCGATTGACCGGAGAAGTTCCTTTGAAAAAGTATCAAGGGAATAAGGAGCTGTAGCTCAGCTGGTTAGAGTGCCTGCCTGTCACGCAGGATGTCGCGGGTTCGAGTCCCGTCAGCTCCGGAATTCGTCTTTTCTCAAACTAATCTTTCAACTGAATAAAATTCTGGACTCGAAGCTTTCGAGTGTGAGTGTTTTTCGCTTTCATAAAAGCGAAAAACGCGAAGCGAGTCCATGGATGGACGAGCCACGAGAAAGACGCCGCGGAGCTGAATGAAACATGGATGTTACATTGCGTAGCGGCGAGTCCCGTGCGTTGCGATTTGTCGAACGACCCATAGGGAGTGATACATTGAGTTTGGAGCAACGTGCTGAGTTCCTCCGGAATTCATCCTCTTTTCAAATCATCTTCAACTAACACAAAATCGCTCATCGGATAGAAATACTGGTGAAACGTGTTCTCCACAAAGGAACGATCGAACTCGGGCGTTTCACCGGATACGGAAATTGGCTTTTTCAAAAATGCAAGAGCGGATAACGTTTTTTCGATTTTGTCCGAGCCGATTCTCTTTGCGACCATTTGCTCCGCATTCCGAGATTGAACATTCGCCAAAACCTGATGATAGTTTCGAAATTGACTTTCGGGCGGATTCAAATCGTCCTTTTCAAAAATTGCACGGCACCTTTGCAACCAGATCACAAATCTACTTTTATAAGTTTCGATTCCGCGGGCGGATTCAAACATAAGGATCGTTTCGAATTCTTCCGGCGTAAGACGATGTAAGAGCGGAACGCCGAGCAAAAGATGAATTCTTGAAGGCCCGAAGATTCCAAAACGAAAAGAACGCAAAAACGAAATATTGCGACTTTCATTCCATTGGATCGTATGGACTTTAGGTCCTCCCATTTCAATTTCGATTCTTTTCAAAAGAGAATGAAATCTTTCCAACTGGAATGAATCCAATTCTTTCGTTCGGATTCGTTTCAAAACATTGTGATCGGTCGCTTCCGGTCGAATCCAAAACGAACTTAAAAAAATCCAAATTGTATAGAAGACGGAGCAGATCGCAAAAAAGGCCGGTAAGTTAAAAACATAAAAGAACAATTCGCTCATCAGTTCATTGAGGAATGTGGAACCTTGGCAACACCATTCGTGAAAACTAATCCCCAACAAGTATAAGGAAAATAGAATCGCCGAGGCTAAAACGACGTAGAAAAATTGTAAGAGCGTCAGCAGAAATAAATAAAATCGAAAACGAAAGGGGGATTCTTTTTCAAAAGAATCCAAACGTGATATCGAAGCGGAACGATCCAAAGTTTTCTTTTAAATATATTCTTCTCCGTCCTTTTTGACGAAGATCGTTCCTTCCTCTTCCAATTCCCGAACTAAATTGAGAATCACGTTTCTTGCGTCGTTGATTTCGCGTAACGTGAGTTTTCCTCGAATGTCCATCATGTCCATAATTTCCGCCGCGCGGTTTCTGGACATTGCGTTTAAGAAATGATTTCTGAGTTCGTCTCCGGAGCCGCGCAGAGCCATGCTCAAACATTCGTCGTCGCTCAAACGGTTGATGAGAATTCTCATCTCCTTTTGATCCAAACCTAAAACGTCTTCAAAGGTGTATAACTTCTCTTTAACCTGCTTTGCGAGTTCCGGAGAATTCGCTTCGAGTTCCTTGAGAATATTCTCCTCTTGCGACTTATCCATGTGATTGAGAATATTCGCCAGAGCTTCCGCGCCGCCCGCTTCGCTGTATTCGGAACGATCTCTTTGTTCGTATTTCTTTTTCAAAACCCTTGCGATCTCTTTGATCGCGTCCGGATGTGTTTTGGTAGTGTTTGCCAAACGATAAGCGACGCTCGCCTGCAATTCTCCGGGAAAGAATTTTAGAATGTCCGCGGCTTTTTTGGGAGTCATAAACGCAAGTGTGACCGCGACCGTTTGAGGGGATTCATGTTGCAATAAACTCGCAAGAACGCCTGGTTCGGCCTCGCTTAAAAAAGAAAAGTCATCTTCGATGTCTTTGCGGGAAAGTTTGCCGAGAATGTTCTCCGCTTTTTCTCTTCCCAAAGAATGTTGAAGAATTTCACGGGCCGCGTCGAGTCCGCCTTTGATTTCGCCGTCTCCGGGTAGAACCGAATTCTTAAACTCAAGAAGAACGTCTTCTTTTTCTTTTTTGGAAATCGTTTTGATCTGCGCCATTTCCAAAATGATCTCTTCGATCATTGAGTCGTCTAGTTTCGATAAAACCTTGGCGGCGTCTTCCTTGTTTAAGGAGAGAAGGAGAAGGGCGGACTTTTTAATTTTTTCTTTTCGAGCGGCGGACGCTGGTTCTTTTTCCACAAAAATAAAATCCTTAACCTGTAAGTAGGCGAAGGGGATGTTCCATAAAATCTCGGAAGACGGAAAGAAATCTGGCTCCGGTTGCTCCGTCCACGACTCTGTGATCGCAAGAAAGAGTAACGTTCAAAACTTTTCCGGCGACGATGTTGCCATCTTTCAAAACCGGTTTTTCAACAAGAGCTCCCACTGCAAGAATCGCGGCTTCCGGTTCGTTGATTACGGCCGTAAAGGAAGAGATTCCATACATCCCGAGGTTGGAGACGGTAAAGGTTCCGTCCGTGTATTCCCCCGGTTTGAGTTTTCTGTCTCTTGCCCGGGAAGCAAGTTCTTTTATTTCACGGCTGATCTCGAGAACGGATTTCTGATCCGCGTTTCGAACATAAGGAGTAATAAGGCCACCTTCGATCGAAACGGCGACTCCGACATCCACTCTTCCATATTCGAGAATATGATCTTCTCTCCAGGAAGAATTGACTTCGGGAACCAGAAACAACGAGCTTGCACAAGCCTTGAGAATGAGATCGTTCACGCTGACTTTTTCGTGACCTTCGAGTCCCAAGTCTTTGTTGATTGAATTTCTGAGATCGCTGATCGGACCCGCGTCCAATTCCATCGTAAGATAAAAATGAGGAATCGTAGAAGTGGAATGTGCGAGTCTGGAAGCGATCGTCTTTCTCATTCCCGTCAGTTCGAGTTTGCGGTCTTGTCGCTTAACAAAAGAACCTTTTTTGCCTCCGCCCGATTCCTGATACGAAAGAATATCTCGTTTGATGATTCTTCCTCCGGGTCCGGTGCCGACTACTTCGCCTAAATCCATTCCTTTTTGAAGCGCAAGATTTTTTGCCAAGGGCGAAGCTTTGATTGGAGCACCTGCGTTTGCTCGTTCTCTGGAGAATTCTCCCTTTTCGCGCGTTCCGTTTTTGAGTTCCGAGGAACTTTGTGAAGAGATGAGGTTCGATTCTTTGGAAGCATTCGATGCGGGTGAAGAAGATGATTGTGACGATGTCGAGATCGTTTCCGATTTGGAGGACGAGGTTGGCGTCGACGTTGACGGTGCCGAACTCGGCGAAACGTTTGATGCGCCGGTTTGTGATGAGGTTGTAGCTTGAGCGGAGCCGGAACCTTCTTTTTTAGGGGGAATGGATTTCTTTGCGGTTTCGACTAACGCGGAAATGTCTTCTCCCGATTTTCCGATGATCGCGACGGGCGCGCCCACGGGAAGCATGGTTCCTTCGGGAGCCAATACTTCCAAAAGAACTCCGGTCTCAAAGGCTTCCATTTCCATCACGGCCTTATCGGTTTCCACTTCGGCGATGATTTCTCCGGGAGAAACCGAATCTCCCTTTTGTTTCAACCAACGAACGATCTTACCTTCGGCCATCGTGGGACTGAGCTGGGTCATTTCTGCTATTTTAGCCATTTTGAATATTCCTCGTTCGTGTTATTCGAGCATCTGTCGAACTCTTGCGATGATCTTTTCTTCGCTCGGAAGCGAAGCCTTTTCCAAGTTCGCGGCATAAGGCATCGGAACGTCTTCTTGCGTGATTCTTTCCACAGGCGCGTCCAGATCGTCGAAGGAATTTTTTTGAATCAAATATGCGATTTGAGAACCGAAACCCGCGACTTCCCAACCTTCTTCCACGATCAACGCTCGGTTGGTTTTGCGGATCGAAGCGTAGATCGCTTCCTCGTCCAAGGGACGGATCGAACGCAGATCCAAAACTTCCACGGAAATTCCTTCTTTGGCCAATCGTTCTGCGGCGGGAAGAACATACATCAGAGCTCGTGACCAGCTAACAATCGTTATATCCGAACCTTCTCGTTTTATATCGGCCTTTCCGAACGGAATCGAATATTCCTGATCGGGAACTTCTCCTCTGCTACCGTATAAAACTTCGCTTTCGATAAAGATCGTGGGATTGTTGTCGCGGATCGCGGTTTTCAAAAGACCGCAAGCGTCTGCCGGAGTATAAGGAGCGATCACTTTCAAACCCGGAATGTGCGCGTACCAACTTTCAAAAGACTGAGAATGTTGAGCCGCCAATCTTCCGCCCGCGCCGCCCGCGCCTCGAAACACGATCGGAATCGGAAATTGACCCGCGCTCATATAATTCATCTTTGCCGCCGAGTTGATGATCTGATCGATCGCGACGAGTGAAAAGTTCCAGGTCATAAATTCGATGATCGGACGAAGACCTACCATCGCCGCGCCGATACCCACGCCCGCAAAACCGTTTTCAGAGATCGGAGTATCGATCACTCTTTTTTCTCCGTACTTCGCGAGCATTCCTTGGGAAACCTTATAGGCTCCGTCGTAGTGACCGACTTCTTCTCCCATGAGAAAGATGTTCGGATCTTTATCCATTTCTTCGCACATCGCTCTGTTCAGAGCTTCTCTATACGTGAGAATCGCCATCAGACATCCTCCGCATATACGTTTTTATACAACCAACCCAATGGAGGTTCTTCACTCGCAT
>NZ_NPDS01000002.1:817500-840823 GCF_002811925.1 Leptospira barantonii
TGGTATTACTAAAATCTGATAGGAATCGTATTTCAAAAAATTTAATATTTCTACGATGCTTTTGCGGATCGATTCGGATTCTTCCCTTTGAAAATTTTTGGCTCGATCGTAATTTCCGTTGCAATGGATTAAAAATAAAAACAGACAAAGGAGAATGGTGATCGGGAGCAAAACGTGCTTTCGTGGAAATCGGTTCATGGAATTCTCCTTTTAAAAAAATCAAGATGGATTGCGCTTTATATTAGCTCGGGTTCGTATCGTATCGGGTTCGTTTTGAAAAAATTAGAAACTCGTTTTACTGATTTTGAAAGTTTTCTACTGGCAATTCAAAATTCATTTTCATTCTAAAATTGGAGAACCCGATGTTCCATCTTTTTGAAACAAAAGAATTGATTCCAAAGGTATTATAAATTTTATATTCCGGTTTTATAATAGAATCAAGTTTGAAACTGAGTTGAGAACGCAGAAATCTATGAACGTTGCGGATGGGCAGATTACGGAGGAAATTAAAAAACCGCAGCGGAAGAATTCTACCGTTGCGGTTTCTTATTTCGAAAATTTTTTCTTAGTGCATGATCGGCTCTGGAACTTGGTTACGAACCGGTTTGATGGATTTGAGATACGCAAAGATATCCTTCAATTCTTCATCGTTTAATACGCTTAAGTTGGCGGCGAAGATCGGTCCCATAGGAGGAAGGAGCGGTCTGCCAACGCCCATTCTTTTTTGAGTGCGAACCGTTTGAACAAACATCTCTTCGCTCCAACCTCCGAGTCCCGTTTCTTTATCGGGTGTAAGATTTTTTGCAAAGCTGACTCCCCAAGGACCAACAACTGCGGTAAGATCTCCGTTAAAAAGAAGCCAGGGAGAATTTTGAAAACTTTTGTAATCGGGCAATCGATTGGTTTCCAAATATCCGGCCAAAAGTTTGGAATTGTCGGGAACCGGACCTTGCGGTGTCATCGTTTTCGGTGTGTGGCAATCGTTGCATCCGCCGATCAGAACGAGTTTTTTACCGCGTTCGATCCGAGCAGAAGTCGAGTTGTCGTTTTTAGAACAGTTTGAGATCAAAGCCAGAAGTGCGGCTATGCTCAAAGCGATCGATAGAATTTTTTTCATAACAATCTCCATGTCAGTGTAAATCGATCCAAGCTTAAGAATTCTCATGTGTGTTTCGAACTTGAGTTTGGATCGTTAGGCAGATTCTCGATTTTGCCGGGCATGGCGATTCAAAAAAAGAATATTCTAGAATTTGAATGTTCTTTGTTATAGGTTGCGGATAACGTTCTTGAGTTCGATTTATAAATCGTACACCAAAACAAATCCGGGAATTGGAGATTTCTTTTTGATAAGAGTTGTTGTTGGATGTTTTAGGAGTTGTTCCGACGATACTTCCGTGAAAACGATCGCCCCACCCTAGTTTGGGAGGTGGGGCGGGTGGTGGGTCCATCCCAGGCAAACTTCCATATCAGAAAATCATACTATGGTCAAGCAAATCCTCACTTCTAATCCTGTCGTACCTCCGACAAAACTGCAAAGAACACTTCCTGATTTATTTTTCTACGATTTCTCGCCTTTGCATATTTCTTTTTAAAAATACGCTCGGGTTACGAAGACAAAAAAAATACCCGAGGTTTTTGAAACCACGGGTATTTTACTACATTCTAAAATTCTAAACTGAAAATTATTTGAGCGGTTTGAATTCTAACGTAACCACTCCGCGAGTAGCGGACTTTACTTCCAAAGACTTAGTAGCTAAGAAAGAGAATCCTCTGTCTTTTTTATAAACCAATTCTTCTTGGAAAAGAGCATCCTTACCCGGATAGATCACTTCCCACTCGGAACCGTTTGTATCGGAAGTTCTTACGTTTACTTCTTTAGCCGCAGTAAACTCGGTAAGATCGTCTTTGAACTTAGTCGCTTCGTCTGCGTTGAGTCCGGTAAACTTCAGAACGATCGGATTGTTTTCAGTGAGGTTGAACCATTCGTCTTTGAGTTGAGCGTTTACTTTTTTAGAAACGGAAGCCGCCCATTCGCTGATCGCTTTTTCTCTGGAAACTTTTTGAGTGATGTCGGCACCGCGTCCATCAGCCGTTCCGCTATCCACGATTTTTCCATCGCCCCAAAGAAGAACAACTTTGTAAGTCCCGGTTGCCGCTGTGTTGTAGATCGTTCTTTCGAGAGCCTTTCCATTTACGGAGTCAAGAGGTTGTTGGTCTTCGGTTTCAACCGTTCCCAAAACCAGAACTTCGGCTTGAAGAGCTTCCGCGAGAACCTTAATCAAAGGAGAACCTTCCACTTTATCAGCGTCGACTTGGTTCTTGCTTACTTTTTTTGCCGTAAGGGCCGGATCTATGATCTTGTTTCCGTTCTTTTTCAGAGCTTTGATGATTTCGGCTTCTCCGAAATTGTTCGCGCTTGCAGGCGCAACTGGAGCTCCAGCCACTTTACCAAGAACAAGAACCGCAACTCTAGGATTGCCTACGTCTGCGAGAAGATTGTCAACCGCAGTGGAGATTTTAGATTCTTCCACTTCACAACGAACGGTAAGTTTCAACATAGGTTGAGTGTCGATTTTTCCTTCCGCTTCGTCGATGATATCGTAACTTTTAACGAATGCGTCCGTTTTGGAAAGAAGACTGGAGCCTAAACTTTCTCCATCGGAAGCCTTGCTTTTGTTGCTGATTTCTTCGCCGATCACTTTACGAACCGCGTTGATCTTTGCGTCCTTCAAGGCTCTTTGTTTTGCGATCTGTTTGTCGCCGTTATAAATAGGCGCTTCACCGATTACGGTAACTTTGTTACCTTCTTTCTCATACATCTCTTTCTTCTTACCACGAGTGGAACCGGAAGAACCGCAACTGATTGCGAAGGAAATAACTGCTAGGGCCGCGATGAGCCTGGTGGTAGGGAAACGATTCATTTTGTCGTTTTTCTCCTTGAAGAATAGGTTTGAGGGATTTTCTTAAACAAAATAGGAATTCTCGGATGCTCTACACAAAAATAAAGAAAAAATTCTTCCTTTTAGTCATTTTTTTTCTGTTCTTCCCTTCGGTTGCCTGCGCGGAAAAAAGCTTTCGCAAACATATTGCGGATTCTAAACTAATTCCCTCCGAAATCGAATTTTATTCGAACGTTCTTCCCGGACTTGCGGGTAAGAATGTGATTCTCATCACGAACCCTTCCGGAATTGGCAGAAGCCCCGAACGAATCGTTCGAGAATTTAAAAAACACGACGTTAAAATCAAACATCTGATCGGACTCGAACACGGCTTTCTCGGTTTGGAGGAAGACTTCAGCAAATCTCCCGTGACCGTGGACGAGTTTTTCAATCTTCCCATCTATCATATATATCGCGTAAAGAACGCTGAACTTCCGGCGATCCTAAAAGGAGCGGATGCGATCCTTTTCGACGTGCAGGATATGGGGATGAGATGTTATACTTATCTCACAGTTTTAAAAAGAATCATGGATGGAATCCCCGATCCGGCGAGCACGAAGCTCATCGTACTCGATCACGTAAACCCGGCTCTTTATCTAAAGGGAAGAGGAGAGATGATCGACAAACGATTCTTAAACTTTGCGGGAGAATTTCCTTCTCTCTTTTTCGGAGGATTGACCTTGGGAGAATCTGCGGTCTTTTACAACTCGGAATATTTGGATAAAAAAGTTCAGTTGGATATCATATCTCCGAAGAACGCAAAACGTTCCTTCGACTGGGATAAGGAAGGAATTCCTTGGACAACTCCTTCTCCGAACTTACCGACCGTGGACGCCGCGATCAATTACTTGGGTCTTGTTTTATTGGAAGGTGTGAACGTTTCCGTGGGAAGAGGAACAACCGCTCCTTTTGTTTACTTCGGAGCGCCTTGGATGAACGAACCCGAAAAGTTAGCGGAAGAATTGAATCAGAATTCGGGCGGAGATTATTACTATCAAACCGTGTTTTTTAAGCCCGTGTTCGGTCCGTATAAAAACGAAATTTGCAGGGGACTTCGCCTAACCGTCGTAAATCGAAAATACGATCCTCTCAAAATGGCGTTCAAATTGATTACGGGCTTGAAAGCGAATTATAAGGAATTCAAATGGAGGTCGTATCCGGACGGAACTCACAACATCGACTTTCTTTGGGGAACAGAATCCTTTCGAAAAGCGATCGATTCCGGAAAAAATTACGATCAGTATTCCGAATTTTTAAATTCTGCCGAGAAAGAATACAATGAAAAGATTAAGAAATATTATCTCTACTAAGATGAAGAAAGAAGTTTCAAACTCGTTCCAAACGTTTGCGTTTTTGATTCTATTCCTTTCTTTGAATGTTTCGGTTTCTGCTGAGGAACCGGCTTGGAAGGAATATTCTCTAAGAGAATTGATCGGACGTCTTAAATATTACACGTACGCGAAGGTCGCTCAGAGTTTGAGAAGGGAATATCCCGCAAGCCAGGAGCAGGTTTGGGAGAATTCTCCCTGTTCGATTTCGCTTCCGGAACTTCCGGGACCTTTTTTCTGCGGGTTATTGAAACAACAAAGTTCTTCCGCACAAACTTCCGCTTCTACTTCGGAAGTTGTTTCGACGCCTTCGAGTTTATCCGCATCGAACACGACGACTGCCTCCGCAAATTCTCCGTCGTCTACACGAGGTTTGAACCCGAATCCAGCTCCTGTAAAAGAATATAAGAATATTCAATTGTACTCAGGCTCTACGATCTCCGGAAAAAACGTGGCGCAGATCGGTTCGGAGGAGAGTCCGGGAGAATCTCTGAGAGCGTTCTACTTAAACAACGGACAACTCAGTCATTACGAATTTCAGGATCGAATTCTGATCTTTGATTGGTCCGGTTCGAAACTGAACGCGATCTTGGAAGTGAAAGTGGATCCTATCTTGAGACCCTTATCGGGAAGAGAAATTTTATTCCCATGAAACCGATCGCCTCCGGTTTTTTAAGAATGATGGATCATCAAGGGATCGATCCGGTTTCCTATATCTGGGTAACCGCGACCTACGATTCGGATTCGTCAGAAAAACAAGAGGCGCATATTCAAGAAAATTCTACTATTCTAAACTACTTGGGTAAGAAGGTGAAACTCGAATTCACCGGAAAGATCCGTTGTGTTTCCTGCGGAAGGATCACAAAAAAAAGTTTCAATCAAGGGAATTGTTTTACCTGTTTTCAAACACTTGCGGAAAACGATCTTTGTATTTTAAGACCCGATACTTGTCATTTTCATTTGGGAACCTGTCGCGAACCCGATTGGGGAGAATCCCATTGTTTCATTCCGCATACGGTGTATCTTGCCAATAGCTCGGCGATCAAAGTCGGAATCACAAAAGAGAATCCGGTTTCCAATCGTTGGGTGGATCAAGGTGCGGTTCAGGGAATTCCTCTCGTCGAAGTCACATCGAGAAGGGACGCGGGTATTATCGAAAAAGAACTTTCGAAAGTGTTATCGGACAGAACGACTTGGCAGAAGATGGTCGCGGGAGATCCGGAACCGATCGATCTTTCCGAACGAAAAAAAGAATTCATAAAACGAATCGAAGAACTGGATTTCGATCTGGACTACAAGGTTTCTTCTCAAGAAACTCCCACGATTCTTCGTTATCCCGTGCAGAGTTATCCGCAAAAGATTCAATCCTTGGCTCCCGATAAAAATCCAGTGATCGAAGACATTCTTACCGGAATCAAAGGTCAATATCTTCTTTTTCAAAACGGCGTCATCAATATCCGCGCGTACGGCGGTTACGAAACCGTTCTCAGCGCGGAGTAGTTTTTCAATTTTCCGTTCTTGTTTCCACTTAAAAATTCTGCTTTGATTCTAACTCGTCCCTTGAGAAGAATGTTTCCTATGAAAAAGATTCTTCCGAAGTTGTTTCTTCTTTTCTCCGTTGTCTACTTTTGGGGTTGTGGTGCGATCATCGACTCTGCGGTTCCGATCGAATTGGATCTTCAGATCGGCAAATCCTTTTTGGAAAACGCAAAAGACGGAAAGGAAGGGATGCACATCCTCAAAGATCCGGCTTTGGAAAAATACGTAAAGTCGGTCGCGGACAGAATTCTCAAATCGGATCAGATCAAATACAAAAAGGATTTTCCGTATAAGATTTCCATTCTGGACGACGACGATACGATCAACGCGGTTTGTACTCCGGGCGGTTATATCTTCGTTTATACGGGATTGTTGAAACTCATCCAGGACGAGGCCACGTTAGCCGCCATTCTCGCTCACGAAATCGCGCACGCCGAAAAAAGACATTCCGTAAAACAGATCATCAGTTCTTTGGGAATTTATTTTACGATTTATATCGGACTTACGATCTTTTTGGGATCGGACGCGGCCAATCTGATCAACCTGGGTTCCCGGGTAGGCGGAGAAATTCTAACTCTGGCGAACAGCCGTTCCGCGGAAGCCGAAGCGGATTCAATGAGTTTTGAATATTTAAAATCCACGAAATACTATCCGGGCGCTCTCGAATCCTTTTTTGTTCTGATTGAAAAAAAGGAAAAGGAAGAAGGCGGATCCGGCCCCGATAAACGTGTGATTAAATTTTTATCCACACATCCGTTGAACGAGGATCGAATTTCCGAAAACAAAAAAAGATTACAGACGATCGGAAATCCGAAAGCGACTCCCGAAAATCTTTATACGGAACGGTATCAAGCCGCGATGAGAAGAGCCTTCGGCGATTCCGAGTGAGCTTACAAGAGCCGTAAAATTAATACGAATTCCTTTCCAACACCGGGTTTTTGTCTCCGAATCCAGTTGTAACCGAACCCGGTTCGAACGAAAAAAATTTCCTTGTCTTAAAGTCGGTTGTTCCTAAAATTCTGCATCTATGCGTTTGGAACAAAAACTCAAAAAATGGGTGGAAGAGGGTTTGATTCGATCCGAACAATCGGATGCGATTTTAAAATTCGAAGAAACCCGTAAAACTCCCTATCTATATTATTCTTTTATCGTATTGGGCGTCTTTGTGATCGGGATCGGAGTGATCGCGATCATCGCCGCGAACTGGGAAGAACTTCACGATTTTCTAAAGTTAGGCGTCGGTCTCTCCGTGCTTACGATCATATCGGGACTTGCCTTTTGGAAACGGGAGAATCCGAACTTATTCACCGTCTTTACCGTGCTCAATTCTATGTTGATCCTCGGAATGATCGGACTTGTTTCCCAGGTCTATCATAGAGGGGGAGAATACTACGAAGCCGCCGCTCTTTGGTGTATTCTCAATTTTTTATTTCTTCTCGCCACGGATTCCAAGACGTTACTCCACCTTTGGCTGATCGGTTTTCAGATTTTTTTAACCGGTTGGATTTTGGATCAGAATTCCGGTTTTGACAAAACGTATTGGGAGAATTATTTCTTCTTTTGTACGATCGGATTTTTTACGATCTGGCTCGCGGTCGAGAAATTCTCTTTGGAATCCCGTAAGGGTTCGATCTTTCTGTGGACCGTATTGTTTTTGATCGCGGGAAGTTCCTTTTGGGGTTTTAGACCATCGTATGATCTTTGGTATTCTTCCTTGGACGGAGGTAAGGAATCCTGGTTACAAGCCTTGAAGGATTATCCTTGGAGCAACGTTTGGATTCGTTTGGCCGGATTGATTCCCGGTATTTTTCTTTTGTTCAAGCTGGATTCGTTTTCCAAATCTCAAAAGAAATCCTTTGCGATCAGTTTAGTTGCGTTGTTTCTTTTATACTTTCCGATCTTCTTTCTCCATTCGATGCAAGATACGTTCTCAGCACACGTATGGAACCGAATCGTTTCCATGATTCCGGCGTTGTTGTTCGTCGTGTTTTGGTTGGGAATCGCTTCCGCGTTTCGATCGCACAAAAGAATTTTCGATCTTTCCATCGCTGTGATCGGAATTCGCTTTTTGTATTTCTACTTCGATTTGTTCGGATCTCTTTCGTATACGGGATTCGGTTTGATCGTTTCCGGAATTCTGATCATCGCATCGACGGTCGGTTATCTGAAATTTAAAGGAAGGGTGAGAACCTTTTTGGGAGAACAAGAATGAAAATCCTCAAAATTCTTTTACCGATCGCACTTTTGATTCCGGTCGCGTTCTTTGCGTCCGAAATCGTATATCTGGAATTCGTAAAGAAGTCCGGGAAGGAATTGATTCTTCCCGTAAACGGATACGATCCACGCGATCTGTTGTCCGGTCATTATCTTCGATACAACATCGAATATCAGACGTATTCTTTGTGCACTTCTGCTTCGACGGACGATTCGGATTCGTTTCGCAAATTCGATAAGAACCAAACGCACTGCGTTTGTTATTCTCATCCGGGAAGAATCGAAGAAGGGGACGGAACCTTTGTGGAGAATTGCAACGCAGAAACATTACAAGATCGTAAAGTTTGCAAGTTATATCTGCGCGGAAACTGTCAATACGGAAGATTTAGAATCGACAATGAACGTTTTTACGTAAACGAAACCAAGGCCCTCGACTATGAAAAACGTCTTCGGGACGAAAAGGTTCATATCCGTCTTAAGGTGGACGGAGACGGAAAGGCGCTTACGGATTCTTTGATTTGGGAGGACGGATCTTCGCTGTAACCTCGTTCAAACTGCAAAAATCGTTCTCACCGAAACCGGCTTTCATGCCGGAATCGTAGATCGGTGGAAGATTTTTACAAAGAGAGAGGTTTGTTTGATTTTCCTTTGCGAGTTCCATCGCATGGTAAACGTCCTTTCTCATGTTCTTCAAGGAGAAATGAGTTTCATAGTTTCCGTTAAACACAAACGGAAACTTGAACTCTGCAATCCCGGATTTTGCCGCCGATTGCAGAAGAATGTTCTTTAAAGTTTCCGGTTCAATTCCGGAATTTTTTGCGAGTTCAAAACCTTCCATATAAACCTGAAAGATTCCCGCTTGGATCATGTTGAGAGCGAGTTTTGCTTTTTGTCCGCCGCCTAGGCCGCCGCAGTATTCCGTGTTCTTTCCACAGGCCTCGAAGAAAAATCGAATGTCCGAAACGTCTTCTTCGTTCGCTCCCACCATAAAAAGAATTTGTCCGTCTCTCGCCGCGTTTTTAGAACCCGTCATCGGCGAATCATAAAATCGAATCTTCCGGTCTTTACATTCTTTTGCGAGTTTTAAGGTCAAGGGCAACGACGTCGTTCCACAGTCTATGAGGATCGGAGGTTTTACGTCCAAAAGTCCGGAGGAGATCGTTTCTTTTTCGACCACGTCGTCTTCGGTAAGACAAAGAACGACCAGATCGCTTTCTTTTACCGCTTCCACGGGAGAATGGAAGAGCGAAGTTTTTTCGTTTTTGAGATCGTCGATTTTGGAAAGATCGCGCGCGTAGAGTCTGAGGTTGTGTCCCGCTTTGGCCAGGTTATCCGCGATCCCGCGTCCCATGATTCCGGTTCCGACGATGGAGATGGTATATTGTTTCATTAGAATATAGAAATAAAATAAATTATGATATTAGAAAGCACTCAAAGCCGCACGGATAAAGCTTGTGACCGGGGTTTGTTCCCTTGTGTCCTCCAGACCTTCTCTGAGTTCTCGGAGGACGATCTGCGCGTCCGTCAAAACCGTGTTTACGTTTTTATGAACGTCGTCGTTGTTGATCAGACGTCCCAAACTTCCGTCTCCGGTGTTGATCTTTGTGGTGATATCGGCGATGTTAGAAAATGTTTTCCGTATATCTCCCCGGTTTTCGGAGATCAACTCCGATAAGCTCACGAGAGGATCTTGAAGAACCCTTCCTTTGAGCGCACCCGCCGCCTTGTAATCGATCATCGTAACGGGTGTGGATCTTGCTTTTGTTTTTTCGGATTCCGGGTCCGTGGTTCCCGGATCGATTGAAATCACACGTCCGGTCAAAAGACTTTCGTTTTTGATGATGATATCGTAGTTGTCGTAGAGTCTGATTTTTTCACGGAGAAGCATCGTGATTTCCACTCTGGTTCCGATCCCGGTTTCTCCTTCGTGAATTTCAATTCCGTTTTCGTCGATTTGAATCAATCGAATCGCGGAAACGTAACCGAAGGGTACTCCTTGCACGGTTACCTTGTTTCCCACTTTGATCCCTTCCGCGTTTCGAAAGGTGACCTTCATAAATTCTCCCCGTTTTTTTACGGGACCACCTTCGGTGATGATCGTAAAATATCCTACAACGGCGATGGCCGCGGTGAAAATGACTCCGACGAGCAGGTAACGCAAAGAACTCATATTAGATTCTCCTCATACAATGTGCGATCTTTTATTTGGTTTCCAGGATCATCGGCCCGGTCGTTCTTCCGTGAATGAACTGTTGAATCAGTTCGTTGTCCGATTTCTGAATTTCTTCGGGGGTTCCGGTGAACACGATTTTTCCTTTATAGACGAAGCTGATTCGATCCGCGATCATATACGCGCTCGACATATCGTGTGTGACCACAACCTGAGCGGCCCCGGTTTCCTTTTGAATCTTTAACACGAGTTCGTTGATTACGTTGGACATCACCGGATCCAAACCCGAAGTGGGTTCGTCATAGAGAATGATCTCCGGATTAGTCGTAATCGCTCTCGCGATTCCCGCGCGTTTTTTCATACCACCCGAGGTATCGTTCGGAAAGTTATCCTTTGCGATCACCATATCCACGAGTTTTAGTTTTTGCATGACGATCTCTTTGATCTTTTCTTCGGACGCGAGTTTGTGTTCACGAAGAGGTAAGGCAACGTTGTCGAATACGGTAAGCCAGTTGATCAAGGCCCCCGATTGAAAGAGAACTCCCATTCTCGCCCTGAGTTTCTTTTTGATTTTGGGACTGACTCTGGAAATACTTTCTCCAAAGATATAACAGTCTCCCGCATCGGGTTCTAAAAGTCCGGTGATATGTTTGAGCGTTACGGATTTTCCGGTTCCGGACGGTCCGAGAATCACGAGAGTTTCTCCCTTTTTTACGTGGAGATCCATTCCCGCGAGAATCTTTCTTTTGCCGAAAGACTTGTGAACGTTTTTGAGTTCGATTGCAAACGGTTCCATATTCAATCTCTATAAAGTAGGGCGGTGATCATATAACCCGTAAAGATCACCATCAAAAACGAGGTTACGACCGATTCTCTTGTAGCGCGACCGACTCCGATCGCACCACCCGAGGTCCTAAGACCGTGAGAACAGGAGATCGCGGACACGATCACGCCGAAGATAAATCCTTTTAGAATTCCAACGTATAAATCTTTCAGACCCGGGATCGAAGCGATCCGATCGAACACGTCCCGAAAGTATGTGAAGTAGTCGATCCCGAGTTGGAAATAACCCACGATCGCTCCTCCCAAGATTCCGAGAATCGTGGAATACACGCACAACACGGGAACCATAACCGAAAAACCCAAGATTCGAGGAAAGATCAAATAACGCACCGGATCGATGGACATCACTTCGAGCGCATCCACTTCTTCCGAAACCTTCATCGTTCCGATTTCCGCGGCCATCGCCGAACCGATCGACGCCGCGAGAATGAGCGCTGTCATAAACGGAGACATTTCTCTTGTGAGAGTGATCGTCATCAAAAGACCGATCTGTCCTTCCGCGCCGAAATCCTTTAAACCGAGTCCGGTGTTAAGCGACATGATCATTCCGGTAAAAACCGCGACGATGGAAACCACGGAGATACTTCCGACTCCGGTGATGTACATCTGATCCAGAATTTCCTTTCTTTTAAAAAAACTATAAGGAAGGTTTAGAATACTCTCATATACCAAAAGGATCGTAAAACCGCTTGCGTAAAAAAATTCTGTGAGTTTTTCTTTGATAGGTTCGGTCATATTTTGATAAACCAGAGAAGTTGAAGATTCCGGTTCGATTCGATTCTTTCATAGCCGATGAGACCGTAAAGGAATTTCCAGGAAGTTTTTTCGGGAGTCAGAGAAAGTTCCAATACGAAAGGAATACTCGCGTGAAACTCGGTTTCGGTCCATCTCTGCGTATAAGCCCGCATCAAAACCGAAACCCTTTTTTCTCCGTTGGAAAGTTTTTGATATTCCACGATGGACCAAAGAGGATCCCAGATCCGATCCACGACTTCGGATTTGATCGGGAACAGTGACAAAACGTTCCAGACAAGATTTCCTTCCCGGTCCTTTTGATATTTGAAGAGGGGCCAGAGTTTCAGATAACTTTCTTCTCGGTCCCATTGAACGTATTTTCGTTTCGAGTTAAAGTAAAACGGAATGAGAAACGTATCGTCCGACTTGATATGAAACGTATCCGTCTGTAAATGAAAGTAGAACGGCGTTACGAACGTGGTTTGTTTGGATGCGAATCTGTAATGACCGTAAAATGGAAAGAATATCAGCTTTCCGTAATCCTCATCCTGATTGACCCCGTATTGAAACAAAAAGAACAACGCGTTGAAATCCTTCT
The DNA here is from genome assembly GCF_002811925.1 of Leptospira barantonii. Taxonomy (NCBI): domain Bacteria; kingdom Pseudomonadati; phylum Spirochaetota; class Leptospiria; order Leptospirales; family Leptospiraceae; genus Leptospira; species Leptospira barantonii. The sequence continues at coordinate 829,867 of NZ_NPDS01000002.1, forward strand.
CCCCGGTTCGTTTGTCGTATCCATAACCGATAAACGATCCGAGAAGTGGAATGATCAAAAATCCTCTTGCCTTCATGTTGCCCGTTTCCGAATCCTTAAACCCGAAAAATGGGAAGAATATTTTGTAACGAACCGGTTCTCGTTTGTCCTGAAAGATTTTTCCCCATTGAAAGATGGGCCAAAGGATAGAATAACGTTCGTATTTTCCCCGATGAACCTTCTTAGAATACAAAGGGAACAACCTGAATTCTTCCCTGGTTTCGGAAGACGCGGTTAAGAAGATAGGCCATAAGACCGCGGTTGCGTCGTAGTCCTTGTATTTCCAATTTGTATAAAGCGGAAACAAAACGAAGTTCAGTTCCGAATAGCCGATTTTGTTGCGCAGTCTTCCGGCAAACGGAAAAAAGCCGAAGTATTTTTCACGCGCCGTGTCACCCCAACCCCAAAACAACAAGGGAGTTAGAACGTCCGTATCCTCGCCCACGTCCTCGTGAAGCGTGGAGGTTCCGGTAAAGAAGAATAGAAAGGTCCAAACCTTCCAGTATTTCGTTTCTTCGCTGTAGTAGATCGGATAAAGAACGGTTTGAAATCGATACGCGGATTTTTCTTCCCTATAACTCGAGTAGAAGGGACGAAAGATTACTTCGGATTCGCCGGCTCGGATTTCCTTCTGGTACAGAACCCAGAATTGATCATACTTCGATTTGAATTCTCCCACGGGTTTGGAAGGGTATTCCGAAAAGATGTTTTCAGAGGAGAAGAGTAGAATTACGATGCAAAAGATTCTAAACTTCAAACCGAAGTTTATACCGAACCCATTCTTTTTGGAGAATTTCTTTTGGCTAAGATCGCAGTCTTTTTTGGTGGCAGTTCTACGGAACACAGTATCTCGATTCGAACCGGATGTTTTATTTGTAAGACTTTGCATGCGATGGGGCATTCGGTCAAACCCATTCTCTTGACCAAGGATGGAGGCTGGGTGGTTCCTTTAGAATATCGGATGTTGATACCGTTTGAGTCAGTGAATTCTCCGGATTTGTTTCGGGAAGAATTTCAAAAAATGAACGGTGTTTCCAAAACCGATTCCGTCACACATCTCGACGCGGACATCGTATTTCTCGGTCTTCACGGAGGCAAGGGAGAAGACGGAACGGTCCAAGGTTTTTTGGGAGTTCTTGGAATTCCATACACGGGCTCCGGTGTTACGGCATCGGCGATCGCTATGGACAAAACCAGGGCCAATCAGATTTTTTTACAATCCGGTCAAAAGGTGGCTCCGTTCTTCGAGATCAGCAAGTTGGAATTTACGAATTCTCCCGAGGCCGCGGTGAAGAAACTGATCGGTTTGGGATTTCCGCAATTTTTAAAACCTGTGGAAGGCGGTTCCAGCGTTTCCACGCATAAGATTTCAAACAAGGAACAACTCGCAGAACAACTCGTGCTGATGTTCGAAACCGATTCCAAGATTATGAGCCAATCCTTTCTCGCGGGCGTCGAGGTTTCCTGCGGAGTTTTGGAGCGTTATAGAAACGGATTGTTCCAAAGAATCGCGTTACCCGCAACCGAGATCGTTCCCGGTGGAGAATTTTTCGACTTCGAATCCAAATACAAACAAGGCGGCTCCAGCGAAATCACTCCCGCGAGAATTTCGGAAGCGGAGATGAAAAAAGTTCAGGAACTCGCGATCTCGGCGCACGAATCGTTGGGTTGTAGGGGTTATTCCAGAACCGATTTTATCATCGTAAACGGCGAGCCACATATTTTGGAAACAAACACGTTGCCCGGAATGACGGAGACGAGTTTGATTCCACAGCAGGCAAAGGCGGCCGGAATTTCCATGGAAGAAGTGTTTGCCGATCTGATCGAGATTGGGCTTAAAAGTTCACTTCACTGAAATGGGCTTGGGCTCGGTCTATGATTTTTTGGGTTTGCGGTTTTTGTTGCCTTGGATTTTTGTTTTATGGCATATATTTTGAATAATTATAATATTAGAATATAAAAATAATAGAATAATATTATATTCAAGTATTATAATTAATTTTTAAGATATCACAAAAAGCGCAAGCTTGGAGAAAAAGTTTGGAAAAATTCTCACCCTGGACTTGTCTCTGAAATACGCCTTGTCTTCGATCTTGAATTTTTGGATCTCGCAAAATTCGACGAAATCGAGCACCGAAAGAAAGTGAAGGTTCGGAGTGTTGAACCAACGATACGGAAGTAGATCCGTAACGGGCGTTTTTCCGGTCGTCAAGATTGTCCAACGAACGTTCCAATGGCCGAAATTCGGAAACGCAACGATGACCTTCTTGCCGATTCGTAAGGATTCTTTTAAAATTTCGCCGGGATTTCTCGTTTCCTGGATCGTCTGGTTTAGAATGACGAAATCAAACCGTTTGTCTTGATGGTGCTCCAAACCCTCGTCGATGTCTCCGTGATGAACGTAAACTCCGCGTTGAATACATTCCACGATACAATCCTCGTCTTTTTCGATTCCCTGACCGCGAATCCCTTTCTCTTTTAAAAGATAGAGTAACGTTCCGTTTCCACATCCCAAATCCAAAACCCTCGAACCCGAAGGAATCAAATTGAGAATGTATGCGAAGTCAGGTCTTTCTTTCAGAGCAAGATCGATGGATGTCTTTTTTTCAAGAGGGGTCATAACGTTCGTTCAATTCTCGGTTGGGTTCTCTGTTCGGTTTAGTTCGGGTTTTCCAAAAACCCTTTTAGGATTTCGATCTGTTTCGGATTCTTCAGCAAAAAGGAATCGTGACCTTCTACGGATTGAAGTTCCAAATAAAACACTCGTTTGTCTGCGGCTTCCAAAGACTTTACGATCTCTCTCGATTGAGCAGGCGGATACAACCAATCCGAACTATAAGATACGACTAAAAATCTGCAAGTCGCGTTGGAAAGCGCCGCCGTCAATTCCTTGCCCTTGCCTAGGCTATAATGATCGAGCGCCTTGGTCACATAGATGTATGAGTTCGCATCAAAGCGATCCACAAAACTTTCGCCTTGGTAGATCAGATAACTCCCGACGGCAAAGTCCGTCGTAAGAATGTTTCCGCGAGGAGGGTTCCTGCCGAATTTCTCTCTCATCTTGTCGTCGGAAAGATACGTGATATGGCCGACCATTCTCGCCAAAGCTAAACCCTTGCGGGGAGAATTTTCATCGTAAAGACCGTTGTTCCAATTCGGATCGGAAAGAATCGCCTGTCTTCCGACTTCGTTGAACGCAATTTGCATCGCGGAATGTTCGGCGGTGGAAGCCATGATGATACAATTCGACAATGAATCCGGATAAGCGATGCTCCATTCCAGAGCTTGCATTCCCCCCATAGAACCGCCCGCAACGCAGAAGAGTTTTTCGATTCCTAAGGATTCCACTAAAAGTTTTTGGGCTCTCACCATATCTTGGATGGAAACGAAAGGGAATCGAGAACCGTAAGGAGTTCCGGTTTCGGGATGTGCGGAAAGAGGACCGGAAGAACCCTTACAGCCTCCGATTACGTTGGAACTGATGATAAAGTATTGATTCGTGTCGAAGGATTTTCCCGGACCGATGTAGTCGTCCCACCAACCGGGTTTTTTATCCGATTCCGAGTTATAACCTGCGGCGTGCGCGTCACCCGATAGAGCGTGGCACACGAGAATGGCGTTGTTCTTGGAAGGAGATAGAGTTCCGTAGGTTTCGTAGGCTAGGACAACCGGAGATAAGACGGATCCGTTGTCCAAAGGAAGTTCTTTGAACTCGGCAAATTTGGTTTCGATGATTCCGATCGATCCAGATTCATTCATAAGTTTTGGTTGCCACTTTCCTTTCCACCGTGTAACTTTTCAGTTACTTTCTTGGACGGGAGATGAAAAGAAAAGTGGCTCTTTAAATTACCAAAAAAGTCAGATCGACTTACGGATCAAACTTTCTTCAGAGCTTCTTCCAGATCGAAGAGAATATCTTCGATATTTTCCAGACCGACCGAAAGACGAACGAAGTCCGGAGTCACACCCGCAGACGCTTGTTCTTCCGGGGTCAACTGTTGGTGGGTCGTCGATGCCGGATGAATCGCCAATGATTTTGCGTCTCCGACGTTTGCCAAAAGAGAGAATAACTCGAGTCCGTCGATGAACTTCTTCGCTTCCGCAACCCCGCCTTTGACTCCGAAACCTAAGATCGCTCCGTAGAGATCTCTCTTATGATATTTCTTCGCAAGCGCGTAGTTCTTATCCGTTTTCAAACCGGGGTAGTTGACCCAGGATACTTTCGGATGTTTGCTCAGATATTCCGCTACTGCGAGGGCGTTTTCGGAATGTTTGCGGATTCTCAATGGAAGAGTTTCCACCCCTTGAAGGATCTGCCAAGCGTTGAAAGGAGAAAGCGCGGCTCCCGTATCTCTCAAACCTTGAACTCTCGCTTTGATGATATAGGCTATGTTGACTCCGCCGAACGGCTCGAACTTTCCGAATACGTCCCAGAATTTCAGACCGTGATAACTCGGATCCGGCTCGGTAAAATTCTTAAACTTACCGTTGCCCCAGTTGAACTTACCGGAATCGATGATGATTCCTCCGATGGAAGTTCCGTGTCCGCCTAAGAATTTCGTCAAAGAATGGACCACGATATCCGCCCCGTGTTCGATCGGGTTGATCAGATAGGGAGAAGGAAGCGTGTTATCCACGATAAAAGGAACTCCGGATTCGTGAGCGACCTTGGAGATGGCTTCGAGATCCAGAGTATCTAATTTAGGATTTCCTAATGTTTCCGCGTAGAAGGCTCTGGTTTTATCGTTCACTGCCTTGCGGAAATTCTCGGGATTGGAAGGATCTACGAAATGAACCTTGATTCCCAACTTTGGAAACGTATAGTGAAGCAGGTTGTAAGTTCCACCGTAAAGAGAAGCGGATGCAACGATCTCTTGGCCCGCTTCTACGATGTTTAAAAGAGCGAGTGTTTCCGCGGCTTGACCGGAAGCGGTTGCAAGTGCCGCAACCCCACCTTCCAACGCGGCGACTCTTTGTTCGAGAACGTCGGTGGTCGGGTTCATCAATCTTGTATAGATATTTCCGAATTCTTGGAGACCGAATAGTCGAGCGGCGTGATCGGTATCCTTAAAAACATAGGACGTGGTTTGATAGATCGGAACCGCTCTGGAAGTGGTCGTTGGGTCCGGAGATTGGCCTCCGTGAAGTGCGATTGTCTCGGGTTTATAATTTCTAGGCATTCGGTCTAGTTCTCCTTTTTTCGTATTTTGAGAATTAAGTTTGAAAAGTCAAACAAAATTCCGCTATATTGAAATAAAAATCTGTTTACGCGGACTGATTTGTAAAAAATTTCCATTGCAATTCCTGAGTTTTCTGATTCTATTCTCCCCCTAATGCCCGTAAATCGCATATTTTCGATTCGAAAATCGTTGGATTCCGAAGTATTTGGCATTCTGATTCCGATAATTGAGTATAACTTACCGTAGGGAGATTTAGGGGAGTTTCAAAAGACTTTTCGGTGCAATAACCAGATCCGACATGACCAAACGTTCGAAATATCTAATTACATTTCTATTTCTCTTCTTTGCGATTCAGACTGGAATTCAAGCACAACTTTGGATGCCGCCTGGAAGACAGTATATGCATCCGGCGGATCCGTTTACGTACGATCTCGGGGTCAACAAATACCAAAACGACTATTATCTCTATGTCGCTCCTACGGTGAATCTAAACTTCGGCGGGGATTTCGGGGCGTCTCTAACGGTTCCTTTGAACTTTCTAATGTATGACGTGGATCCGAAGCAGGAAAATTCTAAGATCGGAAAGTTAAGATCCTTCGATTACAATGAGAAAAGCGATTATCTGCGCGTGATCAACAATATCTGGTTTGGTCAGTTCGGGAAATACACCCCCGGAGAAATTACGTATTCCGCATATTTAGGAAAGATGTTCGACGGTTATATCGGTCACGGAACGATCGTGAACCGATACGTGAACAACCAGCGTTTGGATGTGTATAACGTGGGTCTTCAGGCGGATATGAATTCCGATTACGGGGGAGTTCAGGTTTTTACGAACTCGATTTATTCGAGAGAAGTGAGTTCTGCGCGTGTTTATGTACGACCGATCGCGATCGGATTCAAATTGTTCGATATCATCTCCGGACGTTCCAGACTTCTTTCGATGCTTACCGTCGGACAAGGAAACGTTGCCGACGAGGCGGGAAGAAGAAAGGTCTATGAAGAAGTCGGAGCGGAAGAAAAAGAATCCTATCGCGCTTTGATCGAGGATCAAAAAACGAAGGAAAAGAAAGAAGAGATGATTCCCGCGGAAAAGAAACAGGAAAAGCCGCAGAATCTAAAAGAATTTTTCAACCAAGATAATTTCAGCAATCGTTTTGCGATCGGTTATACCACCGCATTTGACAACAAGGCTCCCCTCGAACTCAAGTTTGATACGACCGGAAGATTGAAAGTGGACGATAACAACAACCCGCTCGTACGTTCTACGGAAAAACTGACGATATCCGGTTTCGATTTAGAATATAAACTTCTCAGTTCGAAATACGTGGAGCTGACTCCATACTACGACGTAAACAAGATCAAACAGATCGATAACGCAAAAGGTACACACTACGGTGCGATTCTTCGTTTAGGCGGAAGGGATATTTATCTTCAGGTAAAACCGGAATACAGAAATATGAGCGCGACTTATATACCGATGTATTTTGATAGTTTTTACGAATTGGAAAGATATCAGAGCAACCTTCAGAGTAACATTCCGCAAACAAAACTCGAGGCCGCAAAGTTGGCCGATCCGGACGCGGCGAAGATCAAAGGATACTTTACCACCGTCCTCTTTAGTTTTTATAGAATTGCGGTTGAATCCAACTATGAGAATTATTCCGGACCGAACAATTCCAGGGTTTTCGTGGGGCTTTACATTCCTCTCGGCACCTTGGTTTTGTTAAACGGGTATTATATGAAGAAGGGATTCGACGAAAACAAAGAGGCATTTAAACTCGACGACCGTTCTCAAGGAGCTTTGGAATTGGCGATCAATTTAGGATTCGCCGCCGTTCGACTTCAGAACGTTCGTAAATGGGTTTATGATACCGCTTCGGGGCAATACCAGGCTCAGGACGAACAGAAAGTATTGTTTTCGAGCAATTTAAGTTTTTAAGAAAAGACTTTTTTCCTCAAGTCTTGCGAGCAAAAACGCGACCGCAGTTTCGGTGCGTAACACTTGAGTGGAAAGATTCAAGTCCGTAAAACCGTTTCGTTTCCAAAAATCGATTTCGCTTCTGACAAAACCGCTTTCGGGTCCGATGGCGACTAAAATTCGCACCGGATTCTCTTTTGAGAATATTCCGGAACTTGAATGTGATTTCGAATCTTCTACGATCTGTGGAAGTGTTTGTCCTTTTCGATCCAGAATCAAACGAAACACAAAGTCCGTTTCTTTTAACTTTTCTTGAAGAATCGTTTCAGGGCGATTCACAAAATCGAAACTCACCTTGGGAAGAAATATATTCTTACCCTGTTCCATCCCTTCGATCAGCTCAGATTCGATTTCGTTTTTTTTCCAAACGGGGGAGGTCAGATATTCTTTGCGCGAGTTTTTGCTGATTAAAAAAACGATCGATGTTACTCCCCAGGTTCCGGCTAACTGAAGAATTTTTCGAACCGTAGGAGGGCGATTGATTGCGAGTAAGATATGAACTTCCGGAAAACGAGGTTTCGGTTTTAGGATCGGTTTATAGGTTCCTAAGATTCGATCGGGCAAAATTTCCTCTATGACAAATCTTCCCAAGGATCGATCGATCAAACCGGCTTTCAAACGGGCGCCTTCGCCTTTATTCAGAATTTTGCATATATGTTCGATCTTCCGGGGATCGTTTATGGAAAATCGATTCGAGTTCGAAATTCTCCATTCTTCTTTGCAAACAAGCAGATTCAAAACGTAAAAACGATCATCTTAGATTTGAAACTGCGGTTTGGATTGTTCTTCGGAAGGGGGATTTTTCGGTTCTTCCGGAACAACTTCTTGAGGTTGAATCTCTTGTGGGGAATCGGAATTGGAAAACGGATCCGGATTGCGTAGATCTTGGAAGGGAGAAAAAAAGCAGGTTCGAACGATTCCGATCGCCAAAAGAATCAAAAGAAAATTCCGAGCGAGTCTTTTGCCCGGGGTTTGTGCGAACGGTTGTATGTTTTGAAATCGGGATCTGAAGTCGTAGATGTTGCGCTTGAGATTTTCCCAAAGAGTGTCTAAGAAACTTTTGCGATACGGATTCTCTTCTTGCGAAGCCTTTTCGAAATAACCTATGCCGTGTTTACCGGCCGTCGTAGGATCGAATAGAAAGGATTCATAGCACCGCGGACACCGGACGGTCAGTTTTCCCAAATCAATGGGAATTCTGAGCTCCGTCTGGCATCGGGGACAAGGGAGAATGTAACGCACTTTTTAGTAGCGGAGAGATTCCTTCAGAGCGTCAACGTTCTCTTTGTAATTTTCGTTTCCTAACTGATCGTTATAATCGAAAATTTTGGTGAAAAGTCTATCAAACTGATCCAGGTGTTTGATATAAAATTCTTTTTTGAAAGAGTTGCGAATAGGGTGAGTTTTGGTGTTTTCAACGCCCGCGAGGATGTATTTTCCAACACCTTTTTCAGCGGGGGTCTCAGGACGGCCATACTCCGGATAGTTGTCTTTTTGAAAGAAAACTTCCACCTTATCGTTGTGAGACGGTTGGGTGTTCGGTCCTCTGTCCATTACTTCGGAGATGATCTTGTCTTCCAAAACCATGTTGTTTCTATAGATTTTAGATTTCAGTTTGTTGATGTTTCTAGGAGCTTCCGTTCTCGGTTCAGGATCATTGCTGTTCTGACCTTCGTAGTAGATCTCCATATACTTCGCGAGAGAACCTTGAACGTTTTTGTTCAATCCTCTTTCTTCATCACGGATAAAGTCGTAAACTTCGACGCGGATGCAATTGTTCGCAGGATCTTCTTGATTGATCGCTGGAACACATTCGTCGTTATTCGCCTTTCCTTTAAACAGAACGGTTCTGAAAGGAAGAACTCGAACTTTCATTTTCATAAGAACCGTATGACGTGTGAGTCTTTGGTTCAATTCGAATACTTTTTCGTCGAGTTTTCTCTCTGTTTCCAGGATTGACTGGCCTAACTGAGCGTCTGATGGTGATTTCTGGTCTGCGTTGGAATTTTGCTGAGAAAATACCGCAGTAGAAATTGCGACTAGAACTACTAAAAATAGCTTTTGAAGTTTCATTTCCCCTTGTCCTTAGTGAAGCGGATATTTGAATCCTACAACAAGACCTAAGTCTGGCCATAGAACCCTATGTGTATTATCGGAATAATAGACTCCGGATTGAATGAATGCACCACTTTTTATCAAAAAAACCGACATTATTTCGAGCGGATGGAGCTATTTTCCAGATACAGTTCATACGGTGGTGGGACGGGTTTCAATCCTTTTTCGATGAGATACGAGGCCCATTTTCGTTCCACCAAATCGCAGAAATCGCGGATCGTTCTTCCTGAATGTCCGTTTAATCCTTCGGATACATTGATCCTTTCCGATTCGGAAAGATGAATCGCGTATGTCTCAAGAACCTTGGCCCGTTCGCCGAGATCGGGTAGAGGAAAGTAGATGGTTCGGTCGAATCGGGAGATGAGGGCGTGATCCAAATCCTGTTTTCGGTTCGTGGCTCCGATCGTGACCGAGTTTCTTTGGCTACTGAACCCGTCGATCTTGCGCAACAGAACCGAAAGGATTTTTCGGGTCGCTTCGAACATTCCTTCCTCCCGGCTTCCTGCCAGGGAATCGATTTCGTCCAGAAAAATCAGACAAGCGGGGAAAAGCGCGGCCGCGTCAAAAACATAGGCCATGTTCTGTGCGCTTTCTCCGTAATACTTACTCATAATGGATTCTACCGGGACATAAATTAAGGGAAGACCGGTCATACAAGAAACCACTCGTGCCATGGTCGTTTTTCCGACGCCGGGATCTCCTTCAAAAAGAACGGCTCTCGGTCTTGTATCGCTCGGAAACTTTCGAGTCAGTTTGGAAAGTTCGGAAAGCATGTCCGGGTTCTTTAACGGAAGAATGATGGATTCCAGAATCTGTTGTTTGACTCCTTCGTAGCCTGCGACCTGGTCAAAGGTTACGGACTTTCCATTCTTCTCAGCATCAAAAGGATTGAATACTTCCACTCCCAGAGAAGCCAAAAGTTCTTCCGGTTTTACCGATTCGGTTCCTTTTTCGGATTTTAAGAATTTAAAAAGGGCGAGGGTCGCGAACAATTCTTCCCTGGTGAAATCTCCCTTTTTGGTAATTTCGACTCGATTTTTGGTTCTTCCGGAATAGAATCGAAATCGGATCGTATCCAAGAGGTTTTTGGTTTCGAAAAGATTTTCGTTGAGGGCCTGGATACAATAATATCCGGGTTCGAATGTATGAATTCTCAGATTTTCGATATGGTTTTTGAGAATCTGCAAACAATCAAAAAGGGCGGTTTTGGAAACGGAGGCGACTTGAAATTCTATCTTAAGATCCTTTTTTTCCGAAGTCACCGCGGGAAGATCCGCGGAGGAAAATCCGAGTGCGCTCAATTCTCCATGAAGAAAACTCTTGGTCTTTGTAAAATCCACTTCGGAGGGGACCGGTTCTCCGGATGAGGATTCGGGTTTGGAAGGCGAATTCAATGCGTACAATACCTCGTTTGAATGTGAAAATACTCTTGTAGGAATCTGAGATTCTGTCGATTTCTTTAATATCGGATTTGCGAAGGAGACTGAAAAATGGGTGAAGGTTCGCTCTCACAAGAAGACATAGACGCTCTATTAACCGGGGGCGGAGGCGACGCCGCACCGGGTGCCGGAAGCGGATCCGATTTTAATCTCAGTGGAGAATTGGATTCTTTACTGGGAGGCGGGGGCGATGCTCCTTCCGG
>NZ_NPDS01000005.1:0-45000 GCF_002811925.1 Leptospira barantonii
ACCGCCATCTCCTCCGCCGGAATCACCGCTACTATCGCTTCCATCGGAACCGCCTGAATCTCCCGAGTCGCCGCCGATCCAATCCCAAAAGGAAGAATGGTTTGAGTTTTCCGAGTCGATTGAATTTCCGAAATGACCCAAGCTCCCCGAATCCGTGTTCCAATCTGTCGAGCGATCTCCCGTTGTGTTGTTTCTTTTGGATCGACCCGAAAAGCGCGGATAGAAAATCAGAAACGCAAGCGCGAAAACTATAACAGAAATCGATAATAGAATCACTTTTTAATTTCGAAAGTTCTAAAGTTCCCTTTCGGTTCTTCCCAGGAGATAACGGCTTCCTTGATCTCGGAACCCTTCGGTCCTCTTTGAATCGCCTTGTAAAGATCCTCGATGAACATCTTGTCGCCCTCCACCACGGTTTCCACTTCTCCGCCGGGAAGATTTTGAGTGAATCCGCTGAGTCTACATTCTTGCGCTCTCTGGAGAATATAATAACGGAACCCCACGCCCTGCACTTTTCCGCGCACTAAGATCTTAGCTCTTGAATTATTTTTAGATCCCATTCTTATTCCTCCGTTTTGCTCTCCAAGTTCACCATCCACGCGGAAAAGTCCTTAAAAAAATTCCAAAGAATTTCCTTAACGGAAGAATCCGCATCCCAGTCGTCCAAAGCCTTTCGATAACAGGAAAGCCAAACCCTTCTCGCCTTTTCATCGATCGGAAACGGAAGATGTCTCGCCCGCATTCTCGGAGGTCCGTAGTTCTGAGAATACAACGGAGGACCGCCCGTTACTTGAATTAAAAAATGCGCGGATTTAATTTTACTCTCTTCCAAACCTTCAGGAAACATAAAAGCGATCGGGCTTTGCGGAATTTGATCGTAAAAATCGCTAACCAACTTACGGAGAGAATTCTCCCCTACCGTTTGAAAAACGGTTTGTAAACCGGGAACCGGACCCGGAGGACCGCCGGGTGGAATAAAAAGAGGTCTTTCTTCCATCAGGACCGATTTCCGATCTCTTGCAAAAAGGAACGGATCTTCGGTCCGAACTCGTTTACAATTTTATAATATACGTCTTTTTTAAAGGGCACTACCGTATCCAAAGTTTTTTCGATCGGTATAAATCGAACCGTTTCGAATTCCCTTTCATGAACGTCCAGATCGCAGTCCGCGGCTTCTCCGTTCCAATAGATCAGAAACCATTTCTGAAGTTGACCCCTGTATTTTTGAAGATGACGATTGAGAGGAAGGTTTTCCGGAAAATCATACGGAATCCAATCCGGATATTCGGCGACGATCTTACCGGAATCCACTCCGACCTCTTCGTATAATTCTCTCAAAGCCGCTTGGATCGGGTCCTCATCCTCGTCGATCCCGCCTTGAGGAAATTGCCAAGAGCCTAGAAAGTTCAATCGTTCTCCCACCAATACTTCTCCGCGAGAATTGAACACTACCATCCCGACATTCTTTCTGTACGGTTTTTCCATACGAATAGGCTCCCGTTCGAGCTTTTCTATGACAAGAAGTTTTAGAGATGGAATTCAGTTGCAAATTTTATACTCTCTTGGGAATCATACACATAGATCCTTATCGTTTAGGAGTTTGAGTTTCGCAATGCAATTAACTAAGAAGTCTTCCCGTTCACGCATCTTTAAAGAGAAGGATTTTGAAATCAAAGCTTCGTCGATTCCCGGAATCGGAATGGGTTTATTCCCGAAAGAAAACGTAAACAAAGGCGATACGATCGGATATTATACCGGTAAAATTCTCACCGATAAGATAGCGAACTCCTCCAAATACTGCGAATCCAAATATCTTCTCTGGATCTGTAAGGATCATTGGATTTACGGAGAAGGCAAAGAAAGCAATTATACGCGTTTTATGAACCACAGTACGAAACCGAACGTTAAGTTAGTCGTATCGGTTCGATGGAAGACCGCAAGATTCGAAGCCATCCGTAAAGTAAGAGCCGGGGAAGAATTGTTCTTCGACTACGGCGACGAGTATTGGATCAATACGGACATCGATCCCGTAGAACGAAACTGATTCTCCCCTAAAACTCGAACTTAAGTCTTAGATCTTAAATCTTAGAGGCGGCGTGACGGAAAAAGAACGCAAAGCCGCCCAATAGATTGAACAAAGCGGGCAATGTTTTTAGAGTAATGCCTATATCTCCGTGGGAAATCAAAGGAGTTAACACGAGCTTCGATCTGTTTTGAGGAAGATCTCTTTCCAACAATCGTTCCAAGATCAAAGTCGATTCAGAAGCGGGAACCACGTTATCCTCCACACCGTGAATCAAAGCGACATGAGCTCTTAAATCCTCGAGCTTATTGTAAACCTGAAGATCCTGTAAAAAAGAACGAAACGGTCCCGCGTTGCGAACGATTCTATCCCAAATTTCGGATCTGTATTCCTTGTCGTCTTTGAGTTTGAAAAAAATTTCCCGGTTTGCGGGCTCCATGGTTTCGAGAACCTTCGGAAGTTCGGGAGCTTCTCTGAGAATACTTCCGTCTAAAATGCTCGCGTGTAATGCCTTACGCACTTCTTCGTTTTCACCGATTCCGAAGTGAACGAAGTTCCAAAGAAGAATCATTCTTCCATACTCGTCTGAACCTTCTGCAGACATCAGATAACTCAAAGTAGTTTGAACGTTTCCGTAAGCGCCGATCGTGCAGATCGATTTGACCCTTTGACCCACATCCGGTTCGGCCGCGGCGATCAAACCCATACTCGCAGAAAACGAAGGAGCGAATAAGGAAATTCTTCCATCGGGACAAAACTCGGGATTGGAGGAAAGATTCAAAATCAATCCTTTGATCTTTTCGATACTTTCGAGTTTGATTTTGAATTCGCTGATCTCCTGCATCTGAGGAGAAAAAACCAAAAAACCGCAAGAAGCCATTCCTCTACAAACGGCTTTGAAACGAGGATCTTGATTTCCGAGATAAGCCATTCCGTTCACCGCGAGAATGGTTCCTTTGAATGTGGTTTTGTTTTCGGGAAAGAATTTTAGAACGCCCACGGATTCCTTTCCGATCGTGAGTTGAAGTTCCTCTTCTGAGATTCCTTTTGTGGAATTATTGCGTGTATTGAGTGCGAAACGAATCGCGGAGAAAAAATTTTTCATAGATACGGTTGATGTTCCTAAATGTAAAATTTGAAGGATTTGTGTTGGATATTGATTACGACGAAATTACAATTCAACTTCGAGGGAAGAATTCCGACTTCAACAACTTCCTCATATCCTTCGGAAAATTGGTGAAAAGTCCGTCCGCCCCCCGACCTAAGTAACGTTTCATCTCTTCGATTTTGTTTACGGTATATACGACGCTTAAAAAATTCTTTTTTGCGATTCTTTTTAAATTCTCTTCCGAAGCGTCTTCTGCGGAAGGATGAACGCTCCAAGCTCCGATCTTTTCGGCGAACACGATCGCTTCTTCCACGTTTCCGCTTTCGTCTCCCACAAGAACGCCTAACTTGATTTTTGGATGAAGGTTTCGGATCCTTTCCAAACATTCCCAAGAAAACGAAGAGATTACGATCCGATCCTCGAGTTTGCTTTGACGAACCAGATCCAAAACCTTAACTTCGATGGAACGCGCGTCCACAAAAGAATCCATCGCAGTCGATTTGATTTCGATGTTCAGATCCGTTTTTGATTTTCGAATCAGCAAAAGAACGTCTCGTAAAAACGGAATCGTTTCCTTTTTGAATTTTTTGGAAAACCAAGAACCCGCGTCGAGTTCGTTTAATATTTCGGATTCGAATCTGCGAACGTTTCCCACAAGTTTTGTCGTGCGATCCAGATCGTCGTCGTGAATGACCACAACTTCCCGATCCTCGGAAAGGGTTACGTCCAATTCGATCAGATCCGCTTTTGTATCGATCGCTTTGCGAAACGCTATCATCGTATTTTCGGGAAATTCTCCGCTAAAACCGCGATGTGCGAATACGAGAGGTTTTTTGAGATCGGAACGGGTTTGTATATTCTCAATCATATTCTATTCTTTATATATTCAATTTATTTTATATTACATCTCAATACGCAAAACCTACGGCAAAGTCGAAACCTGCGTCGTAGACTTTTCCCGCGTGATCCCGTTTGATCTCTTCCTTTCGTAGCCAATAATCGGTAACGGTCGCGGGACGGTTCGCGTAATCCAGGGAATCGATCGTAACGTTCTTGTGATACGGAGCGAATGCCCTCAAAAGAACCTCGAATCCGAAAAAGAATCCCGATTCGAGTTGATGACGAACGCCCAAACCGGTTCCCGCATAGTAACGAGGACCGTAATCCAGATGAATCCTTTCCGAACGATACGAAAGTGCGCCCGTCGTATCGATAAACTGATCGTATCTAGTATTTCTAAAGTATTCTCCGCCGAACGCGATCGGAATATAAACGGAAGAATCGGCCAGAAAGTAATTCAAAAAAATTCCCCCGCCTGCCGCCTTCGATTCACGATCGGATTGTCTCGCCATTCCGTAACTTACTAAGTAGGAATATCTCGAATCGAAATCGGCGTTCGTTCTGGAAAAGTTGGAATAGTATTGAAATCCGATGGAAACATTCTTCCAGGCGTTCCAACCTAAGATCGCGGAACCGTAACCGGGAAAATAAATTCCTCCGAAAAAGAATTTTCGTTTCATCCGAATTTCTCTTTGCGAAGGGCCTTTCGTATCCGAACCCGAGTTTACATTCGAATCCTTTCGCGAATCCGAATCGGAATTCTTAACTCCGTCGTTCTGATCTTGTTCTTGTTGTTGTGAAGGAACGGGCACTATGTTCTGCGAAAATAAATTCTGAAACGAAAGAAGAATGAGAACAACACAAGAAACCAACGCATAGGACTTGTTCATAGGACAAAGAGTTTATCGAAGCGGAAGGCATTGTCAAGAGAAAGGAAGGTAAAAGAAGAAAGGGTTCAGGCGGGTTTAAGCCCCGCCCGAGAGGGAAAGTTACGATTCTTATTTAGAAGCGGCAGCTTTACCGGAAGTGGTGTTTTTAATCGCTTCAGCCACTTCGTTAATTTTAGCTTTTACAGCTTCAATTTGGCCTTCAGGGATTTTGTTTTTGATCTCTTCGGTAATTTTGTTGTAGTTCTCGATGATCTTAGATCTGGTTTCTTCGTAGTTTTTTCCTGCAACGGAACTAACTTCTTTGATATCGTTGAGAACTTTATCAACGGTTTCGCGGATTTTTACAGTCGCTTCGGAATTGTCAGAAGCTCCTTTAGTAACAAGCTCCAAATAGGTTTTTTCGAGATCAGCTTTCGCTTTACCCAGACCTTCTTGACCAGCTTTGATGAGTCCCAGACCCGCATTCAGAACATCTAGAATTTGCTTTTCCATTCGATTTTTCTCCTTGAGATCGATTCGTTGTGCATCGCACAATCCTTTTGTATTGCACCGCACAATTTCAGTCAACCTAAAAAAGAAAAAAATTCCTCAATTTCGCTATTTTTCTAGAATCTACGCAAATTTGACTAAACGCCGATGTTTGGGCAATTTTGAAATGAGGGGTTCTGTTTGTTTCGAAGTGTCAACGGAGGGATCTTTAAAAAGAATTCTCACTTTTTCTAAACATGAAAACCGGAGTGCCCTCTTATAAATGATGAATGTTTTTCAGACTAAAACTGAAAAAAGTAAAACCTTCCGAGTTTAAGATAAGTTAAAAGGTAGGTAAGAAATGATAAATTTAATACGAAACAAGAAGGATCAACTCCGAACACTCGCCGGTTTTCTTTTGCTACTGTTGATTGCATTTTTCAACGTACTTCAGTGTAATCAAAAGGAATCGGATAACAATCAATCCCTCCTCGCGCTTACTGGTACCACACAGGCAGTAAACATCTTAAAGACTCACGGAACAACGTTTCGCGAATGCGACGCGAGCGGTAATCCGAAATCGGATACGAATCAAAGCACGACTTCCAACGGTCATTCGGCCATCGTTCTAAAAGGAGACGCACAGATGGCGGGCGGGGGCTTACTCGTTTATGTAAGAGAAATGGATGTAAACAATACGGTCACCAACGTAACCGTTCCGGTCGTCATCGAAAACGAAGTTCCGCGATTTATTACAGTCAGCGGTAAACGATACATGGCCTATCTTGAATTTTTTATCGATGGGATCAACAACACAGAGATCGACGGAATGGGTTTGACCGTCCCGTTTACGGCCGCCGATATCAATACCATAAACTTTTACGTGACGTCGCAGAAAACCGGTTTATACGTAAATGGAAACTCGCATGAGTCCAATATAATTTATTATCCTGCGGGAAACAATACAAAGGGAAATAACCCGCAAGAAAGGGCTACCTGGAGAAGAGACAATTATCTGCTCTACGGTGGAGACGGATTCGTATTGGAGTATGTCTATAAAAACAATTAATCTGAAGTTCAATCGTCATGTGGGATCGTAAAATCGTTTCGTTGCAAAGAGAAAAGATTTTGCGATCTCGTAGATACTTTTATCAGTCGGAAATTCTTTGAATCGCTTTCGCGATCAATTTAGAATGAAGCTTACAAGCGTCTTCCAAACCTTGATACAGAAGCAGACTCTTTTTTGCGATTCCCAGTCTTTCGTTTTTCTTTTCTTCCAGAGTAAGACCGCCCTCGTAACCTTCGGTAATCATAAGAACCGTTCTCTGAATGCTCATTCCTAAAATTTCGGTTAAGCCCTTTCGAGAAGAAACCTCTTCGTCGATTCGATCCATCTCTTTTAGATTCTTTAGGATCTGATCCTTAAACTTATCTTCGGCGCGGATTTGAGAATACAAACGTTCAGAAAGAATTCTTCCCCTGGTTACTTTTTCTGAAAAACCCTTGAGTTGTTCGAACAATGTTTTCAGTTCGTTGCGGGTCGTTCGCGTAGCTTGTGTGGGTGTTGGCTGATCCGCGATTTGAAGAATTCGGTCCTGAGTGGATCGAACTTCATTTAGATCGCATTCGTTTTTTTGAATGTATTTCGCGAAGTCCGCGCCCGGAATTCCTTCCAGAACGACCCCGTCTTTTCCGAAGTTAAACCAGGAATTCTTTTTAGAATGTTCTTCGAACCACTTCTTGAAGATCAAAAGTTTTTCGTTGGTTCTCAATTCTCCGCCGCGAATCGAACGAACTCGTTTTACGGGAAGAGCGGTCATCTGTTTGTGATTGTGATATTCTCTTCTGAATTTTCTGGACTCGATGTGATTGAGTCTTTCTTCGAGAACCGCACCCTTACAATGCGCGAGTTTATCCGGAAAGGAAAGATCCTGACCGACCAAAAGAATGTTTCTCGCTTCCATCTTTTCGGCGAGACTGACGGCGTTCGTCGAAACCGAACCGCCGAAATCGATCGCTCCGATTTCCTCTTCGGGTTTCGATGAAAGAATTCGGATCAAAGGAAACGGAGACGAAGTAAAAAAACCTTTCTTAAATTTTCCGGGCAATCGAAGAGAATGATACGAGGATGTGGGATCGAAAACGATTCTCGCGTTTCCAGTATAACCTTCCAGATATTTCGTATTGAGGGCCTGAGGGTCCACGGAAAAAACCAGATCGGGATCGATCCCTGCGTTCCAAAGAACCATCAACGCGGTATCGACCGCGATAATAATATAATTATTTCTGAATATTCTAATTTCCTCAAGGGAAAGAATCAAGGACGGCCCCGCTCCGCAAACGAGAATGTCCGTTTTGCCGCCGCAAATTCCGAACAAGGAAAGAATCGGTTTCATATCCGCGAGTTCGGGAAGATTGGAAATAAAATTTCGGGTCCAGATTCTTTCAAAACGGGTGAGCGTGGAAATGTTCACGTCCTTTTTGTGAAAGAATCCTTCGGAAATAAATCGAAGTTCCTCGTAAGAATCTTTCTTCCACTGATTGCTTCCTCGATGCGGAATGAAGCTGATCGGAAATCCGGAAATTCCGCGAAACGCCGCGTAAAGATCCTGTTCTAAAAGCGGCGTCAAAAGAATTCTCAGTTTTCCGGATTCTAAAAATTCCGAATAATCGAATAGAGAAAGCGCATAACGCAGAATCGTCGGATCGGTTTCCATCCAAACCGCGGTTACATTCTTAAACTTTAATGTTTCTAAAACTACGTAACCGACCCCGGCCCCAAAAAACAAAAAAACCCTTTCTTCGTCCTCTTTTTTCAATCCGTCCAAAAGTCGTTTCGATTCGGTAATCGGGTCCATCAAACTGTGAAGTGCGATTCCGTCCGCGACGAGCACGGGAAGTCCGGTTTTGGATGTTTTGATTTCGAAAGAGGAAACGGAGATCGAAGTCGACGAACCCAAAACCGCCTCGGAGATTTTTTCTCCAAGAGACGGATTGTAATCGGACAAACTTTTCAGGTTTTTCCGCAGGATCGTTTCGTCGACGTCTGAATATATCATGATTTTAGAATATATTATTTATTTAAAGTAAAGATTGAGTCTTCCGTCTTGGACTTTTTTTCCGGGCGCGGGTTCCTGTTCGTAACAAAAACCGCTTCCGTGAAATTTAACCGGAATCCCCAGAGGTCTTACGATCTCGAGGGCTTCTCTTTTACTTTTCCCGATCAGATCGGGAATCTCTCCGATTTCGGTCGGTTTTACATTCTTTCTTTGAAACCGTTTGAGAGAAACGTTAACCGTTCTTTCCCCTTGTTCTATGATCGGAATGATATTTTCGACGACCTCTTTGAAAACGGGAGCGGCCAAACCGCCGCCGGAATGGGTTCCTCCCTTCGGTTCGTCAAAAAGAATCAAACCCACGATCTTCGGTCTTTCCGCGGGAAAAAATCCTAAGAAGGAAGCGGACCACAAACCTTCTACATAACCTTTTCCTGATACTGCCTTTTGACCTGTTCCCGTTTTACCCGCGATCGAATATTCTTGAATGTATGCGTTCTTTCCAGTTCCCGATTGAACGACTCTTGTCATCGCTCTTAAAATTCTTTCGGTCGTGTATTCTCGGATTCCGATCGGAGATTCTTGTGTTTTGAATTCGTGAAGAATTTCTCCGTAAGAATCGCTGAAGTGTGAAACCACACGAGGAGTCAACATTCTCCCTCCGTTCACCACGGACGCGGCGGAGGCTACGAGTTGAATCGGAGTGACGGAAATCCCTTGTCCGATCGCCATAAACATCGACGTCGCAGGAGTCCATTTTTTCAGAGGAGGAAAATATCCAACGGATTCGTTGGGTAAGAATCCGGTCTTTTCGCCGAACTGAAACTTCTTCATATAATCGTACAGTAGAGGTTCCGGAATTCTTTGAGAAGCCTTGATGATTCCCACGTTGCAGGAATACTGAAGAATCTCCTCCAGGTTCAAATGTCCATGCGCGTCCGTACATTTGATCTTCGTTTTACCGAGTTCTACGTAACCCGGACAATGAAACTTCTCGTCCGGACGTATTAGATTTTCATTGTATAAGACCGAGGCCAGAAAAATTTTCATAGTGGAACCGGGTTCGTATACGTGACGGATCGCCCAGTTTGTATGAGAATCTTCTCCCGATTCGTTGTATTGATTCGGATCAAACGCGGGAAACGAAGCCGAGGCCAATATTTTTCCGGTGTTGATCTCCATGAGAATTCCGATCGCCTTCTTCGAACCGGTTTCTTCGAATCTTTTTCCGAGGGCCTTCTCGAGTTTGTATTGAATCAACCCATCGATCGTTAGATGAAGATTGCTTCCTCTGGAAGAATCGGATTCGGTCGGAGTCATCAAGTCTTGGTTGTATTGAACTTCCAAACCGGAAAGCGCACGATCGTCGTCCATTCCCGTAAATCCGACAAGACTCGATGCGAGAATTCCATGAGGATACACTCGTTTGTATTCTCTTTCTCTTCGAACTCCGGGAAGTGCGAGGTCCATGATTTTGTTTCCGAGCGTTTCGTCGATCTCGCGTTTGAGTAAGAAATAACGGCTCTTTTCACGGATCATCGCTTCGATCTTATCGGGGGACATTTCGAGATAAGGCGCGAGTTGTACCGCGGTGAAGTTCGGATCGTAGATGTTCGCGGGATAGATCCCGATCGTCGCGGAGTCGACCGTCATCGCGAGTTCGATTCCTCTTCGATCATAGATCGCTCCGCGCATGATTCGATCTCCCGTTTTTAGAATGACTTCTCTTTCGTTGAAAAATGTAAGAAAGACAACTCTTCCTATGAGAATGCAGAAAAGAATGCAGATAAAAGAAAATAGAATCGTGAGCCGAGTTTTGCGAGAATTCATCCTGTATTGATAAGATCGTCGGATCCTTTAAATTCGGAAAGTCTTGTTTTCCGATTCAAACCGTTCCAAGAAGTTCTAGGCCATTTCGCGCTGTTGTCGATTCTGCGAATCGTCGACTCAATGTCGGCTGCTCGCCAGTTCAATATAAAGGATTTTATTCTGTTTTAACGAATTAAACTTGACGAAAAATTCAATTCGAAGCAGATTCTCTCCTGATTTGAAAAAAGTAGGAGATCCTACAAAATCCCGAAAAGGCGAAGAAATTCAAATGAAAACGTATCTCATTCCTGGCATTTCCAACTCCGGACCGGACCACTGGCAAACCCATTGGGAACAAAACTACGGATTTATCAGAATTCAGCAGAAAGACTGGATCAACCCGGTCTATTCCGACTGGGAACAAAGTCTTTTGGATCAAATCGACGGCTCGGATTCAGGGAAGAATCCAATTCTCATCGGTCATAGCCTCGGCTGTTTGTTGATCGCAAATTCTTCTCCGAAAATCAAAAATCGAATCGGTTCCGTTCTGCTCGTTGCGCCGCCCGACCCAAAATCTTCCGTATTTCCGAAAGGTTTAGTCGGTTTCGAGGAGCTCCTACAAACGAATCTCGGAATTCCGGGTATTCTTGTGTACAGTGAAAACGATCCGTATTGTAGCCCCGAGTTTTCTCGAAAGCTTGCGGAAACTTGGGGACTTCAGGCCGTCAATTTGGGTGAAGAAGGTCATATCAATAGCCAATCCAATCTGGGAAATTGGGAAGTTGGTTATCGGATCTACGAGCGGCTTTTGTCCTAAAGGGAAGATAAAGTAGTAGTTCCTACAAAAGGCGGAACAACGAATTGATTCGCAGAACCTCTCGAACTTCTTTGGTCGGAACTACGGCCAACGACAACGAACCAATTTATGTCGCTGAACTCCCTGATTTCCGGCACTCTCCTCTCTTTAATGCCAAATTTCACCCCCTCAACCATCTTGAATTACTTTCTTCCTTGACATTTTTATTTGGAATTTGGAAACTAATTGTATAGATTAGCACTCTAACATTCAGAGTGCCAGAAATAGAATGGATCTCACAGAACGCCATAAGAGAATTCTGAAAGCCCTTGTAGACGAGTTTATCCAGGAGAATCGCCCGGTCGGTTCCAAAACTCTCTATGACAAACATGATATCGGACTTTCACCCGCTTCGATTCGAACCGTATTGAAGGATCTGGAAGACTACGGCTATCTCGCGTCCAGACATACATCGGGGGGAAGAATCCCGACGGAACGCGGCTATCGTTTTTATGTGGATTCTCTTGTGATTCTCTACGAGTTGACCCTTAAGGAAAAACAACGCATCCAAGAAGAATATCTGAAGATGCAGTTTAAACTCGATCAGATTTTGAAAGCGACCGCTTCGGTTCTTTCTTCCCTGTCGAACGCGGCGGGAATCGTGATCGGTCCGGCGAAAACTCTGGATACTCTAAAACATTTGGAACTCATTCACGTACATGGGGACGAGATTCTCATGATTCTCGTGATGAGATCCGGCACCGTTCAACATAGAAATATCTTTGTGGATCGGAATTATTCTCAGGAAGCGTTGTATCAGATTTCAAAATATCTGAACGATAACCTGAGAGGGTATGATATATACGAAATTCAGAATGTAGTGATTCCGAAGTTGATGATCCGCAAAGACGGACCCGAAGACTTTACAAGAATCGCAAGTTTGATTTCGTCCGCGATGACTCCGGATAACTCCGAGGTCACGTTGTATATCGACGGTTTTAAAAATCTATATGCGAACTTCAGAGACGAAGAAGAACAACTTTCTCAAGTTCTTTCTCTTCTGGACGACCAGGGATTTTTAAGAGGATTTTTCTCCGATTATATCGATCAGGACGGAGTTTATACGATCATCGGAAAGGACGGAGATCAATCGATGTCCGGAGTTTCGATCATCACCTCCAACTATAAGATGGGAGAAAAAAAGATCGGCGCGTTAGGAATCATCGGACCGCAAAGAATGGATTACAATAAAGCCTTACCGCTCGTCGACTTCACGTCGAAACTCGTCTCCGAAATGGTGACACGAATTAGTAAATGAGGAAAGAAAATTAGAGAACATGAATCCTGAAGAATCAACACAGACAACGGAACAATCACCGGAACCGGAGAATTCGCTTCAAACGGAATTGGAAGCCGCAAAGAAGGAAGTGGAATCCTTAAAGGATTCCTGGGCGAGAGAAAGGGCTGAGTTTCAAAACTTCAAACGCCGTTCCGCTCAAGAATTCACTTCGATCCGAAAGGAAGCGGTTAAATCCTTGGTCAGCGGTTTTTTGAATCCGATCGACAACTTGGAAAGAGTGGGCGCGACACAGACCAACGCGGAAGAATTAAAACCGTTCGTGGACGGAGTTGCGATGATTCTCAAGGAATTCTATTCCGTATTAGAAAAATCGAATGTAGTTCGTTTTGATCCTAAGGGAGAATCATTCGACCCGATGTCGATGGAAGCGCTTTCTTCGGAAGAAGACGATCAATATTCGGAAGAAACGGTCATAGACGTTTATCAACCGGGTTATTACTACAAGGAAAACGAAGACAAGTTTACGCTTCGGCCTGCAAGGGTTCGAATCGGAAAACCGAAGTCATAATAAAAATCTCAGGGAAGTATAAAGGAGAAAACAATGTCCAAAGAAAAGATTATAGGTATCGACTTAGGAACTACTAACTCGGTCGTTTCCGTAATGGAAGGTGGAGATCCGGTCGTTATTCAAAACTCTGAAGGAGCGAGAACGACTCCTTCTATCGTAGCATTCACGGCGAAGGGAGAAAATCTGGTCGGCCAGTTCGCTAAGAACCAAGCGATCACGAACGCCGTAAACACGATCCGTTCCGCAAAACGATTCATCGGACGCAGACTCAACGAGTGCGAATCCGAAATGAAACACGTTTCCTACAAAGTGGTTCGTTCCGGTAACGAAGGCGTTAAGTTCGAAACCTCCGCTGGAGAATTCACTCCTCAGGAAATTTCGGCGCGCGTTCTTATGAAGATGAAACAAACCGCGGAAGACTATCTCGGTCAAAAAGTGACCAAGGCGGTCATTACGGTTCCTGCATATTTCAATGACGAACAACGTCAAGCTACCAAGGACGCGGGAAGAATCGCGGGTCTTGAAGTGGAAAGGATCATCAACGAGCCAACCGCCGCCGCGCTTGCGTACGGTTTCGATAAGAAGAACATCAATTCCAAAATCGCGGTTTATGACCTCGGCGGCGGGACGTTCGATATTTCGATTCTCGAACTCGCAGACGGAGTTTTCGAAGTAAAATCCACGAACGGAGATACACATCTCGGCGGGGACGACTTCGATATGGCGATCATGGAATGGATGATCTCCGAGTTTAAAAATCAAACCGGCATCGACATCTCTGCGGATAAGAACACGGTTCAAAGATTGAAGGAAGCCGCTGAAAAAGCGAAGATCGAACTTTCGGGAACGATGTCCACTCAGATCAATCTTCCGTTCATCACCGCGGATGCATCCGGTCCGAAACACTTGGACATGACTCTTTCCAGAGCGAAGTTCGACCAACTTACTAAGAATCTCGTGGATCGTACAAGAATTCCATGTGAGAATGCGCTCCGTGATGCTGGACTCAAAGCTTCCGAAATCGACGAAGTGATCTTAGTCGGCGGTTCGATCCGTATTCCTGCGGTTCAAGAACTCGTAAAACAAATCTTCGGAAAAGAACCGAACAAATCCGTAAACCCGGACGAAGTGGTTGCGGTCGGTGCGGCGATTCAAGGTGGTGTGTTAGCCGGAGAAGTTTCCGATGTATTGCTTCTCGACGTAACTCCTCTTTCACTCGGTATCGAAACTCTCGGTGGAGTGATGACTAAGTTGATCGAAAGAAACACAACGATTCCTACAAAGAAATCGCAAGTGTTCTCGACTGCGGCGGACAATCAATCCGCGGTATCGATTCACGTTCTCCAAGGTGAAAGAGAAATGGCTTCCGCGAACAGAACGCTCGGCCGTTTTGATCTGATCGGAATTCCACCGGCACCAAGAGGAGTTCCTCAAGTTGAAGTGACCTTCGACATCGACGCGAACGGAATCGCACACGTTTCCGCAAAGGATCTTGGAACCGGTAAGGAACAAAAGATCAGAATCGAATCTTCATCCGGATTGTCCGAAGATGAAATTCAAAAGATGGTGAAGGATGCGGAAGCGCACGCGGCGGCTGATAAGGCTCAAAGAGAAGTGATCGAAGCTAAGAACGAGTTAGACACCATCGCTTACTCTCTTGAAAAAACCGTTAACGAAGCGGGAGATAAAATCGGAGAAAGCGAAAAACAACTCGCAACCGACGAAATCAAACGCGCGCGTGAAGCGATCGAAAGTAACGATAAAGCGAGAATCGAATCCGCAAAAGCTTCGATTTCTAAAATCGCTTCGGACATCGCTACTAAGATTTATTCGCAAGGAGCGCCGGGTGCGGAACAAGCTCCCGGATCCGCTGGTCAAGGACCGAGCGATCAGGGCAATTCCGCAGAGAACGGGGAAAAGGTCGTCGACGCGGATTATACCGTAGTGGATGATGAGAAAAAATAAGAAGCCGTTCCGCTTATCATCGAATTGATTCGAATATAAAGTTGGAATGAACCCCGCGTCGCGCAAAGCGCGACGCGGGGATTTTAGAAATCATTGAAAGCGCCGAACAAACCGAAACCTCGGATCGGATTCGACGCAACCTTGGAATTAAACAATGAGTGAAAGAAGTTACTATGATATTCTTGGAGTTTCCAAAAGCGCAAGCGATGAGGAAATCAAATCCGCCTATCGTAAGTTAGCGATCAAATATCATCCGGATAAGAATAAGGGCGATAAGGAATCCGAAGAAAAATTTAAAGAAGCGACCGAAGCATACGAAATCTTAAGAGACGCAAAAAAACGTCAGGCTTACGATCAATTCGGTAAAGCGGGTGTGGGTGCGGGAGCCGGAGGATACGGACAAGGCGCGTACACGGACTTCTCCGATATCTTCGGAGACTTCGGCGATATCTTTGGTGATTTCTTCGGCGGCGGAGGTCGAGGCGGTTTCAGCGGCGGAAGAAGATCGGGACCACAAAGAGGTTCGGACTTACGCTACAACTTGGAAGTTTCTTTAGAAGACGCCGCACTCGGAAGAGAATATAAAATCGAAATTCCCCGTTTGGAATCCTGCGGAGAATGTAACGGCTCCGGCGCGGCCAAAGGAAGTTCTCCCGTAACCTGTTCGGATTGTGGCGGTTCGGGACAAATAAGAAGAACACAAGGATTCTTTTCCGTAGCGACGACCTGCCCTACTTGTAGAGGAAAAGGAACCACCATTTCCAATCCGTGTAAATCCTGCGGTGGACAAGGCCTTCAGGAAAAACGCAGAACGATCAATATTAAAATTCCACCCGGAATCGAAACCGGTTCCAGACTTAAGGTTTCCGGAGAAGGTGAAGCGGGACCGAACGGCGGACCACACGGCGACTTGTATGTGGTGACACATATTAAGAAACATGAATTGTTCAGCCGAGAAGGAAACGATCTGATTCTTATTCGTAAGATCACGTTAGCTCAAGCGATTCTCGGCGCTGAAATCGAAGTACCGACCATCGACGGCAAAAAAGCAAAGATGAAAATTCCGGAAGGAACCGAATCGGGACAAGTGTTCCGATTGAAAGGTCACGGAATGCCGTATCTCGGAGCTTACGGAAAAGGAGATCAACACGTCGTAGTGAAGATCGAAATTCCGAAAAAGATAACCAGAAGACAGAAAGAACTGATAGAAGAATTCGCCAGAGAATCGGGTGAAAACATTCCCGGCTCCAAAGGCAAAATTTTTACTAAATAAGTAAAATCGCCAACGAGCTTCCAAGCTCGAAACAAAAAGGAAGTACAATGACAGAAAGAGTAAAACTCGGTGTGATCGGAACCGGACATATGGGACAATACCATGTGAACGTGGCAAAAACTCTGAACGACGCGAACTTGATCGGAATTTTCGACGCGGACGTTGAGAGAGCGAAACAAATGGCGGAAAAACACAAGACCTCCGCGTTTGCGACGATCGACGAGTTGATCTCGAAAGTGGACGCGCTTGTAATCGCCGTTCCCACTTTTCTACATCACGAAATCGCAAAGAAGGCCCTGCTCGCCAACAAACACGTGTTAGTGGAAAAACCGATCGCGGAAACCACGGAACAAGCGAAGGAATTGGTAAAACTCGCGGCGGATAAGAATCTTGTTCTTCTCGTGGGCCACGTGGAAAGATTCAACGGAGCCGTATTAGAATTAGGTAAAATAGTAAAGGACCCTTTACTGATCGAATCCCGTAGGCTCGCTCCTTTTAACCCGAGAATCAAAGACGTCGGAGTCGTTCTCGACATGATGATCCACGATATCGATATCGTTTTGAATCTGGTCAATTCTCCGGTTAAAAAAGTTTCCGCCTCCGGCGCAAAGGTGTTATCCGATCACGAAGATATTGCGAACGTTCTTCTCGAATTCGAAAACGGTTGCCTTGCGAGTATCACCGCTTCCAGAGCGACTCAGGCTAAGATCAGAACGTTGAACATCACTCAGAAAGACGTTTATATCATGCTCGATTTTACCGATCAGGAAATCGAACTTCACAGACAAGCGACGTCCGATATTCTTCTTTTATCCGAAGAGATTAAATATCGTCAGGAATCCATCGTGGAAAAAATCTTCGTTCACAAGGACAATCCTTTGAAACAAGAACACGAACATTTTATCCGTTGTATCAGAAAGGAAACCGAACCGATCGTAAATCGGAACTCGGACGTTTCCACGCTGGAAATCGCTTATCAAATTCTTTCCGAAATTCACGGAACGTCTAAAAAGTAATCCGGTCTAAATTGGTTGCGTATGGAAGAAACTTACAACGGTAAAATTCTAATCTCCAATTCTTCGATCGTTATGGATTATTTCAATCAGACGGTAATCCTAATGGTCGAACATGACAGTCAAGGCGCCTTCGGCTTGGTCTTGAATAAAAGGCAAGAGGCGTCTATCGGAGATGTAATTCAAGGAATTCCGGAACAAGTGAGTAAAACCCTTCCGATCTATTCCGGGGGTCCGGTCGATCCGACTTTCATTTCCGTTCTACACGAAGACGCTAAAATTTCTCAACCGGGCATCGAAGTGATTCCGGGTTTGTATCTCGCAAGAAGTTTCGATACTCTTTTGGAATTGTTGGAATCCTCTTCCAAGTTTCACGTCTATCAAGGTTATTCCGGTTGGGGCGCGGGTCAGTTAGAAACGGAGATGAACCGCAAGTCTTGGGTCGTTCACGAAGCGACGAAGGATTTCGTTCTCAATCAAGATCCGGAAACAACTTGGCAAGAAGCTCTCAAAAGCAAGGGCGGAATCTATAAGTATTTCGTGGAACACACGAAAGATCCGATGTTGAATTGATTTTGTTTTAGCCTTTACAGAGAAGTTCGAACTTTTAGGATCACAAAAACGAAGAGGTTCTTTCTTATGCGAAAGTTACAAGGTCTATTCTTTATTCTCAGCGTCTTAGTCTTCTTAGTTTCCATCGGCGATCTTTCTGCGGACGGTTGTTACATCTGCACTTCCGGTTCGACGGATATCTGCAGGGACTATTGTAGATTTACCGGTTCCGATACGTTTGATAATCGAAAAAAATGCCAGGACAAAGGTTGCAAAGTCGGCGGCACCGCTTCTTGCCCCAGCGCCTCCAATTACAAGGTTTGTTCCGCTAAGAATGGAACTTTCGGCGTCTCGGAACTTTTCGCGTCGACTTCCGCTTTAGCGCGTTAATTTTTTAGAATATTCTATTTTTTTAAAATACAAAAAAGAGCGTCGGGGCAACCGAGGCGAGGCGATTGGACGTTTTACCAAAACCGCAGCCGCGCCGCCTCTTTCCTTTTTTAATTCTTAAATCGCTTTCATAAAACTAACCGGCGGTTTTTTCCATTCTCCCCTTAGATTCAGATAATAAACCGAAGTGGTCGCGAGAATCGTAAAGATATAAGCGAGTAAATATTCGACGAAAGGATGAGAAGGTTGAATCTCCAAAACTTTTTGGCTGATCAATTCGTTCGCAACCCAAGCCAAGGACAAGGCTAATAAAAAGGAAAATGTTCCCAAAAGAATTCCTTCCCAAAGAAAAACCTTTTTCAAAAAACTCGAAGTCCCTCCGATGATTCTGAGTAAGGTCGTTTCTTCGATTCTTTCCTTACGACTCGAGTTGAGCGCGGTCAATACAAGCAGAAGAGAAGCTCCCAAAATCAACCAGGTCATCAATCGAATCGTGAAAGAAATTTTTTCCAAGATTCCCAAAAACGCGCGGACCGCTTTGTCCGTATCGATGATCGTTAGATTCGGATATTTGGAAACGAGATTCTTCTGAAGATCGTATCTCTTTTCTTCGGATTCGATTCTTAAAGAACTCAGATAATAACCCGGAGCCTTTTCCAAAATCCCTTTCGAAAACAAAACCACGAAGTTCGGTCTCATGTCCGCCCAGTTTACGGTTCTAAAATTGCGAATCACACCGGTGACTTCCACACCTCCGATGAGAAAGGTCAAACTATCTCCCAAGTTCACTTTTAGATGTGTTGAGAATTCTTTCTCGACCGAAATCTGATCCTCTTCTCCCTTTCTCCAAAAATCGCCGTTTACGACTTTTTCGGTCGGATAAGGATCGTTTCTGTAAGATAAAAAATATTCTCGGGTTCTGGCGGTGGATCTCCAATCGCGCTTTAATGCGGAGGATTCGGTTTCGTCCTTCTTCACGGTTTCTCCGTTGATCTTGGACAAACGAGCGCCTATGACCGGAGCGACGATCACTTTCTCCGCACCGAATTCTCGAGCGACCTCTTCGAAATGTTCCTTTTGTTCCGCGCGTATATCCATCACAAAAAGATTCGGTCTTCTTTCGGTGTCCTTTGCGCCGCTGTATTCCAAAAGACTTTCGCTTACGATCAAGGATAAAAGAAGAATGAAAAGCGAACTGGTCAATCCGATCACCGAAAGCGACAAGGTAGTTCCCGGTCTGTCGAATTTACCGATGATAAACCGAACAAAGGGAGAAAAATCGCCGCGATCCCGAAACCTGGAAATTAATATTCTGATTCCGGAATATACTAAAAATACGATCAACGGAAGAACAAGTAGAATCGAACAAAGAATCAATCCTTTCAACGCGCTTTCCGTTTCCCACCAAGCCAACGCAAAGAACAAAAGAAATAAGATCGTATAACCCGCGATCTGAGTGATTCTAAACTTGAGAATCCGATTCGTTTCTTCCTGAAATTCCTGTTTGAGCGCAAGAATCGGTTTTAACGTTCGGATCTCGACTAAGGATTCCACCGATGAGAAGAACGGAATTAAAATGCCGATCAAAAGTCCCCAGACTAAGGAAGTAAATCCGATCGTGGGTTGAAAACTGAGAATATCCTCTCCCGCAAGATCCGGAATCCATTTGAGTAAAACCGCGCCGAGTAAAATTCCTAAAATAGAACCGATCAAAGAAAAGAAAAACAATTCTCCCAAAACGACCAAACTTACGGCGCGAGGACTCGCTCCCAAACATTTTAATACGGCGAGCGCTCCCGACTTTTCCCGAATCCCCGCTCGGCTCGCGAGTAGAATCGAAATTCCTCCCAAAAAGAAAGCGGACAAACCGAGAAGGCTAAAAAAGTCCAACGTGTTCGTTAAAAATTTTCGAGAACCCGAATTGGTCTCGGTGGAATCGTAAAGAGTTAAGTCTTTTTGAATATACTCTTTGAAGTGAGTTTCCTTGTATTTACCCGCGACGGAAGGATCCTTGAGTTTGATCGGAACCAAATAACTGATGCGCGAACCTCTTTGTTCCAGCCCGGTCGACGCGAGAGAAGCCCCCGATATGATCGAAGTCGGAGCCATGGAAAGAAAACTTCCCGCGATTCCGGGTTCTTTTAAAACTTTTCCTTTTAGAATGAATTCTCTCTCACCGAGAGAAACGGAAGAACCGATCTTGAGTTTTAAATTCTTGATTAAACTTTCCTCAAGAAGAATCTCCCCTTCCTTTAACTTGCGATAAACTCCCGCCGGTTCCGTGACGATCTCACCGTAATATGGAAATTTTCCGGACATGGTTTTGATAAGAGAAAGAGTCGTTTCGTCGTTTTCCTTATTTCGGAGCATAGACGCAAACTGCACGAGTTCCGAGGTTTCCGAGCCTTTTGGAAGCGTGGTGGACATAAATTCTTTCTGCTCCGCGGTCAAAGGAGAAGCGGTTTGTACAAGCAGATCCGAGCCCATCAGATTGCGCGCTTCCTTGAGAATGGAGCGACTCAATTCTTCCCTGTACGCGTGAATCGCGGTTACGGAGCCGGTTCCGATCGCGATCGCCAAAACGATCTGCAAAGCGGAGCTCTTTCTGGATCGAAAGTCTCTTAAGACGGATTGAATCAATAATTTGAATTTCATTTTTTCTTCTTTGAGACCTTTTTCTTTGCGTTCGATCCTTTCACGGAACGAACGGACGTTTTGGAAGACGCGGAAGAAGTTTTTGGCGATCGCTTTTTACCGATTGTCTCTTTTATTATGCGACCATCACTCATTTCTAATACACGATCGGCGAGATCCGCAACCGAATGATCGTGAGTAACGACGATTAACGTGGAAGAAGTTTTCTGATTCAACTCGGCGAGAAGATTCATCACCATCTCTCCGTTCTTTTTATCCAAATTCGCGGTGGGTTCGTCCGCAAAAAGAATCTTAGGATTGTGAATGAAGGATCTTGCGATGGCGATACGTTGTTCTTCACCGCCTGAAAGTTGGCCCGGAAAATTCGAAGCTCTTTCTTTCATCGAAACTTTTTCCAACCAGGTCAAAGCACGATCCCTTATTTGCGTGGAATCCAATTTGGAATTCAACACAAGAGGTAAAGAGACATTTTCCAACGCGTTGAGAGACTTAATCAGTTGAAAATTTTGAAAGATGAATCCTATCTTCTCTCCTCTCAACTTTGCAAGCTCGTCTTCCTGCTTTTGTAGAAGAGGAATTCCGTCTAGAACGACTTCTCCGTCGTCCGGTCGATCCAAACCTGCTGAAATAGCCAGCAACGTGGACTTACCGGAACCGGAAGGACCGATGATTGCGATGAATTCTCCCTCTTTGATGGTAAAGGAGACGTCTTTTAACACTTCGAGTTTTTTTCCCGAAACTAAATAGGACTTATTGAGATTTTTTACTTGTAGCAAACGTAACACCTTTCCTTATCCGATTCAAAAAGAAATAAATTTCCAACGGATTGACTATCATACATTGGAAACTCGCTTTTAAAAAAGCATTCCACATAAAACAAAAGATCCGAATTTTTTTAAAAAAAATTCCATCTATTTCCGTTCGACTTCGGCTAATTTTTTTTGACTCTAAACTACCCGGTTTTTATAACGTAATCTCCGATCTGCCGGGAAGGGATGTTGTTGGATCACGTTTCTTTCCGGATTTATTGACACTCTGTAAATAAACAAATCAGCATGGATAAGTCTGGGAGCAAAATGCAGTTACTCGAAGAAAAACAAACAGAACCGAAAGGAAATCATCTCTTGACTTGCACCGGATGCAGATCAAAAGTCACGCAACTCTACCAATATGATCTTTGCAAAACTTGTTTGAGTAAAACATTTCAAAGATTGATCAAGGTAATCGACTCAGTAAGAAAGTAAGGATCCAAATGCAATATCCGTTTCAGGAAGTAGAATCTTTTTGGCAAAAATTCTGGGAAGAAAACAAAAGCTTTCAGACAAACATCCGGTCTTCTAAACCGAAATTCTACTGCCTGGATATGTTTCCTTATCCGTCCGGCGCCGGACTTCACGTAGGTCATCCGGAAGGTTATACTGCGACCGATATTCTTTCTCGCTTTAAAAGAATGAAAGGTTTCGAAGTCCTTCACCCGATGGGTTGGGACGCCTTCGGACTTCCTGCGGAGCGTTATGCGATGCAGACCGGAGTTCATCCCGCAATCACTACAAAAAATAATATAGATAACTTCCGTCGTCAGATTCAAATGATCGGCCTTTCTTACGATTGGTCCCGAGAGTTGTCCACGACCGACCCGGATTATTATAAATTCACGCAGTGGATCTTTCTCAAACTCTATCAATCCTGGTTCAATCCCGAGTCAAAAAAAGCGGAATCCATCGAAGCGCTTGTCGGAAGATTCTCGGAGAAAGGTTCGAATGGATTGGATTACAGACAATTCAGCGCTGGAGAATGGAAACAATTCTCCCTTGCGGATCAAGAGAAGATTCTTTCCGATTTCAGACTCGTTTATCAGGCCGAAATTCCCGTAAACTGGTGCGAAGCTCTTGGAACCGTTCTCGCCAACGAAGAAGTGGAAGAATGGGTGGACAAAGGTTACGAAGTCGTTCGTAAACCGATGCGTCAGTATATGATGAGAATCACCGCGTACGCGGATCGACTTCTTGAGGATTTAAAACTAGTCGAATGGCCCACATCCACTTTGGAGATGCAAAAGAATTGGATCGGCAAAAGCGAAGGACTCGAAATCACATTTCCGTTTAAAAAATCCCTTCCTAGCGGACTCGACGGAATCCGAATTTTTACAACAAGACCCGATACGATTTTCGGTGTGACTTATATGGTAGTCGCGCCCGAACATCCGATCGTTGCGGAGATCACAACTCCCGATCAAAAACAAAAGGTCGAAGAATACCAAAAGGCTTCTTCTTTAAAAAGTGATCTGGATCGCACCGAACTGAGTAAGGAAAAAACCGGAGTATTTACGGGAACTTACGTTCTCAATCCGGCAAATCCATCTCAAGAAATTCCGGTTTGGATCAGCGACTACGTGTTATACGGATACGGAACCGGAGCGATCATGGCGGTTCCCGCTCATGATCAACGCGACTATGAGTTCGCAAAAGAATTCGGATTAAAAATTCTTCCGGTGATCCAAGGTGAAATCACGGACGCGGCCTTCGATTCTAAAACATCCGTCTGCATCCATTCTTCTTCGTCTGAAATTTCGATCGATGGATTGGATTATTCTTCCGCTTCTTCCAAGATCATCACTTGGGCGGAAAACAAAAAGATCGGAAAGAAAAAGATTCAGTTCAAACTGAGGGATTGGCTTTTTGCGAGACAAAGATATTGGGGGGAACCGATTCCTCTCGTTCATTATCCTTCCGGAGTCACCAAACCGATTCCCGAATCCGAACTTCCATTAGAACTTCCTAATTTAGAAGAATTTAAACCTTCCGGTACGGGAGAATCCCCTCTCGCACTCGCCAAAGAATGGTTGAAATACAAGGACCCGGAAACCGGAGAAATAGGAACCAGAGAAACGAACACGATGCCTCAGTGGGCCGGTTCTTGTTGGTATTATCTGCGTTATATCGATCCGAAAAACGGAAAACTATTCTGTGATCCCGAACTGGAAAAGAAATGGATGCCGGTCGATCTTTACGTCGGCGGTTCCGAACACGCGGTGCTTCACCTTTTGTATTCCAGATTCTGGCATAAGTTTTTATACGATATCGGAGTCGTTTCCACCGTGGAACCTTTCGGAAAATTGATTCACCAAGGTTTGATCCTCGGAGAAGACAAACGTAAGATGTCCAAGTCCTTGGGCAACGTGGTAAACCCCGACGATGTCATCCAAGAATACGGAGCGGACAGTCTTCGACTTTTCGAAATGTTCATGGGACCGCTTGAAATGGTGAAACCTTGGAGCACGAGAGGTGTGGAAGGAGTATTCCGTTTTTTGAATCGAATCTGGAGACTTTTCCATACGGGCGAGGGAGAATCTTTCCGTCTCGACGACGTAGTTCCGACCTCGGAAGAATTGAAAATTCTTCACAAAACGATTCAGAAAGTATCCGAAGACATTCCGAACTTTTCGTTCAACACCGCAATTTCTCAACTGATGATCTTTGTGAACGAGTTCACACCGACCGATCGTAGACCGAAAGAGGTTTTGGAAGCGTTTATTCTTCTTTTGGCTCCGTTTGCGCCTCATCTCGCGGAAGAACTTTGGAAACGTTCCGGCAAAAACGGTTCTTTGACGTATGAAAAATTTCCGGAAGCGAATCCGCAATATCTCATCGAATCCGAGATTCTCATCGTGGTTCAGATAAACGGAAAACTGAGAGACGAGTTCAAGGCTCCGAAAGAAGTTTCCCAAGCCGATGCGATTGCAATGGCGAAGAATCTCGAGAAGATCAAGGGAATTTTAGATGGGAAGACGATCCGAAAGGAAATCTACGTTCCGGGAAAACTGGTCAATATCGTCATCGGTTGATTTTTTTTTGAGAATGTAGGAACTCCTATATTTAGGAACCAACCGCAGACTTTTCGGAAAATCGTTCTGAAGTAGTTCCTACAAAATTTGCTCCGACAAACAAGTTGCAAACCTCGCTCGCACAAACATTCCTTAAAATGTAGGATCTACCACATTTTAAGGAATGAACGACAAACGAATCTACTTCATAATTAAAAAAACGAGCAGACCAAGAACGATCACAACGCCCGCGACGATGATCATTCCCAAGGAACCGCCACCGGAAGAAGATTCCACCTTTGCGGAAGGAGCGGAACCGGAACTTTTACTCTTTACCTTTGCAAGTCGAACGGGACGTTCTTCAAAAGCCTGAAGTAAAACACCGGACGGACCTTTTGCAAAGATATGATATTCTCCTTTGCCGGCCGCAATGCCGATAAATTCTCCGATAACGTTCTTCGGATTTCCGGCTTCGTCAAAACCGCCGAGGGTTTTAGCCATCGCCTTCTCATCCATACTTCCGATCGGCAATTGAAAGAAAAGTTTGTCGCCTTCCGTAAGTTCGTCGAAGTCAACTCCACCGACGGGAGCCAAAACCGTTTTGGAAAGAATCACTCTTCCGAAAGGTTTACGGAATTGTTCGATCTGTCTTTGAACCGGAGTTTTTTCCTGAGTCTCCGGAATTTGACCGATGGAAGGTTCGTCCACGGGTCTGTTTACAGCGGGAATAATTCCTGAAAAAACGTTCTTCGCTCTGAACTTCAAGCTCGATATGTATTCCACATCGGCTTGAATCCGAACTATATTCACTTTTAATGATGTTTTGATTTGGTTCTCGAGAATGTTCACGAAACTGGCGGCGTCGTTTCTTTCCCAATTCGCATAAGAAGATTCTAATACTGCTTTCGTAAGTTTGGAATAAACGATTCTTCCGATGCTGTCCGAAAGACCGGGATCGAAAGGTTCCGATTTTGCCGCCTCGACCATGTCCAGGGCGAACGCCGCGGAATCTTCAAAACTTCTAATTTTACGGATCAAAGACGAATTCGAAAACAAGGAGAAGATTTCGATCACGTCGTTTTTATATTTACTCACGAGCGCAATAACGGCGCCGCTTCTATTTTCTATATCGATTCGGATTTTTAATAGGAAAGCGTCTCTGATCTTTCCTTGAATCAATTCTACTGCTTGCTCTTCCGTCAGCACAGATTCAAGCGCGAGATTCATAAGATTCGCTTGTTCCTGTAATTTATTGACTTGATTACTCGGTTCCATTCGTCCTCATTCTACACACTAGGGGCTAAATTCTGACCTTTCGCGAACTTCAGTCTCCTAGGAATGTAATCCTCTCTGAGTGGGATTTCGACTCTGGCAACAGTCTGCGAAATCCCTTTCCTACTGTAAATCGTAAACAAGTGTCTGTCAAATCCGCTCTGAGCGACCAGAATTTCGACCATCGTAATTCCGAGCCCCGCGCCTTCCGTGGAATCGCCGAACTTCATAAAGAACTCGAATAGATTGTCGAAGTCCCTTGAAATTCTAAACTTCTCCCGAACCCTTTTTTCTTCCTGATCCGTAAGTTGAAAATTATTCAAAATCTTCAAAATGATCCTATGTTCGTTGAAGAAGAAGGTGACTTTGATCGTTAAATCGTGTTCCTTCATTTTCTCTCTATAAAACGGGAACTTTTTGTCGCTTAAACTGCTGTGAAAGGATTCCATTCCCTGAGCGTAGTCGTCCAAGGATTCTATATTCAATTTTGATTCTTTAAAAAGAATCCGTTTGATTGCGGCTTTCGTCGCATTGACGATCAATTCTTTGGAAGAGGTATAAAGAAGTTCGGTAAGATCGAGTCGATCGTATCGGGTGAGAATCCCCTGAATGATGTATTTCAGTTTTTTCTCACCCTTAGGGGTTAAGACATATGTGATTAGGGAAATGGGAATTTCTCTTGAAATCGCAGAATCGACTTCCATTTGAAAGTCGGCTGATACGTCGTCAAAATCCCTCATGGATTAGAGATATGACGAAAAACTTCTCAGTTTCGACGAAAAAAAAATAATTAGGAAAAAAAGTCTTAAAAAAATTCTCAATTTCCTCTCGAAAAAGTTTATCCTAAGTGTAACAATTCCCGAATTAGACCTATCACTTTGTCCGCTTTCGGTTCGATTCTATGGATGGAATTTACGATTTTGGAATCCGATCCGGGAATTTTCCCGTCGTGGAACTGAAGTTTGAATTCGGTGAATTTCAATCCGTGGGCGGTCGAAATTACGACCACATTCTCCCCTTTTTTGATGGTTCCTTTGTGAATCAGCTTTTCCAAAGCCGCCAAAGCAACCCCTGTATGAGGATCGTTGTATAAACCGAATAAGTCCGATTTTGCGGCCGCGTTCGCCAACTCGGATTCGCTCGCTTGTTCGACGACGCCGCCGAATTTTTTGAGGGTTTTGATCGCCTTTTGAATCGAAACCGGGTTTCCGATTTGAATCGCGGACGCGAGCGTTGTCTTTGCGGCGATCGGTTCGAAACTTTCAAAATTCTTTAAGTAGGAAAGATAGAGCGGGTTCGCGTGTTCCGCTTGAGCCAAAACGATTCTCGGAAGTTTATCGATGAGACCAAGTGAAAGCATCATTTCGAATCCTGCTCCGAGCGCCGAAACGTTTCCGAGATTTCCTCCGGGAATCACGATCCAATCCGGAACCTTCCATTCTAACTGTTGTGTGATTTCAACGGAGATCGTTTTTTGTCCTTCGATCCGCAAAGAATTCATCGAGTTTGCAAGATAGATTCCCGCTTCTCGAGTCACTTCCTTTACGATCTGCATACAACCGTCGAAGTCCGTATCGAGTGCGATTACCTTAGCGCCGTTGGATACCGGTTGAATCAACTGAGCCTGAGATACTTTTCCCGCGGGTAAGAATATAATCGCCGGTATTCCCGCCTTAGCCGCGTAAGACGCAAGAGCCGCGGAAGTATCGCCCGAACTCGCGCAAGCAACCGCGTGAATCGGAACTCCCGATGCGATCATGTGTTTGACTTGAGATAATAAAACGGTCATTCCGAGATCTTTAAAAGATCCGGTGTGGGAGATCCCACATTGTTTTACGTAAAAGCTTCCGAGTCCTAAACTTTCGGTAAGTCGATCGGAGTTGAAAAGATGGGTTAGACCTTCTCCGGACGTTACGATATTCTTATCTTCGATATGAGGAAGAACCCATTCTCTTTTGTTCCAGATTCCGGATGAGTTCGGAAATTTGACGGAACGAAAACGAGAATCGAATTGATTCTTCCACTCTTGTCCCGATACGGTTTTTAACGCCTCTAAGTCGTGAGAAACCTGAAGAAGGCTTCCGCACTTTTTACATTCGTAGACGATCTCGTTGAGATCGTATCGAGTTTTACAAGAGTCGTTTATACATTCGAATTCTGCTTTGTATCGGGTAAGAGTGGAGACCATATTTTAGATAGAATTCAAAATGTCCTTTTTTTTGGTATCAAATTCTTCTTGAGTGATCAATCCGCCGTCGAGAAGGGTTTTCAACTTGGCGAGCCTGGCCGTCGCGTCTTCTCCGGCAGGTTTTGCTCCTGCTTGATTTTGTCCCATCATATTGGACATCATCCCGGCCATGTTCATTCCCATTCCGAGACCCATTCCCGCACTCATACCTTCTCCGGCGGAACCGCCAGGATTGTTGGCCGCGGCTTCTCCGATATCCAGCATTCTTTTTTGCTGATACATGTTCCCCATCGTTTCGATTTCGAATTTATCGGTGAGAACTTTCTGGATCTTTTGGAAGTTCGGATCGTTCTGATCGAAGTTGATCGACTGAATGAAAAAATCCAAAATATCAAGACCGTATTTTTGGAAATCCGGTTGAGTTTTTGTTTTTCCAGCCGCAGAAGCTTCTTCGAGGTGTTGAGAAATCTGAGTGATAGGAACCCCGTTTTTTAATACGACTTCGGAGATGAAATCACTGAGTCTCGTTACGACCATAGGCTTGAGAAGTTTATCCACTCCGTCGTGGTTGAATCTTTGTTGGGTTCCCACGACCGTGTTCACGAAAGACTTGGAGTCGATCACTTTAATATTATAATTTCCGAATGCTCTTAAACCGAGAGTGATATGATACTTCGGATCTTCGATTTGGATCGGAGCCGGAGTCCCCCAGGTCATGTTGATCACGGATTTGTTTACGTAAACGATCTCCGCGGTAAACGGGGTTTGTCCGCCGAACGGTAAGTTTACGAGTTTTTCCAAAATGGGGATGTTTCCCGTTTTGAGTGTATGAGTTCCCGGACCGAAAACGTCGAGAGCCTTTCCTTCCTTAAAGAAAACCGCTTCCTGACTTTCGTTTACGACGAGTTGACCGAAATGGCTGATATCGTTTCTTGGAAATTTCCAAACGATCTCGCCGGGTTGTCCCTCGTATTTTATCACATCAATCAATGCCATGGTATATTCCTTTAATCGTTTATTTAAAAAGTACGTTGCGTTTAAGACGCGAAAAGCGATCGGATTCTTTCAACGAGATAAGACCCGTTTTGGAATCTTAGAGTTTCGTGAACAATTCCTTTCTCGATCGAAACGCGTTCTCCAGCTCGTCCAAAGCGGAACGAATTTCGCCGATCACGTTTCGAACTTCCTGAACGGAAGAATCCGCGGTAACTTTGAGAGTTTGGATTTTGGATTCGATTTCTTCCACTTCTTTAAACAGAGAATGATCGAATTCCGCAAGTTTTTCCAATTCTTCTGCGGTCGCTTTGAACCCCGTAGCGAGCCCGGTCAAACCGTATCCCGCCGATTGAATCGTATTGGTAAGTTTATCGATCAACAAAACCGCGATCTCGCTACTTCCGATCAGATCGAGTTTTCTCGCCGATACGAAAGCCTCTTCCATTCTTCGAACGGGTTCCTTGAGTAAAGAAACCTTGGAAGCCAATTCTTTTCTCAACATGGAATCCGCGTTTTGAAATTCGTGATCCTTAAGAGCGCTCGAATACAGAGGAAGTTTTTCCATAAAACTTCGGATCTTTCCTCTTTCGGTTCGATAACGATCGATGAGAGATTTTACCGGCGATTGCGCAAGAAATTGACCGAGTAAATTTTGACCTGTTGAAGTTTCCTGTTGCATAACTTCAAGTTTTACACGATTCTCGGGACGGATCAATGAAAAAACGAAACGGATTGACCGCGAAAACAAATTCGATAAGCTGACCTCGACGCGAAATCACCCCGTTTTCAAATTCCACAACAACGATGATCCAAAAACTCAAAGCAATCCTCGATCCCGTTTTTAAAAATAAATACGCACTTCTTTTTGCGGCCTTTTTCTTTTCGTATTTTCTTTATCTGACGATTCCTCCGAAATATCTTCTTTCCGCCGATCACTACGAAAAATTCATTCTCGGAAAATCGATCTTTCTAAGCGGG
The DNA here is from genome assembly GCF_002811925.1 of Leptospira barantonii. Classification (NCBI taxonomy): domain Bacteria; kingdom Pseudomonadati; phylum Spirochaetota; class Leptospiria; order Leptospirales; family Leptospiraceae; genus Leptospira; species Leptospira barantonii. The sequence goes on from NZ_NPDS01000005.1 coordinate 29,964, forward strand.
TTCAGATCCTTGGACGTTTTTTATCCCGGTTTTGAATTCGATCCGGAACTGAAGTTCAGCCTTTTGAAGATGTCGATCGTCAACGGTCATAAGATCGTCGCGTTCCCGATTTCATTAGGAATCCTTTATGCGATCGCCTATCCATTCGGAGGTGCATACGGAATCTATTTCTTATCCGCGTTGCTTGTCGGTTTAGCGTTATTTTTAATCGGAAAAGAATTCAAAATCCCTTCCTGGCAGATTCTTTTGTTTTCGTTCTTATCTCCCGTAGTGATGAACGGATATCTGTTTATGGATGTCGGCGTGGGACTTTTTCTTTTTGTCTGCGGAATTTTTCTCTACCAGAGTTCTAAGGAGAATCGTTCCTTAGCGCGCGTTTTGTCTGCGGGAATTCTTCTTTCACTCAGCTATTGGTTTCGTTTGGAATATCTGATATTCATCGGTCTTTACTGGGCTTTTGAAAGTTATCTTCGTTTTCCTTTTTCCAAAGGAGATTCGGCCAAAAAAGAATTTTTTCTGACTTCGGGAATTTTGGTTTTGTTGTTCTTCGCGTATTGTGGATTCAATCAATTCTTCTTTCATTCTCCGCTCGGACCAAGATACAACGCGAACTACGAGTCCGGGGGCGGATCCAATCTATTTAAGAATTTTATAAATCTCTTATTTTACGGAAATCTTAAGCTCGGCCTTTTCGGATACGCGCCCTTTTTGTTCGTGGGGCTTTTGTCCTTTCTGTTTCCGTTTGTAAAGAACTGGAAAAGTCTTTCCGAAAAGGAAAAACCTCTTTTGATTTCTTCCGTGTTCGGAATTCTCGTCGCGGCGAGCGTTGCACCGAACGACGGCGGTGCGGAATTCGGTTCCCGTTATTTAACTCCGGGTCTTCCGGGTTTGTTTCTTCTCGCATCCAGAATGTTCGGCTTTCTGCAAACGCAAAAGATTTTTTGGAGAATCGCGTTCTACATTTTTCTTGCTGTTTCCGTGTTTCCGACTTGGATCTATTACAAAACCACCAAAGGTTTTGCAAAGAACACAAAAGGAGTTCAGGAATTCATTCTCAAGGAACCGGAGCATACTCTTTTGATTTTTCAAAACGGTTTGATCGGTGGAATGGCAAGCGAGGGTCTTTATTTTAAAGGAAGAGTTTTTCAGGCCGTCGGAGTTCCCGAACTTGTGGATCTTCTTCAAAAATTCTCCGTTTCCAAAAATACGGATACGATCCCTTTTGAATACTTCGCTTATTCGAAAGAATATACGGATGGAATGAAGGATCTGAAATACGATCAGAACACAAAGGAAGGAATGATCGGCTACTTGAGTCAATTCGATTCAGAAGCGATCTCCGGACTTCGTTCGATCGAGATCGTGGACAAAAAGAAGCTCGGAAGTATCGAAATCATCTACGGAATTTACGACAGACGCAAATAAAAACGGCAAATACTTTCGATCGGCAACTCGAAACAAATGAGAACATTATGAAATACGCAAACGATACCTATGATAAAATTTTAAAGTTTTCCTCCGTTCCATCGTTTAAGATCGTCGCGTTTTTGATCGCGATCGTTGTTTCTATTTTCGCCGCGTATTATACAAAACCGGATTCTTCCTTTGCCGCGGATAGTTTAATGAAGGTGCTTCAAACCAAAGGTTGGATCGTAAACGACTTTCGATCCCAGGAAATTTTCTATTTAGGCAAACGAATCGATTCCGAGTTTTCATTTTTTCCGATCGAAACGTTCACCACGGATCATGGAGAAAAAATCGGTCCGTTCCCGATCGCTAATACGTTGATTACGAGCCCTTTCGTTTTATGGAATCATCCGGGTTGGCTGATTTACTTTTGCGCTTTGTTGTTTTGTGTTTATCTAACGTTACTCTATACGATGACAAAACGTCTTTTGATTCCGTTGGTAGCCGCAATTGCAACTCCCCTTTTTCATCATTTCATTTCGTTCTCGGACGTTTCCGTCGCGGCAATCCTGGTTCTTCTCGGTGTTTTGATTCTCCGAAACGAACAAAAACTTTTTGCCGGCTATCATTCCGCTCCGATGTTTCTTTCCGGAGCACTGTTCGGTCTCGGATGTTGGTATAGACCCGAGGTTCTGATCTTAACGGCCTGTATCGTTTTCTCATCGACGCTTATCAAAACCGTTTCAAAGGAATCTTCCTTTTCCGAAGACTGGAAAAACATTCTTTCCTTTTCGATCGGATTCGTTTTAATTTTTAGTACATTTGTACTTTATAATTATCTAAACTATCATTCTTTCTTAGGCCCGAGGGTCGCTTCGAATCGAACGATCGCGGTTTTCGATCTTGCCGCTAAAATTTCGAGCGTAAAAAGCCTTCTTTTAGCGGGAAACGGCCGTCTCGGACTTTTAGGATATTCTCCTTGGTATCTTTTCATCGTTTTATTCGGCATTTGGAAATGGAAAAATTCCGGCGAAAGCGTCCGCACCTGGATTCTAACCTTCGGCTTGAATTTAATTTTAGTCGGAATTCTAACCCCGAACGATTCGAATATAGACTGGGGTTCCCGTTATTTGACTTGCAGTGTGTTCATCCCTCTTTTATTGTTAAGCGAAATCAAACTCAAAGAAACACAGAGTGAACTTTATAAATATATAATATTACTAGTGTTCGGAATTTTGATCGTTTATTCGGCGAGCGTAAATCTGAAAGTGATCAAACTGATGAGAAAGATTTCGATCCAACTCGCGCAGATTCAGTCTGAAATTCCCTGGGATTCATCCAAGGTTTTTATCACTCAAAAGATCCACGTCGCGAATACGTTCGGACTCAATTATCTTTCCCAGAAGATTCTTTTGATCAAAGGCCAAGACGATTTGGATCAAATTCTTAGATCGTATCCGAACGAGAAGATTGTTCTTATCGAAGAGCCCTTCGACAATACACTATCCGATTTTGTGAAAACGAAGTTTTCAAATTCTTTTAAAACCGAGAATGTTTCGAAACCCGGCGGGTTATTGCATATAACCGAAGTTAAACGATAATCAATCTCTTCTGAGACGATTTTTCAGACTTAAGAACGGATATTCCACGAGGAAGTAGGATAAAAGCGCGAAGATCGTTGCATATACGAAACCGATCGACAACATTTTGGTGAATTCTCCCCAAGACACTACGTCCGTTCTCGTTTTGAGCGGGATGCTCGCGAAAAAGATCGCGACCAAATGCCAAAGATACATTCCGTAACTTACGCGTGCGAGCGGCGCGAAAATTCTCAGGCTCAAAAACTTTCCGATCCAGGAAAAGTTATGTATGCTCGCAAGCATGACTAACGCGTATCCCATGTTGGAAAAATTAAATCGAAATACGGTATAATAAACCGAAAAATGATACGGAACAAAACTCGCGATTCCCAAACAGATCAATCCGGGAATCAAAAAGAAATATTCGCGGGTTCGATTGTGATTTTGAGGGACAAGATTCCAATTCTTATAAAGTTCGAACGCGAGAATTCCAACAACGATGGAATCGAATCGAGTGTGCGCGGGACGATGAAACAAAGTATCGAATATCTTATACGGATGATCGCCCGCGTTGTGCGCGTAAATAAAATATCGAATGACCGCCGCGGAACAATACAAAGCCACGATGAAAATCAAACGAGAATTCTTCTGAAGTCTGAATAAAATCAGATAACAAATCAAAGGAAACACGAGATAAAACTGTTCTTCCAATGACAAGGACCAAGTGTGAAAGTGAAGAGACTCCACGTAATTGGAAACGTAAAGTGCGTCGAAGATCCAACGATCGATCGCTTGAGCGAACAAAGGCATACTCGCCTGCACCGCGGGATCCGTGGAAAGACTCATCGCTTTGAGTTGCATCTTAGCGATCCACAAGGTGATAAAAACGAGAGCGTAGTAAGCCGGAAAAATTCTCAAACTTCTTCCGATGTAAAAGTCTTTAAAGTCCACCGTTTTGGTTTTTTCCCAATGACGATAAAGAACTCCGTAAATTAAAAAACCGCTCAAAACGAAAAACAAATCCACCGCGGAAGTGAGATTGCTTAAGAATATATGAAGCGCTTGAAAATCCTGAGGGACCTTGGTCATAAGACCATCATAGAAATGGAATATAAAGATGATAAGCATCGAAATGGCTCTGAGTCCGTTTAAAGAATCTTTTTCAAAGGGACGTTTTTCAAACAGGGATATGAAAGCCGATTTCATGCCGGTATAATGCCTCTAAACCAATGATTCGTCATGAAAAACGACGCATTAAAGACTGTAAATCACTTTGCCCTAAGAGCCTTTTTCGATTTGCCACTCTAAAGAAGAGGCAAAATATTGTCTTACGTTCTTATGAAAGACCACGAACTGAAAGAGAAGATAAGAAAGTATCTTCGTACGATCCTTCCCGTCTTTCTTTCCTTATTCACGATTCTTTTGATGAGAATCTTTCTGTTTCAAATCTACTTCATCTCCGGTTATTCCATGGCTCCTTCTTATAAAGAAGGAGATTTAATTTTGGTCACGAAGCTCGGATTCCCCGCACGCATCGGCCAATGGGAAATTTCTTTCATAGAAGGCTCTGTCAATCGTTTCGACGTTCTCGTCTTGGACGGCCTCGAAGAAGAACTGAGTTTAAAAAGAGTCGTCGGTCTTCCGGGCGACTACTTTCGATTTGAAAACGATCGAATTCTCATCAACGACGGACCTCTTCAAGAAACGTTTTTGAAACCCGGTTTTAAAACGATCGCGCCGTCGTTGTCCATGATTCCCATGACCGCCGTTAAGGGAAACGTTCCGATCGGCGACGCGGGAAGAATTCCTCCGGGTTACTTTTTAGTTTTGGGAGATAACCGAGAAAATTCCACGGACTCGAGAAACTACGGGTTGGTTCCGTTTCAAAAACTAAGAGGTAAGGTTTGGTTGTTTCTTTAACAATGAATACGTATCGTATTTAAAAGATGGACTCCGTTTAATTATGAATCTAAAAAATTATTTCCTATCGATCTTCTTAAAAAAAGACAACGAGTACGAAAACTTAAACGGAATCCGAGCCTTATCGATTTTATCGGTCGTAATGTTTCACGGTTGGGTCACCGCGAAGACGATTCTCCCGGACCATTCCGATCCTTTGAGTTTATTTTTAGGTTCTCTTTCATCGGGTGTTGATTTTTTCTTTTTACTCAGCGGCTTTTTGATCTACGGAGGATTGTTCCGCGAACACGAAAGAACCGGAAAAATCAAGATCAAAGAATTCTTTATAAAACGTTCCTTGAGAATCTTCCCGGCGTTCTACACCGCCTTAGCGATTCTTTATTACAGCAAATATAAACTATTGGTGAAATTCGAATCCGTCACAATCACACATCCGCAACTTCTTGCCATCGTTGCGGATTTAAAACTCCGCATGAGTAACGTTTGGGTCGACGTTTTTTATCTTTCGGATATCATCATTCCGAATACTCTTTATAACGGAGGTTGGTCCCTTTCCATCGAGGAACATTTTTATCTCATTCTTCCTTTTTTCTGTATATTATTTTTATTTAAAGTGGGTTTGAGAATACGGTTCGTCTTTTATTTTCTCGGGTTTTTAACCGCCCTTTTGGTGAGAATGAAAATCGCGATTCCGAACGCGAACTTGGACGCCGCTTATCTTTTTTATGCAAGGTTTGATTCCATTCTCGCAGGGATGTTGGTTTACGAAATTTTTCATCACTTTCCGATGACCCCCGAAAAAGCAGAAAATAATAAGATCAAACATACAATCATTCTAATATTCGGATTTTTGATCGTAATTGGAGCGCATCAGATCGACCCGGGAACATCGTGGGCTTTGGTTTTTCGTCCGATCGCACTTTCTTTCGGCTTCGGAATTCTGATGTATTTTTCTTTCTATCCTGGATTTCTAAAAAGATTCTTCAGTCTTTCCGTCTTTCGACCGTTCGCGCGTCTTGGTTATACGGGCTATCTCTGGCATATCTTTGCGATTCCGATCGCGGCGAAAAAAATCATTCCGATGATTCAAACAACGCCTACGGTGTGGATGTTTTTGTTAAGCAGTTTGTATCTGGTTGCGGTTACGTTTCTGATCTCTTGGTTCTTTTTTCTTTTGATCGAACAACCCTTTCTAATGTTAAAGGACAAACTTACCGGGGTTCAAAGTAAGATTTCTTAAAGCCGGTCGTCCGGTTCCTTGAACAAAAGAGCGTCGTCGAAGTCCGAACCTCTATGAGGAAAAGCCTGTTCGTAAAAAAGAGCCGCGAATAATTCGAAGTCTTCGTCGGTCGCGAGAGATTTTTCTTCCCAATATTCGTTTCTTCTTTTGATCAAAACGGAAATGGTTTCGTCCTCAAGGGAGAATTCTTCCCCCGCTTCGTTCAATTTTCGAATCAGCCAGTTGAGATTGTAAATCGTATAAGGGCCCAAAAATTCCAACGTCGCAACGGTCGGCTCGCGTTTCATCAACGCCTCCGTGTGAAACAACGGAATTCTCAAATCATAAGCGTCTTGAGTTTTTAAATACTGTTTGTAGTTCGCGGAGATCGATTCCAAAAAAGAATACGTGTTCAGATAACTGTTTCGAATCAGACTTTCCTTTTCCGGATGACGAAACATCACGTCGAGTACGTCGATAAATTCTCCCTTGGAAATCGCCTCTCTTAAGATTTCGTCTTCGGGCGCGGGTTTTGGAATCGGATCGATGAGTTTTACGAAAAGATATTTTACTTCGTACGCGAATCTGGATTCTCGAGGAATATAATATTCGATCCAGATCGGTTCCTTATAATATTGAATGAGTTCTTTTTTCGGAAGATCGGGAGTTACGTTCAGCGACTTTAATTTCTTAACGTCGTCCGTGATTACCTTTTTTCCCTCAACCCTCGTTCTGGATTTTTTAATCTGCCGTAGTTCCGACTTATTGAGTAAGGGTTTTGGTTTGAACGGCTCCATACTATAAATATCGGTTTGGGGAGAATCGAATCTAAAACCGCGTTTGCGAGAAAACTTAAGGCCCGGTCGCAACACAACGAGTGTATGCGGTTCCACCTTTCGTATAATTCATCACGATGTTGCCCGAACCGAATTGAATCACCCATGCGTCGGTCGGATTCGTATAAGTCGTCGAAGTCCAATAGTTCGAAGACATCGTATTGGGAAAATAAGACGTATTGACCGCCGGATTGGCAAGACTCAAATCCGTTAGACTTCTTAACTCGTTCACAGATGGAAGTCTCCAAACTCTTCCACCAAGACTCAATGAGTTACAAGCAAGAAGTGCGTTCGTCCAGTTTAAGGAAGTCGCCGTTCCCGTGCACGCAGAACCCGAAAGTCCCGCGCTACACTGCGCCCAGATCAAACCGGTGTTCACGTCGGTCACTGTGGAATCCCCGTTGTCTTTCAACAATACGGAAGGTAACGTAGGACCGGAAACACAACGCACGTTATTCGTGTTTGTCTGAATCGTTTCACCGATGATTCCATCCGTGAATGAAACATACCAACGATCCGTCGCCGAAGTCGGAACGTAAATCGTGGACGTCCAATGACCCGATCCGTTCGTATTCGGAAAATAGGAAGAATAGGAAGAATAGGTCGCGGGAGAAGTTCCATCGTAGTTCAACATGGCGGCCAATTCTTTTGCGGAAGCGAGTCTCCAATCGGTTCTTCCCGCATAACCGGAGTTAAGCGCACTACACGCCGTATTCGACCCGGCCCAATCGAGGTTACTCCAAGTTCCCGTACAAGTCGCTCCGGTGGTTCCTTCCGAACAACTTTTCCAAATCAAACCCGAAAGATTATCCGTGGTTGTGTAATCGGTTCCGGACACATTCGTCGGTCCCGTAAAACTCGGAAGAGTTCCGTTCTTCAATTCTCCATCGTGTTTCGTTCCCGTGCAGGAAACCAAAGCCCCGCTTCCATCCCAACAAGATGTTTGTCCCGTTTTTAAAGGAGCGATTCCGTATAAGATCAGTTCCAGAGAATAAGAAACACCTCCAGAAGTATTGAACGCCTTCACCTGATAAATCGTATCCACTCCTCCGTATCCGATGTAAGAACCAGAGATCACACCGGTTCTCGGATCCAAGACGACTCCGCTCGGTAAGGCAGGGCTGATCGAAAACGTAAGTCCACCACCCGCGACATTAGGCGTTAAACTGATCGGAGTTCCGTTTGCAAAAACCGCAGTGGGATAACTTAAGGATTGAGGAGCCGGACCACAAAAAGGAATGAGATTGGAAGAACCCGCGCTTAAAAAGAACGTTTCCCAATAGGATTTGGATTCGGGATTGCAGGCGTTGTCCACGGACTTTTGATTGCAATTCGAAAGAATCAAAAACGAAAGAATAGAAAATAGAACGGCAAAAGAAAGGGATCGGAAAGAAATTTTTGTTCGCATTAAGATCGGGGTCCTAGGACGAATTCGCCCTTAGAATCAATGGATGTAAAAAAATCCAATTTTACAATCAATATCGGCGGAATCCCTTTCCGATTTTGGAAAAATATTTCCAACCGAAGATGAAAATTTTCGGTCTTTAAAAGAAAAAATGCGCGAACCAAATTCTCAGGAAAAAACTGATCGGATTCATCATACCCGAATCCGCAAATCGAATCGTTCCCTTGCGATCCAATATTACAAAAGATGGATATGCGTTCACCTTCCATTCTTTTAAAAAGGAATCGTTCGCGGGTATCACTTTGAAGTTGAGATTCTTTTCACGGATATAACGTTCGAGTTCCGTAAAATTCTCCCCTTCTTCCACGCTGACAAAAGAAAATCGGGAACTGTTTTCCAATCGTTCCGAATACCATTTTACCAAAGGAAGATTGGTGGAACAAACCCCACACCAAGTCGCCCAAAAGTAAACTACGCTAACCTTGTTTGTGGATTCGTATTTTTCTCCGTTAAACTGATTCATTCCGTTGATAGGAATGGTTGGTTTTAAATCGGAGGCTTTGAAAACGGAAAGTGCGATCGTAATCGATAAAAACAAAACGACCCAAAGCGCGAAGGTTCCGCTCTTTTTGAAAACTTCATTCATCGATTATCAATTCGTTTCGTCTTTCCGACTTGTTACATTCGATCCGAGATCGATCGTAAAAGTTTCGTTCGGATGAGAATCAAAGATCGAAACGGATTCCTTTGCCGAATCCCGAATACATAATCGCGATCACCAAGGCCACCCAGATCAATCCCGCCAGTAAAACCCCCCAATCCGAAAGAATCGCCTTCGTAGGGTTGTGTCCCATGTTCTTGATGTAGATGATATAAAGAGAACGAAAGATCGCGTAGACTACGATCGGAATCGTATAGATCATCTGATCGGTTCCGAGGTTTGCGATCGTGGTCGGACTCGTAACGTAAAGAACGTAACTCATCAAGGTCATCGTCGCAACGATCCCGAGCATCATATCCAAGAACCCGGTGGAATATTCGTCGAGAATCTTGCGATGTCCTTTTGCGTTTCCTTCGAGAATGATCAATTCTCCCCTTCGTTTTGAAAATCCCCAGAAGAGCGCGAGCATAAACGTACAGAGAAGAAGCCAAGAAGAGAACGTAACGTGTATGATCACCGAACCCGCGATCGCTCGGATCACAAATCCGATGCTGATGCTCATCACATCGAGGATCACCATGTGTTTCAAAAACTTACTGTAAAGAACGTTGAACACAAGATAAAACGCGACAAGACCGAAAAATGCGGGATGTAAAAGATAAGCCAAGATCAAAGACAAGGGAAGAATGATCGCGGTGATAAAAAGCGCGAACGAAGGATCCAATTTTCCCGAAGCGAGAGGTCTGTGTTTTTTTTCGGGATGTAACGCGTCTTCCTTACGATCCAAATAGTCGTTAACGACGTACTGACAACTAGCCACAAGTGAGAAAAGAAAAAAGGCCGCGATGACCCGTTGCACCGATTCCGGATCGGTCAACTTTTTAGCGAAGATGATGCCCGCAAAAATGATTACGTTTTTGATCCACTGATGGATTCGGAGCAATTTCAAATACTGGAAGAGCATACTCGGTTACATTCCTTAGAAACCCTCAAATCATCAAGGAAAAACCGAGGATCGGACGGAAACATATCGATCCGTTTTAAGCGGAGAATTTAAGAATCGAGTTTACGATTTTCAGAAATCGGGAGCGCCTCTTCGTCCTTGAGATGAACGCCTGAAATTCTTTTTTGTAAGGAAAGAGAAAGCAGATATACGGCCTTTCGAGCCGCATCCGAAAAGTTCATTCCTCCCGAACGAATGTTCGAGATACAATTTCTTCTTTCATCAGTAAGACCGCTCGCGGGTTGATACGTTAGATACAAACCGAGGCTGTTTTCCGTGGACAAACCCGGTCTTTCTCCGATGAGAATGATCGTCGCTTTCGCCTTCCAGAATTCTCCGATCTCGTCTCCGATCGCCACTCTTCCGTTTTTAACGATCGTAACCGGACTCAGTTTGAGTTTCAGATTTTGAAGGGATGGTAAAAAACTTTCCAGAAACGGAATCAAAGAATCTCGGATCGCACTCGCAGAAAGACCGTCCGAAATCACAAGACTCAAATCGAATTCTTCCGAAAACTTGGAAGCGCTTTCCTTTAAAGTTTCAAAAGACTTGTAACTCTGAGAGGAAACTTTTTTTCCGAGATCGGGACGAGCCAAATATTCTTCTCGGGAACTCGCCTTGGATTTGATTTCTATATACTGCAAATCGTGAGAATCTAAAAAATCAAAAAGATTTCCGAAATCGGCTTCGGCCCAAACCGCGTCCCTTGCACGCGCGTGATCCAAACGGAATTTTAAAACTTCTTTTGTGGGCAAAGAAACTCCCGAACGACCCAGACCGATTCGAGCGGAGGTGAATTGTTTCCATTCTTCCCAATCCATAACTTTAACCCGCCAACGTTTCCAAATCCGACAAAAGTCCGGTTTGCAATTTTTGATCCGTGGGAATCAGATTCGTATCTAAAATTCCTTTTTGCAAAAGCCATTCTTCGAATTCGGGCGCGGGTTTTAAACCGAGAACCTGTCTTAAATACAACGCGTCGTGAAACGAAGTGCTCTGATAAGAAAGCATAACGTCGTCGGCTCCGGGAATTCCCATGATGTAATTGCAACCAGCAACACCCAGAAGCGTGAGTAACGTGTCCATATCGTCTCCGTCCGCTTCGGCGTGATTCGTATAACAAACGTCGACTCCCATCGGAAGTCCGAGAAGTTTTCCGCAGAAATGATCTTCCAATCCGGCGCGCAAAATTTGTTTTCCGTTGTATAAATATTCGGGACCGATAAAACCGACAACGGTGTTTACGAGCAAAGGTGAGAATTCTTTTGCGACCGCATACGCTCTCGCTTCCAGAGTTTGTTGATCGATTCCCCAATGAGCGTCCGATGAAAGCCCCGCGCCTTGTCCCGTTTCGAAATACATAACGTTGTCTCCGATCGTTCCGCGTTTTAAGGACAACGCGGCTTCTCTCGCTTCGTTTAACAACGCGAGATTGATTCCGAAACTTTCGTTGAGTTTTTGACTTCCACCCACGGATTGAAACACAAGATCCACGGGCGCTCCTCGATGAATGAGTTCAAGCGTAGTCGTTACGTGACTGAGAACACAGCTCTGAGTCGGTATCTCGTATTTACGAATGAGCGCGTCCAAAAGATTCAAGAGAGAATGTACCGATGGAAGATTGTCCGTAGCGGGATTGATTCCGATGACCGCATCCCCGCTTCCCAAAAGAAGTCCGTCTAAAATTCCGGCGGAGATTCCTTTGAGATCGTCCGTCGGGTGGTTGGGCTGAAGTCTTGCGGAAAGTCTTCCAGGAAGCCCGATCGTATTTCTAAACTTAGTAACAACTCTGCACTTTTTAGAAACCGCGATCAGATCCTGAATCGAACAAAGTTTCGAAACGGCCGCAGCCATTTCGGGTAGGATTCCTGGAATTAAATTCTTGAGAGTTTCCGAATCGGTCTTGTCGCTTAACAAAAACTCGCGAAATTCTCCCACGCTCATCGACGAGATTACTGAAAAAGAATTCCGATCGTGCCGATCGAAAATCAATCGAGTGACCTCGTCCTCTTCGTAAGGAATCAAAGGTTCTTCCAGGAATACGGACAAAGGAAGATCGGAAAGAATCATCTGAGCCGCGACTCTTTCTTCGTAACTCGCAGACGCGATTCCCGCGAGAATATCGCCGGAACGCAGAGGACTAGCCTTTGCTAAAAGATTCTTTAGATCGCCGAATTGATAATGACGGTTTTGAATCCTGGTTGTATATTCCACGGACCAGAGAATCCGTTTTTTTCAAGGAACTGCAACTAGAATTTTTGGAAGATGAGAATGGAAAAGAACTTCAACACAGCCTGAATGGATCCGCTGCCAAAGATGTAAATATCTTACACTCGGAATTCCCAAAGCGCCGTTTCATTACTTTAAGTTTTCATAATATAGTTCGGCCTTAGTTCGATAGAATTCATTCCTAATTTATGAAACCCGACAAAACCATCTGCATGAAACGCTTAGGCGCGAAAAAGCGAATAACGGATGATTTGAGCTCCAAATGAATGTCATAATTCTATTTTATTACACTTTAATAACTTGACTTAGTCTAAATTGTAAAAATTTTACTAATTTATGTCAAAAATAAGAAACATTCGATTGAAACAAAATTGGGTTCATTATTCTGTAATCCTTTGTTTCTTACTCTCTTTGAATTGCAGTAAGGTTTCAAAAACCGATAATTTTCTTTGGCTTTCAGCTCTTGGAATTCATCTAACAAACTCCAGCGAAACCGACAACGGAGAAATAAATCGGCAGATCTCTATTTCTTCGAATGTAAGAGCAAAATTTCAAATCAATCCGGAAGTGATGGAAAACTTAGGTTTTCTTTATACTAACGATCCTGCATTTCCGGAGCTTCGAAAAATTCAAGATTTCTCGATCGTAAATCTTGAATCTCTTATCCGTGATCCCTTGCTGTCGCCGACAGATGTAAATCTATTCATTTTAGATTCGAGTAAAGGGAATATTATTTATACAAAGAATTCAGGAAGAATTGGATATTTTCACGACACGACTCTTGTTAACTACACATCCATTCTTGTATTGCCATCGGGTAAAATATTATTAATTTCTAATACTGGATTTCTAAATCAATGTTATCTTTATACTGCAATAGGAACGATAGTCAAAACTCCATCTTGCATTGATTCGGCGATATCGGCTCAGAGGTTCTACAATTTCAAATCGGATTTAGGAAAAATTATCGTTAAAACTTCTTCAGATACGCTGAAGGTTTTTTCTTCCAAAGACAATTCGATTAACGATTTGAATCTATCTCCGGCGCCGAACGGCATAGTAGATGTTTCCTATTCATCTTCTAAGAATCGACTTTCGATTTCTGATAAAAAAGGAACCAGAATTTCCATTTTCAATGAAATCGAAAATGAAATATTTCAATTAAGAACTCAAACGGAAATTTTTTCTCATTCAGGATCGGAAGGAAAAATCTATAACGCTCCTTATATTAGCAGTATTGCAATAAGCAAAGACGGGATTGTCTACGCTCTGAGTAATATAGAAGACGCCATTTATACTTTTGACCAAAATTTAAAAATCGTTCATGTATTTGAAGACACTTTACAATTTCGTCCATTCCAGAAAATGATCGAACCTCTTAGGATTCGCATTTCTCCTGAAAATGAAGATCTATATATTTTAGGAAAAAATTATGTTTCGATAGCCCGCGACTTAGATGTAAATCCAAATCCCGATTTTCAATGGTCCTTACCTATCAACCAGGATAGTTTAAAACAAGCGATCATGGATTCATTCAAACAATCTAATTTCGATGTAAAGAAAAGCCTTTTCGATCAACCCGCTGCTAAAGCGATTTTAGATACTTATAGGACAGCTCCATGAAATTCTTTCCAAAAGCAATATTACTTCTTACGTTGATTTTAACTGGGCTTACAACATATATCCGTTGCACCCAAGATGAGATTATCTATTTCGCTTATGGAATTTGTACATTTTGGAATTCGACAACAATGGGAACTAAACCTGAATACTGTAAATTATTGCCAAATACCAACGGTCCTGCCGGGAAATGTGTAAGCTGTGAGGGCGATTACACGGTCGGCTACTGTGTTGACGGTTTATATTGGCAGTCCAATCCTAACGGAAAACAATGCGGTAAAGATGCAGGACTTTTCGGTGGCATGACAGGATGCGCGACGGCAGACCGTTGCATCGGAGTCGGGGGAGTTTCCATTCAGACAAACCGATCAGGCGTTTTTACAACGGATGAAACACCATTGCCTCCAAATGTAAAGTCAGTCATTCCGGCAAATGGTTCTACAATTTATCCGAATACGACAATCCTGATTCAAACCACAAAATCAATGGATGGAGATTCGCTCCAGTTATCCGGGCCAATCGGAACCTTCGTTGGAAATTCTTTCCTTGTTAAAAGAAAAGATCAATACAATGATCAAATAACTTTACAGTTAAATCAAAATGTTCCAAGGGGCGCGCATAAAGTTCTCACAATAAAGGGTAAGGATTTGGATGGCCAAAATCTCCAAATCAATTTGAATTATTCGATCTTAGCAAACGGCCAATCACCTACAATTACTTCAAGCACTTGTCAGCCCGAATGTTTGGCCCGATGGATTTTTGACTCGTACGCGTATCAATTCACAGCTCAAGGCGGCTTTCCGCCTTACACCTGGTATATGAATGGACAAATCCCACCAGGCGCCACAATGTCTTCGGATGGAATCTTAAGCGGTCCGCCCACCGGTAATTTTCTTGGCAGATATTATTTCGTAGTTACGGTCGTTGATTCAAACAATACAGTCGCCAATTTCAATGCTTCTATAAATTCATTTGATTTAGGTGCGGCTTGTTATTTTGCAGGAATTTGCTGGTAAGGAAAATATGAAAAACATAATGAATAAAATCCTAATATCTCTTCTATTACTCAATCTTTCTTATAATTGCAAAATGGTTGAAAAAGAAAAAGATGAAAATGATCCCTTTGCGTCCTTGATACTTTTTGGTGCAGTCGTAAG
>NZ_NPDS01000005.1:50000-341414 GCF_002811925.1 Leptospira barantonii
TTCGCTCCTCATAAGGGAGTTTTATTCAAAGCCTCCAGACACGACGAAGTTCGTCCGGCTTCTCCCGGAAAGGTTCTCATCGTGGACGAGATGGAAGGATATAAGAAATACGTAATATTAGAACATAAGAATGGATATTCGACCGTATACGCCAACCTGAAAAACGTAAACGTAAACGAAGGCGACACTGTGGATTCTTCCAAGGTTTTGGGTTCGTTGGAATCCGGAAAAGGACTCTACTTCCAGCTAAATCGCGGGAGCACGGCGATCGACCCGGGTTTACAAACGCGATCGGAATAGAACATAAGAAATATGGAATACGAACTCGTCAACGCCTGCATTGTAACCAAGGATCAATGGATCCCGAACGGAAGTATCGTGGTCAAAGACGGCGTCATCGCGTCCGTAAACGCGGGTGGACCTCCTTCCGGAAAAAGAATCCGATTGAATCTCAACGGGCTTTACGTTTATCCCGGTTTGATCAACGCGCACGATCATCTTTTGAGTACGTATCTTCCCAGAGTCGCTCCGAGCAAACCTTACTTAAACTGGCTTCCTTGGGACAACGATCTGAAATCCTCAATCGTATTTTCGGAAAGACAACAACTCGATCCGGAACAACTTTATCTTTTAGGTTCTTATAAAAATCTGATATCGGGCGTTACATCGGTTCAGGATCATATTCCTCATTTCGTTCAAGATCCGTTCGTCGAAACGATGCCCGTGAGAATTCTCAACAAATACTCGTTATCACACAGCATCTGCACGTATTCCTTGAATTGGGGAGAAGGACCCAAAGAAGAATATGCAAAAGCTCTAAAGAACGATTCTCCTTACATCACTCGAATCGCGGAAGGATTCGATTCCGAATCGAGGGATTCTTTGAGAACCCTTCATAAGTTAGGATGTCTCGGTGAACATACGGTTCTCGTACACGGAGTCGTTTTATCCGAATCGGACATCGCTTTGATCGCGGAAAAAAAGGCTCATTTGATTTGGTGCCCCGAGGCGAATCAATTTTTATACGAAAGAACCGCCGATATACGAGACGTATTGAAACACGGAATCAACGTCAGCCTCGGAACGGATTCGAGCATCTGCGGATCTCTCAATCTTTTGGAGGAAATTCGCGGAGCCAGAAAATTTTACCAAACCGAATACGGAGAGGATCTTTCTCCCAAAACACTTTTCGAAATGGTTACGTCTAATCCTGCAAAAGCGCTTAGAATCGAAAAACAACTCGGAAGCATCGAAGCCGGAAAAATCGCGGATTTAGTGATCCTTACCCGAAATTCCGAAGATCCGCATATCAACCTCTGCGAATCCGATTTGAATAGCGTTCGTCTCGTGATCCGGGACGGAGTTCCCGTCTACGGAGATGTAAGCTTAGAATCTTTTTTTGAAGAATCCGGAGCCGCTGTGGAAAAAATTCGCATCGACAATGCCGATAAATATTTAGTTGCATCTCCCGGAAAACTCCTGGAGTCGCTTGTCATCTCCCTTGGCTACAAAAAGGATTTGGCATTTTTCCCCGCACAGAAAGAATTTGATAACTTTGAGTAGGTAATCCATTGGCCGGTCCGATCATCAGAAATTATAAAGGCGGATCCATCATATATTTTGAGAAGGATAAAGCCGAGGATATTTACGTCCTAAGGAACGGTCGCGTCATCCTTACATTTCCTGCGGTGGATACCGGACAAGAGGTAAAGGAAGACGTTCGTATCGGAGAATTCTTCGGCGTCAAATCCGCTCTCGGAAAATACCCTAGAGAAGAGACCGCCCAAGTTATAGGTAGCGCGACGGTTCTCGTTTTTAAACCGAACGAGTTTGAACAATTCGTCGCGGAAAAAACCCACCTCATTCTCAAGATGATGAAGGTGTTTTCGAGCCAACTCAGACAGGTTCACAAGAAACTCAAAGAAATTTTAGGCCAATCCGATACGCGGAATCCCTCGTTCGAGTTGATGAACGTCGCGGAAGTTTTTTACAAAAACAACAACCTTCCCCACGCAGTGTACGCGTTTGAAAAATATTTACAAAATTACCCGGGAACCACGTACACAGGACGTGCGACCGAACTTCTCGAACTCGCGAGAAGAGGAAGTCCGTTTCCTTTGAACATGCCTCCGTTGGTTTACGAAGGCGGAAGCAGGGTTACTCAAGAAACTCTTCAGAACATCATGAAACCTGCGGTAGAAAAATCCACGATTACTGCGGGTGTTGATAACTCCATCACTTCGCTTTACAATCGCGCTCACACTCTTGTGAACGTCGGAAAACACGGGGAAGCGATGGTGATCTACAAGGATCTACTCAACCGGACCGATTTCAAATTCGATTCCGAAAAGAAGCTGGTGGAGAATTCCCTCTTTCAACTCGGCGTATGTCTTTTGAAACAAAACGATCTCGACAACGCGAATTCTTCCTTTTCGACTTATATCAAAAAATATCCGTCGGGAGAATCGATCAAAGAATCTCTCTTTCATCTCGCGGAAATCTCCGAACTCCAAGGGGATCGTCAAAGAGCGAGAATGTTGTACGGTAAGGTCGCGCTTCTGCCGCCGGAAAAGGACAGCATCTCTCAAAAGTCCAGACTGAAGGCTAAGGAGATGAGCACCTGATGGATCTGATGCTTGAATCCATGTTTTCCAAATTCGGTAAAACGTATGAACCGAACCAAATCATCTTCTGTGAAAACGAACCCGGAAACGACTTTTACCTGATTCAATCCGGGAAAGTAAAGATCGTAAAAACCGTTCCGAATCCGACCAAAAAGGAAGACTATCTCATCAAGACCCTGGATATTCTCGAGCAAGGGGATATTTTCGGAGAGATGGCGATCTTGGAAGAACAACCCAGATCCGCGACGGCTATCGCAATTTCGGAAGTGAAGGTGTTGAATTTCAACCGCGCGAACTTCGAACTTTTGATGACGAAGAACCCGATGTTGGCTTTGAAAATTCTCACCATCTTTTCGGTTCGGATCAACGACGCCAAAAGAAGACTTTTGATTCTTCTTATGGACGATATCCAAGGAAAGGTCGCGGACGTTTTCTTGATGCTCTACGAAAAGATGCACGCACACAGCGATTTCAAAGAGATCGTCTTGAACGTTTCCCAACACGACGTCGCAGAATGGTGCGCGCAACCCGTGGGAGAAGTTCAGAAGGTTCTCAACACTCTTTCCAAGAGCGGAAAAATCGAACTTTACGAAGACAAAATTGTTATACACAATATCGCCGACTTCCAGAGAATAGTCTCACAAAAACGGAAACCGAATTCTTAAAAGCTCCCGTAGCTCAGGTGGACAGAGCAGAAGTTTCCTAAACTTTTGGTCGGAGGTTCGAATCCTCTCGGGGGCAATGCCCGCCGAAGGATAACCTTGTCGCTTGCATGAAAAGAATCGTAACCGATCCAAGCCATGCAACAACATCCAGATTCCATTCTCTCCTTACTGAAAAAATCAGAAGAATTCTTAAAGAAAAAAGAAATTTCAAGCGCGAGACTCGACGCTGAAATTCTATTAGCCGACCTACTCGAACTACAAAGGGTAAAACTCTACGTAAACTTCGAACGGCTTTTGACCGAAACGGAAAAGAACGCATACAGAGAAAGAATCGTGGATCGTTCCAAAAACAAACCCACGGCCTATATCATCGGACAAAAGGCCTTCTACAATTCCGTGTTTTTCGTAAATGAAAACGTTCTGATCCCGAGACCCGAAACCGAGGAACTCGTGGAAAAAATCCTTTCGGATTTTAAGGAGAATGGAAACGAACAAAACGTTTTGGATCTTTGTACCGGAAGCGGTTGTATCGGAATCAGCCTCAAACTCGCCCGCAAAGATTGGATTTTAACGTTAAGCGACATTTCAAAAGACGCCCTTGGAATCGCGGAGAAAAACGCAGATAAAATTTTAGGCGAAGAAAACAATATTCAACTTTTGGAAAGTGATTTATTCAAATCCATTCCCGACGATCTCAAATTCGACGTGATCGCGACCAACCCGCCGTATATTCCCATGACGGATAAGGAATCGATGATGAAGGACGTAATCGACTACGAACCGCATCTCGCGTTATTTTTGGAAAACCCGAAAGAATTCTTAACTACGCTGATCGAGGGCGCACGCGCTCGTCTCAACGAAGGCGGAAAATTCTACATGGAAACCCTTCCTTCTTTGGCGGAAGAACTCGTTTCCGATTCGATTGTAAAAGGTTGGAAGGAAGGAAAGGTGGAAAAGGACCTTTCCGGGAAAAACAGATTCGTCGTTTTAACGAAGTAAAAGAAAAAGCCGGGTTTTGATTCCCGGCTTTTTTCGTTTCAAGTTCAGAAAGAATCGATTCGAAACGAATTCGGTTTAACGCGAATCCGTTTTCGAAGAAAAATCAAATCGCCGAACTTCCTCTTTCGCCCGTTCTGATACGGATCACGTCTTCGAGAGGCGTGATGAAAATTTTTCCGTCTCCGATTTTTCCGTCTCCGGTTTTTGCGGCTTTGAGAATCGCATCAACGGTAGGTTTAACGAACTCGTCGTTAACCGCGATTTCAAGACGAACCTTTCTCAGAAGATTCACTTGATATTCGTGTCCGCGGAAAACCTCAGTCTTTCCTTTTTGTTGACCGTAACCTTGAACGTCGCTCACAGTTAGTCTGTAAATTTCGTTCTTAGTCAATTCTGCCTTAACCTCTTCCAATTTATGCGGTTGGATGATAGCAACGATTAATTTCATATAATCTCCTTATTAAAATTCTTCAGTAACGTAAATTAAAGGATATAACCTTTTTCACCGTGGATCTCGGAATCCAAACCGGTGATTTCTTTCTCTTCGGAGATACGGAATCCGATCGTTTTATCGATTAAGAACACGAGGATTACGGACACGATGAAAGAATAAGCTCCGGTAGCGACAACGCTGATTACCTGAACCAGGATTTGATCTCCTTTGGTCGCGACGCCTGCGCCGAGAGAAAGAGTGAAAACACCGGTAAGAATCGCGCCTAACGCACCACCAACACCGTGAATACCAAACGCGTCTAAGCTATCGTCGTATCCGAGTTTTCCTTTCAGAAGAATCGCACCGTAACATACCGGGCTCACTATAAGTCCCATGATGATCGCGCCTTGAACTCCAACGAAACCGGAAGCGGGAGTGATCACAACCAGACCTGCTACGATTCCAGAAGCGGCACCGAGTGCGGTCGCTTTTTTAGTATGGATATACTCGATCACAAGCCAAGCAACACCGGCCGCGGCTGGAGCGATCAAAGTTACGAGGAATGCTCTTGCGGCGATTCCGTTTACTGCAAGACCGGAGCCTGCGTTAAATCCGAACCAACCGAACCAGAGTAAACCGGCGCCGATCAAAGTATAAGTAAGATTGTTTGGAGCGATCAAAGCAGGACCTTCTCCCTTTCTTTTTCCGAGAACAATCGCCGCCGCAAGACCAGCGATACCGGAAAGTAAGTGAACCACGGTTCCGCCTGCAAAGTCGAGTGCGCTCATTTTAAAGAGCCAGCCGTCAGCCGCCCATACCCAGTGCGCGACCGGATCGTAAACAAGTGTGGACCAAAGAAGAATGAACACGACATATCCGCCGAGTTTCACTCTTTCAGCGATCGCTCCGGAAATCAGAGCCGGAGTAATCAATGCGAACATTCCTTGAAAAAGGAAGTGAACGTATTTAGGAATCGTAAGTTCCAAAGTATTCTCGTCGATTCCGTTGAGGAAAGCGAGATCAAAATTTCCGAAATAAGGATTGGTTCCGGAAAAAGCGAAGCTGTATCCGAAAATGGTCCACTGAAGCGTTAATACCAGAATCGCCACAAAGCTGTGCATCATTGTGGAAAGAACGTTTTTAGATCGTACGAGACCGCCGTAAAACAAAGCCAGTCCGGGAATCATAAAAAACACGAGAGCCGATGCAACGATCATCCATGCGGTATCTCCTTTATCGGCAACCGGAGTCGGCGCCGCCGCAGGAGCGGTTGCTTCTTGTCCAAATAAAACAAATGGAAGAAGCAGAGTGAGCAATAAGAGTAGTCTCTTGGTCCAATTCATAATCATTCTCATCCCAAATCAATTTGCCTATATGAATGCAAGATTGGTACCAATTGGAGAATTATTTAAGAATTCTTAAGAATGGAAAGAATGCCCTGAAAACGTGTGAGATCCTACACTTTTTGGACTATAAACCGAAATCCAGAGGAAAACAAGGTCGGAACTACGAAACACACAAAATGTATAGTTTATAAAGTACTCCAATTTGCTCAAGAAACAGGCAAATTTTCAGATTTTGCTCTTTCTCTGTGGAAGATGCTAACAAAATCCAAAAACTGCTACTATTCTAAGGGGAAACGCAAACCGAACTTTAAATAGCTTTCTATAGATGCGGAAGAATTTGAATTCGAGGAAGAATCCAAACGAACCATCGGGTTGTAATCTAAGATCAAATGGGCAGCCGCCGATTTAGCGAATTTAGGATGAAAGAAGTAAGCGTCAAAGACGTTCATCGCGTATAAAATTACGGTAAAAGCAAGGGACATCTGAAAGTTATGGTAGTTGTCGTTCACATTCTTTCGTTGTTCTTCGAAAGGTTTATTGTATAAGTAAAGCGCTACCGGATCGGAAAAGGAAGGAATCGGAATCAAGGTTTCATACGGATTGTTCATATGATTCAAATCCTTCACCGAATTCTTATAGATCTGATTCTCGCGATAAGTAAGATAAAGCGACCCGACCAATAGGGAAGAATAGATAATGGCAGGTAATTTTCTTTCGTCGGTCCATTGTCCCCAACCCGGAAGAACCGCGGACCTCCAAGCGACACCCCAAGGACTCAAACCCTTTTGCTGAAGTCGGGTCAATCGTTCCTGTTCTTTCTTTTGCGCGTCCGCGTCCTTAGCCTGTTTTTCCAAAAGCTCTTGTTTTTGTTTTTCTTCCTTCGCTTTTTTGGAAAGTTCCTCTTCCTCTTTTTTCTTATCTTCCTGTTCTTTCTTTTTTTGTTCCTTCTCTAATTGTTTCGCTTCCTCTTCTTTTTTAATGCGAAGAGCTTCCTCGTTCGAAACATCCTTATAAACGATTTTTAAAATTCGAGTTTTTGAAATTTCCTGATTCTTTCCATCCTCGGTTTTAACGGTAATGTTGTACGCGTTCTGAGAGGACACCTTCCCCTTAAGAACGCTTCCGTCTTTTAGAATGATGGATTCTCCCGAAATAAACGTCGGGAAAAAACAGAGTAGAATTAAGAAAAGGAAATAAGTTCTTGCAGACATGTTCATCGCGGAATGCTTTCATAAGGAAACCGTTGAACTATAATTTGAAAGCAATTTTTTCTACATTCTAAAAATTCCATACTTCGGATATTCCGGTTTTTTGGAATGATCCGCGTAAAGAGCGATTCCTAATATATCCCTCGTTCTCGCGGGATCGATCACGCCGTCGTCCCAAAGTCTTGCGGAAGAATAAATACAAGAGGATCGACTTTCGTAATCATCCAAGATCGGTTTGCGAAACGCGAACTGTTCCGCATCGGAAAGTTTTTTCCCTTCCTTTTCGAGTTGTTCCATCTTTACCGTAAGAAGAACGTTAGCGGCTTGTTCTCCCCCCATCACGGAAATTCTCGAATTCGGCCACATCCATAAGAATCTAGGATTGAAGGCTCTTCCGCACATTCCGTAATTTCCGGCTCCGTAAGAACCGCCGATCACGACGGAATATTTCGGAACCACCGAAGTGGAAACGGCGTTCACCATCTTGGCCCCGTCCTTTGCAATTCCGGAATTCTCGTATTTCTTTCCTACCATAAACCCGGTGATGTTCTGAAGAAACAACAAGGGGATTTCTCTTTGATTACAAAGTTCTATGAAGTGAGACGCTTTGAGCGCGCTTTCCGAAAACAAAACTCCGTTGTTTGCGATGATTCCAACCATCTTACCGTAAATTTTTGCGAAGCCGGTTACAAGGGTCGTTCCATAATACTTTTTGAATTCTTGAAATCGGGAACCGTCCACTACTCTCGCGATGATTTCGCGCACGTCATACGACTTTCGAATGTCTTTCTGAATGACTCCGTAAATTTCTTCGGAAGGATATAGAGGTTCTTCCCAACTGAGTCCGCCTCTTTGTGCGACATTGCCCGCATGATGCAAAGTGGAAACGATGTTTCTTGTGATCTCGATCGCGTGTGCGTCGTCTTCCGCATAATGATCCGTTACGCCCGAAATCGTACTGTGAACCAAAGCGCCTCCCAATTCTTCGGGAGTTACGATTTCTCCGGTTGCCGCCTTTACGAGAGGAGGTCCGCCTAAAAAGATTGTTCCGTTTCCTTTAACGATCACCGACTCGTCGGACATCGCGGGAATATACGCCCCACCCGCGGTACAACTTCCCATCACGACGGAGATCTGAGGAATTTTCTGAGCGGAAAGATTTGCCTGATTGTAAAAGATTCTTCCGAAGTGATCCTTATCCGGAAAAACTTCGTCCTGCATCGGAAGAAAGGCCCCGCCCGAATCGACTAGATAAATACAAGGTAGAAAATTCTGAAGCGCGATTTCCTGAGCGCGAATGTGTTTTTTTACCGTGAGAGGATAATACGTTCCACCTTTGACGGTTGCGTCGTTGGCGACGATCACACAATCGATCCCGCAAATTCTTCCGATGCCCGTTAAAATTCCGGCGGATGGAACCGAGTCCGCGTAAACACCTTCGGCCGCTAAAGGAGAAAATTCCAAAAAGGAAGTTCCCGGATCGATGAGAGAAGAAATTCTTTCTCTTGCGGTTAACTTCCCTCTTCCTTTGTGACGTTCGATCGCCTTTTCACCGCCGCCCAATTCGATCTTTCGAATCAGTCCGCGTAAAGAATCCACCTTCAGTTTCAAATCTTCAAAATTCTCTTTATACTCCGATGAGGACGTACGTATTTTGGATTCTATGATTTCCACAAAACCCTCCGGATTTTTATTTTTTTACTTTTGATTCGTATAGAATGCGGATCAGTTCGGTTTCGGATAACGTGAGTTCTCTGTTTCTTCTCGCCATAATTTTGCGAGCGTCCCTTAAAAACAGATCGAGAATATAAGGTTGTCCCGATTCAGCCCAAGTAAACGGAGAAACGTATCCGCCGATTCTGGAAGCAACGACGTTCGATCCGAAGTCTACTACGGTTCCGGTGTTCAACATAACCCCGATCGCGATCTTACAATAATCAGCGATCACGGAGCCGAACTTGATGGAACCGGTGATACATTCGTCTTGTTCTTCCCTAATTTTTACGACACCGTAGTTGTTCTTTAAGTCGGACGTGGTCGCAAGCGCTCCTACGTTCACCCAACTCCCGAGAATGGAATGTCCTAAAAATCCTTCGTGATGTTTGTTCGTAAAGTCTCCGATCAAACAAGTCCCGACCTCTCCTCCGATTCTACAAGTGGATCCGATGCTTGTTGCGCCGGTAATTCTTGCGTTGTCGATATGAGAATTCGGTCCTATATAAACCGGACCTTCTATAAAAGTGAATGAAGTGATTTTCACGTCCTTATCCACGACGATCGGACCGGAAGTAGTGTCGAACACAACTCCGGGATAAACCGTTGCGGATGGATGAACGTGTAGATGTTTCGATTTTCCGACTACGTGAAAGTGATTCGATTTCACTTTCAGTTTTCGAATCCATTTCTGAACGTCCCTGCTGAGTTCAAGATCGGCTTCGATATTCTTTGCGGTTCCGTCGATTAGGTTCCATGGAAGACAGGATTCGGAAGAGATTACGAGATCCACGTCCCTTTCGTCGTATGCGGAAAGTTTCGGATTTCTTTCCAAAAACGCCTGTTGAAACGCCGGATTCGAATGTGCGTAGAATATCTTTGCGTCCGGATAGAGTTCCTTCGTTCTTTGGATCGAATTGAGAATTCCGCTTCGAATCTCGGAAAAAGATCGGATTCTCGTAAGGGATCTTAAACCTGCCGGAACCTCTCTTTCGTCGATGAGAATTCTCTGGATCTTCGACATGGCCTACTCTACGGTAACGGACTTGGCGAGGTTTCTCGGTTGATCCGGAGGACAACCTCTTGAAATCGCGGAGTAATATGCGAGAAGTTGCAAAGGAATCACGTTCAAGATCGGGCTTAAAATCTCGGAACATTCCGGGATTTCGAAAGAATAATCGGAAAGCGACTTCGCTTCGTGATCTCCTTCCGTCACTAGTGAAATGATAATTCCTTTTCTCGCTTTGATTTCCTGAATGTTGGAAACCATCTTCGTATAAATTTCGGATTTAGGAGCGATACAAACGACCGGAACTTCGTTCGTGATCAGAGCGATCGGTCCGTGTTTGAATTCTCCGCCGGCATAACCGGAAGCGTGGATGTAGGAAATTTCCTTCAGCTTCAATGCGCCTTCCATCGCGATCGGATGATTGTAAGTTCTTCCTAAGAAGATGAAGTCCTTCGCTTTGGTAAAGTGAGAAGACATCTCTTCGATCTTACTTGCCTGCGCGAGAATTCGATCGATCTTCGCGGGAAGAAGACGGATCTCTTCGATGAGAGTTTTTTTCTCTTCGTCGCTGATGAGCCATTTGAGATTCGCCATATAAATGGAGAATAAAAGAAGATTCAAAACCTGAGCTGTAAACGCTTTCGTACTAGCAACTCCGATCTCGGGACCGGCATCCGTTCTGATATAAGAATCGGATTCTCTCGCGATCGTGGAGTTTACGTTGTTCACAAGAGAAACAACTTTGATGAACTTCGCTTTCGCTTCGTGAATGGAAGCTAACGTGTCAGCCGTTTCACCCGATTGGGAAATCCCCATGATGAGAGTGTCGCCTTCTACGACCGGATTTCTATAACGGAATTCGGAAGAAGCCTCCGTATCCGTTTGAATCTTCGCGAAATTCTCAAGATAATGTTTACCGATCATTCCCGCGTAGTAACTGGTTCCCGCGGCTTGGATGATGATACGATTGACTCTGGAAAGAACGTCCTTGTTGAGTTTGATCTCGGGGAAAACGATATCACCGTTTTCTAATATTCTTTCTTGGATGATTTTACGGAAAATCCCCGCTTGTTCGTGGATTTCCTTGATCATGTAATGCGGATAACCGCCCTTGTCCAAGTCTTCCCAACGAAGTTCCTGTTTTTTGAATACGGGCGTAATTTCCTTTCCGGAAAAATCGAAAAGTTTGAATTCGTTTTGAGAGAAATAACCCCATTCTCCGGAGTTTACGTAATACACTTCTTCGCAGTTTCTGGTTAACGGAGAAATATCGGATGCGAGGAAGAATTCTCCCTTTCCTTTTCCGATCAAAAGAGGAGCGCCGTCTTGCGCGAAATAAACACGATCGGGTTCGGTTTCGAATACGGTGGAAACCGCCCACTTTCCGTGGATTCTTCCGAACAGTTCCATGAACGCGTCCTTGTTGGACTTTCCGCTCTTCTTACTTTCTTCGAGTAAATGCGGAAGAACTTCCGTGTCCGTTAAACTCTGAAATACGTGACCCTTTTTCTTGAGTTCGTTTTTGAGTTCGAGATAATTTTCGATGATTCCGTTATGCACAACCGCAACGGTAGAATTCGTATCGGTATGAGGGTGAGCGTTGATTTGATTCGGTTCACCGTGAGTCGCCCAACGTGTGTGGCCGATCCCTACGTTACCCGGCGCCGGGAATTCCCGGAGATGAGCTTCTAGATCCTTGATCTTTCCTTTCGCTTTTCGGACGAGAATATCGCCTTGATCGAGGACCGCAATCCCCGCAGAATCATAACCTCTGTATTCGAGGCAGATTAAACCTACTACAAGTACCGATTCAGCATTCTTACTACCGGCATAACCGACAATTCCACACATATTCAGGCATTCTCCATAAGCCTTCCCGCGCGGTCCAGCAGAGAATTGAGGTCTTTTTTGGTCCTCGCCTCACCTATGACTCGAATGATGGGTTCCGTGTTAGAAGGGCGAATGTGAATCCAAGAATCTTCGGAAGCCAGTCTAAGACCGTCCAAAGTCTCCTCGGAAAAGGAAGAAAATTCTCCGCTAAACTTCGAATAGATGTCCTGAAGATTTTTTCCCGCAACTTTGAAACTTGTTTTCTGCATGTGGATCGCGGGAAGTTCCTCGAGAATCGAATCGATCTTCTTTCCGGTCGCGGCCATCACGTTTAGGATATGCGCGATTCCCGAAAGAGAATCTCTTCCAAAAGATGCGATCGTAGGATCGATTACGCCACCGTTTCCTTCTCCGCCGAAAATGGATTTTTGTCGGAGCATTTCGGAAACCACATTTGCCTCTCCGACTTTAGAACGGGAAACGGGAACCCCGTATTTTCCTGCCACGAACTCGTTGATAAAGCTGGTGGAAAGATTGACGACCATGTTCGCCTTTTTAGGCGCTTTCTCGAGAGTTAAAGAAAGAAAACTTAAAGGAAGCGTATATTCTTCCGAAATCGCGCCCTTCTTCGGAGTAAGAACTACAAGTCGGTCCGCATCGGGATCCAAAGCGAATCCTATATCCGCGCCGGATGATTTCATCTTACGAGAAGTTTGTTTGAGCGCTTCGGGAGTCGGTTCTGGCGGTCTTGGAAACGTTCCGTCGGGACTACAATGAAGTAAAATCGGCTTACAGCCAAGTCTTTCGAGAAGCTCGGGAACTAACGTGCTTCCGGCCCCGTTGACCGCATCCACGAGAACCTTGTATTTTTTCTTTCGAATCGCGTTTACGTTCACTCGTTTGAGAACGGACTCAATGTGTTTTTCACACCATTCTTTCCCGGAAACGATCTTGGAAGCGGGTTTGTATTGAATAGGTCTATACGATTGATTGCGAACCGTATCCAAAATTTGTTCCAAGTCCGCGGCTCCGGTAAAGAATCCGCCGGGACCGACAAACTTGAATGCGTTCCAGATGATCGGGTTGTGAGAGGCGCTGATCATAATCCCGCCCCCCGCTTTGGAAAGATTGACGACGGCCTTGACCGTCGGAGTCGGAACGATTCCGAGTTGTAAAACGTCTTTTCCCATCGCCTGCATCAAACCGAGTGCGATGTTTTCTATATAAGGACCGGATGGACGAGAATCTCGACCGATTACGATTTTGGATCCTTCGATCCAAGTGCCGAATGCACGCAGAGCGTCAAAAATGACTTCAGGAGAAAGTCCTGTAGGAATAATTCCTCGAATCCCGGATACCGAAACCATCAGGTCAGGATGATTGAATACGGGGCTTTTTGTATTCATGGAGTTTTAGGGGTGTTTTCGGAAGAAAGGGTGTGGGCGATGACAGGATCGAACTGCCGACATCCTGCTTGTAAGGCAGGCGCTCTACCAGCTGAGCTAATCGCCCTCTATAATTCCGTTTTTTTTAGGCTGCGGATACCGCGTTGAGGCGTTTTGCCATTCTGCTTTTTTTTCTATCAGCGTTTTTAGAATGGATCAGGTTTGTTTTTGCCGCTTTGTCCAAAAGAGAGGTGTACTCTACAAAGAGAGCAGTCGCCACTTTTTGGTCTTTTTCTTTGATGGCTTTCAGAACTTTTTTAGCCTGAGTTCTGAGCCTGGATCTATTCTGAGAATTTGCCGCATTTCTGCGTTTTGTTCTTCGAATGTCCTTTTCTGAAGACTTGATATTAGCCAAGGCTTACACTTCCTATCGAATAAGTGTTTCCAGGTTTTCTGTACCCTACCCCCTGTCAAATGAATTCTTTGAAAATTCCAGATTCGGAACCTCATTTCTTTACAAATTAAAAGCCGAAAACGTTTCGTAAATTCCGCTCCATTTCTTCCCGGAACCGCTTCGAACGGAGGAATAAAAATGAGACTAAATCGTTTTGGAAATATTTTTCTAACCATCCCATTGGATCGGGACTTTTTTTCACGTCTTCAAGAAGAGGAAGTGAATCTTTCGGAACTTGCAGAACTGGGAATTCTTCTTTTGCAGGACTTCGAAAACTCCGGGAGGTGTTTTTTGTCGATGGAAAGGGAAAAAGTTTCCGCCTCGTTTATAATTCAGGAAACTTCTTATTTACAAATTTTTACATACTGCTTCCATAGTTCCCGTTCGCTTTATTCTCTGATGGAAGAAGTTCTACAAAACGTCTATTTGGATTTTTATCTGCGTCCTCTTCAAGAATCGAATCGCGAAGGTATTTCATGTTAAAACGTTCGGAATACATCGTAGTAGATTCCATATCCTCGGTCGATCCTAACGCGCTTTCCTTGGACCAACTCAATCAGAAATTCATCGATAAACAGGGAAACCGTTTCGCACTTCGATTCAATCGAACCACTCGCAGAGCCGAGCTCGTAAGAATCACATTAGAATCTCCGAATGAAGCTCAGAAACACAAACACGTTCCTCATCCGCCTCCGCGCAAAGTTAACGTACAGAACGTAAAACAAAATACCGCTCGTCCAGCAACTCCTCCTCCCGTGAAGAAGATTTCGCTTCAGGAAATCATCGCGAAAACGCAACAACAGACTTCGGTTAAAATTCCGAAGGCTAACGCGGATGCTCCCCAAAATGTAAACGAGGCCGCGGTTCAAAAAAATATCTTTCAAGAACCCGCTTGGGAACATCATAAAACCAAGGACAGTTCCAACTTGGATTTGGGGAGAATGGACCTGAATATCATGGAACATTCCGTTCCGGTCCGCAGAGATACGGGCGATTCTTTGAAGATGGAATACGGCTCGGTTTCGCCGGTAAGCGACGGCAACGTAATCGAAAAAAGAATCGCGGAACTCACAAAGATCAAAGAAAGAATTCATTCCGTTCTCAACAATCTTCAGAACTCCAAAATTTTCGAAATCACCGGCGATCCTTCGGAAAACAAAAATATCATCGGAAACTTGAACCGAGAGTTCGACATCGAATTCTTTCAAAAGCTGGATAAGATTCTCAACTATCACAAAGAACTTACGACTTATCCGAGATCCGTAAATTATTACACCGCAAAATACGAATCTTCGAGAAAGCAGATTCTCCAATCCAAAAGTTTGGACAGTGAAAAACTCAAATTGGTGACTCTTTGGGAAATGCAAGAGATGATGCTCGGATTGATTCAAAAACTGAAGAAGATGGTTTTGAATACATTGAACGTTCTCAACACGAAAAACGACAATCATATCAAACAACTTCCGTACAACCAACAGCAGATGTTCCGAGATTCCAGAACCGCGCTCCTGTATTGCTCCGAAGACGTATCTTCTTTGCTTATCTCCTTGGAAAGATGGGTCGATACTGAATAGGAGATATCTCCTATGGAACCTTTACAAAGCACAGAAATCACGGCCGTTCTTGAAAAACTCAGGGCGGAATATACGGAAAATTCCAAAAAGAATCCGAAGGTCTTCGACCTCAAGGCTTTCGAGTCCCGACTGATGATGGTCCTTCAACAAAAAGGAAGCCTCGCTCAGTTTCTCAAGGACGAAATTCAATTTATAGAAACCCTCAAGGCCAAACACAAAGAACTCGAAGATAAAAAACAAGCGGCCAAGGGTGATACGATCAATAAGATTCTGGAAGAACAAGAAGCGAGACTTAAAAAATACCAGAGAATCGATTTTCATCCCTTGGCAAAACCGGAGATCCGTTATTTTTACGGGGCAATTCTTTCCTTTGCGGATTGTGAACTTCCCGCTTTGATTTATATTTTCAAAGGAACTCCCGAATTCTCCATATTCAAAGATACGATTACCATCATAGAAAGAATGGGAATCAGCAGAAGGGGAATGCCTTCGATCCGAATCAACGAACACGTCAAAGCCCTTCTCGACGCGAACGGGAATCAAAGCGCGATGGAAAAAGACGGTCAGAATATTTTAAAGGAAGTCTGCATCGCTCTCAAAGGAATCATCACATCCGTCCGGGAATGTATGGACAAAAACAGGGTTTCTCAAACTCTTTCGATCAAAATCGACGAGAAAGAATTTCCGAGAGCCGTGGAATCCTATCAGAATTTGGTTTTCGGGATTGCTCTTGAAAAAATAATAGTACGAGCTGAAACGATCATCCGGGATTTCCGGATGGCTGAGATCACCGGTCTGGGGTAATTAATGAAAGTTTCCATCGTCATTCCTTGTTATAACGAAAAAAATACGATCCGCAATATTCTCGAGACGGTGAAGAAAGTTCCGATCAAAAATAAAGAGATCATTCTTGTGGATGATTGTTCCAAAGACGGAACCAGAGATCTTTTGAAAACTCCCGCTCTGAAAAAACTCACGGATCAAATCATCTTTCACGAAGTCAACCAAGGAAAGGGGGCGGCTCTTCGAACCGGTTTTAAGGCCGCAACCGGAGATATCGTAATCGTTCAAGACGCGGATCTTGAATACGATCCGTTCGAGATTCCGAGCGTGATCGATCCGATTTACAAGGGTCAGGCGGACGTGGTTTTCGGAAGCAGATTCTTAGGCGGCGGTCCGCACAGAGTTGTCTATTACTGGCATCGTCTCGGCAATATGGTTCTTACCACTCTCTCGAACATGTTCACCAATATCAACTTAACGGATATGGAAACTTGTTATAAGGCTTTCCGCAGAGAAATCATTCAATCCATTGATATCAAAGAAAATCGTTTCGGTTTCGAACCCGAGATCACTGCGAAGGTCGCAAAAATTCCGGACGTGAGAATTTTCGAAGTCGGCATTTCCTACTACGGAAGAACGTATGCGGAAGGAAAAAAGATCGGCTGGAAAGACGGTTTTCGCGCGATTTACTGCATTCTAAGATACAATCTTTTTAAGTGAAGAATTCAATTCGAAATTTAGAATATTCTGAATTTCGAAAATATCTTTTCTTTTCCCGAAAATCCGTAACATCCTGCATTTACGAGAACGTGCTACGGATTCTTGCCTACTTCAAAAAGCCCGTAGCGGTTTCCGGATAAATCTGGGAGGCGAGAATGAATATAAAAACGCTCACCGCGATTCCCATCGACGCGAGTAAGACGTCCTTTCCTACTTTGCGAAACGTTTCGAGATACGGTAGATCCCGGAAGGTCATGAAGTTCAAAATGATTTCTCTTCCGGCGAGCATTCCCAAAAACACCCAAGTTGTGGACATGGGCATCTTGCTCCATTCGTGAAACACGATCAAAATCGTCCCGTAAACCAAGTCGACGATCGTCGCGGCTTTGGACCATTGAATGTCCGATTTTTCGGTTACGATTTCCTGAATCGTTCCCCCGTTCGTATAAAGAATGATTCCAAGCGCGACAACGAGCATCGAAATCGCGAGAGCGAATTCTAAGATGGAAAGTTGTCTTGGAAGATAGATGACGATATTGGCCGCGTCCTGACGCAACCAAGCGATCCAAAGATAAATCGTGGACAACCACTGAAACAAGGCCCAACGTTTTTCGCTTCTCGGATCGGGAACGTGGTCTTCGGTGTATTCTTTCGGATCGATCTTAACCAGAATTCCCCAGATAAGAATCGCGACGCCGAACGCGATCCCGTAACCGAAGAAGGATTTCGTGAGCATTTTTTCGATATTACTTCCGCCGAAAAGACCCAGGATCAAAAACGTGGTGGAGATCGGAGATTTCAATCTTGTGATGATGACTAGAATCAGCGGCGCTAAAAGTTGTATGAGATTGAATTTTCGAACTTCGGGAAAACTTTCCAAACGTCCGAAATGAACCTGCGAATCGTTAAAGACCCAGGCTCCCAAAAAGATAAGAACTATGGTTCCGCCTAAAACGACGAGCTTCGGAATCCAATGAACGGTTCGTTTACTTTCGATAAACGTTCCCACCGTTTGAACGGCATCGTTTCCGGCGACTGAAAACGCGCTGATAAAGAACGCGAACCACCCGAGATAATACGAAGGAGATCCCAATTGATAAGCGACAACCATCAAAATTCCGGCAACCGCAACCAAGGAATAGAATCGGATCTGATCCCGAATACTCGGATGCTGGAAATCTATTTCATTTTGTTTCATCGGAAAAGATATCTCTAAGCGAACGCTTAAAAAGATAATAATAAAACGCCGGAACTCCCGTCAAGGGGGTTCCGGTGGGATGTAGAGGGGGTTTTTAATCCAGAAAACGTTTTTCGTATTTGGATTCTATATCACGGAGATCGAAGAGAATGAAAAAGTCGATGGTTTTAAAGACGCTATCCAAAGCCGGGATTCCGCAAATCTGAGAACCTGCGCGGATATAACCTTTAATTAAAGCCGGAATTCTTTTTTGAACCACTTTCATATCGTCGATCACGTAGTTCGGATCGAAACCGGGAACTTCGAAACCTGCAAGAGGAGTTACGTCGAATTCTTTTCCGGCGAGAACATTCTTCTCTTTTAAATAAGCATAAACTTCGTTTGCGGATTGTGCATCGGTATGATGAATCGAACCACAACCGAAAAGGTATCTAACGTTATGCTTCTGCATATACATTCCGAGTCCCGCCCAAAGCATGGAGATCACTGAACCGTCTCTGTATTCGGGATGAACACAACTTCTTCCGATCTCTGCGGTTTCCGCATCGAGTTCGTAAATTTTAGTGATGTTGAATTCGCCGTCAGAATAAAAACCTAGGTTTTGTTTTGCGACGGATCTGCGGAGAATTCTATAAGTCCCCACGATCTTGTCTTCACGGTTTTTATCGATTACGATGAGGTGATCGCAGAAGAGATCGTATTCGTCTCTGTCTTTGCGAGTCGCGGCGGATTGAGGAAGACCTTCTCCTAATTCGAGATTAAAAACCTCGTATCGAAGTGCGAGAGTGCGCTCTATTTCCAACTGGTTCTGTGCGATACGAACTTCCAGTTTTCTTTCTGTTTTAACCTTGTTATCTAAACCTGTGCCCATAGCGGTTATCCTTCGGTTTTAAATTGTCCCCCATCATATTCGTTCTCGTTACGTTCAGATTACACAGGAAATAAATTCCGGTGACTCGAACCTCGAAAAAGTTCGGGTCGGAATTTTGAGAAAAGGGGAAGAATTCTTTTAAAAACGTTTAAAAAACGATTCTTCTTAAAACGACAAGAACCGATTACAAACGATTCCGAAGAATGAATTTATTTCAGGTTCTCTGGAATCAAAGAAAAAAACGAAACGTTTTCCGGGCCGTTTTTCGATCTTGGAAAGAATGTGGAGAATTGGCTCGCTATAACTTAGGAAGCCATCTGCATACGAGTCTGAATGTAAGCTTCGATGAGATACTTGGCTTTCGGATCTAAAGCGCCGAATTCCACCCCGAATAAAGAAGCCTCCGGAGCCGCGACCTTACGTTTGATTTTACCGGAAAGTTTGATGGGGTTCCGACCCGGTAGAGTGAGAATCATTTGAATCGGAGAATTGAGATCGCAACCTTCAAAGAGATGAGGAACTTCCACGGCGACCCCGCCGATGCTGATGTCCTTTGCGTTTAGAATATCGATGAAGTTAAGACCCATAAGTTGAATTTCGATGATTTCGTTAACTGCAGGAAGAACTCTCGGAAACTTTCTGTGATCCATTGTGACGCCCGTTTTCATGTAAAATTCGACGAAGTCAGATTTTGAAATCAACAGAAATGAAAGACAAGTTCTTTTTATAGCTTTTTATAAAAGTGAAATCTTGTATTAAAGAGAAGGGATTAGATCCGGATTCTAAAATCAAAAACGAGCCTTGAGCGATGCTTTTTGCGATTGATTCATAACGTTTCGTCAATAAAGAACAAAAAACTAGATGGAAAGGATTATTTTTTTGCCGTAGTTCCGACCAATCGAGCGATCCATAGAGAGCGAGATTGCCAAAAGCTGCGAAGCGAAAGCGTTGGCTCTCAACGAAGTTGAGAAATCGCAATCATAGAAAGCTATCCAAACTTGCAAAGAAAAACTGAATCAAGACTCAATGATGTTTAACTTCATAGAATCTAAAATTTTGCCGACCTTCTTATCAAACTTCTTATTGAATACGAAAGCGTTCAGAGTTTTTTCCAAAAACAAAATCATTTCCACTGCCTTCCATTCAAGAACGTTTTTGTGATCCCGGATCTTACCGGAGTGAACTAAGGTGGAGATTCCCCGAATCGATTCGTTTTTAAAATCCCTTCTCAAAGCGATGAACAACGCTTGAGCCTCGGGCGTTAAGAAATGAAATTTTTTAGAAAACAAAACCGCATCGTGAAAATATTCGGGACGAATCACGGCGCCATTCAATCGAAGCGACAGAATTAAAAAACCGATAAAGTCGGAAATCTGA
Source organism: Leptospira barantonii (assembly GCF_002811925.1). NCBI lineage: Bacteria > Pseudomonadati > Spirochaetota > Leptospiria > Leptospirales > Leptospiraceae > Leptospira > Leptospira barantonii. The sequence goes on from NZ_NPDS01000005.1 coordinate 70,190, forward strand.
TGAAAGATTCCCAAACCGGGAACATCCTGACCGGGATACAATCTACTCTTATCCATCGATGGCGATTTCGGATGACGTGTCTGAAGCCAATTGATGATGAGATATTTTTCCTTAAAGAAGTAATCGTTGATTTCGAGTCTGTATTCCTGAACGCTCAAACGAAGATGTAAAAGAATTTCCTTATCGGAAATCAAAACGAGTCTTTGAAAATCCTGACCCATTCCCGAAATTTCAAGCTGAACGTTTTTATATTCTTTCTTTTCGATTTCGGGAAGAATTCCCGTGATCTCGAGAAGTTCTAAAATATTCTCGCTCGTTAAGGAATTAAAAAGAACACCTTCTTGAAACGTGGTGCTTGAATCGTCTACGGCCGCGGCTAAAAATTCATCGTAAACGAAATCGAAAAATCTGGGATTGTTGTAACTCGATTTAGCCATGAAAAGAATCGAAGTTTTTCAAAACGAAAAACTTCTTTTTTCCCGATTCCATCACGATCTTTTATTACTCCTTTTTTTCAAGGAGAATCCCTGAAACCGAAGAACGATTCTAAATCGAATTCGATGAAACTCTCCGTTCTATAAGATGGATTTGAAAACGGAATCCGACGCTTCCACTTGAGGATAATGCCCGATCCCTTTCAATTCCACGATATCCGCGGAAGGAGAAAGTTCCCGAAAACGTGCGACAAGATGCGCTCCGCTCACGGGATCGTCGATGCCGTTGATCATTCGAATCGGTACGGGAGAATGGAGAACCGCACCCGCCCAACGTTCTCGATGGATCTTTCTTTCTTGAATGTATCGAATCAATCGATGCGCGATTTTGGTTCCGCTGTCCGAGGCGACTAAGTCCCAAAAAAGATCCAGTTCTTCTTGGCTCGGTTTCGTGTTCGATCCGAAAACCGCGGAAAAACTTTTTTGAAAAGATTTGCGATTCATCAAACGAGAAAGAATCCAACCGATCGGACTGTGTAAAAGTTTTTGAATGAACCTGGGTCTGTGCGATTCCGGAAAAATTCCTCCGTTGAGAAGAGTGACCGCCTTGATGTTCAAACCCTTTTGTCCGGATTTTTTTCGATCGATAAAACGTGCGAGAAGTTCCTGCGCGACCGTGTCGCCCAGATCGTGCGCGAGAATTTTCACCTCTTCGATTCCCTTGTCGCTTAACAATTTTTCGATGATGTCCGCCTGTAAAAAGATCGAATAGTCGATGGAAGGTTTGGAGGAAAATCCGAATCCGATCAGATCGGTTGCGATCAATCTTCTTTTTTGCGCGAGGGGCTTCCAAATTTTTTCCCAGTCAATGGACGCGGTGGGAAATCCGTGGATCAATAGAAGATTCTCCCCTTTCCCCTCTTCCTTATAAAAAATTTTCCAATTCCCGTACGATACAAAGGAACCGGAACGTTTCCATTCTTCTAATGTCATACATTCTCCGTTTAAACCGTTTAACGACTGTTATAGATGATTTGAATTTGGGAAGCGGATAAAGCAACCGGATAATAAACACGAAGTTCGTCGATCGAACCGACATACAATTGATTGGCGTCGCGTCTGAATCTTCCGATGTTTGCGGTTTGAGAATTTGGGGGCGCGAATGTGGATGAAAAAATATATCCAGTTTGAACCGCTACTCCGTCGTAATACAAGGTCGTATTCGGATTTCCTAAAGTAGGATCGTATACACAGGCAACGTGATGCCATCCTACGATCGAACCGACCCAACTAAAACCTTCGCTAAACGCGCCTTCTTGCCAGGATTGTACACCTAACAACGAATTGCTTACGATAACGTCAAAGATCAAATTCGAAAACGGTCCGTTGTTCTCCGATTTATCGAATATGGTTCCGATCGAAGCCGTATCGGGACTTACCCAAGCAGTTACACTGATCGGCTGAGTCCCCGCAAAATGAAAGTTCTGCGCGGCCGAATCCGGAATGTCTATATAATCAAAGGACGGTGTTGCGCCGTATCCGAGACGAACCGCGTTTCCAACAACTCCGGGTACGATCGTTCCTCCGAAATTTCCGGTTACGAATCCGTTATTCCCGTTTCCGGAAGAATCATTAAAGGCAATACTCTCGAACCGAGAAAACAAAGAAAGCGTTCCGACATTGGAAACGCCGGTTCCTTGTAACGTTATGTTTACCGCAGTGATATTTCCGCCGGGCTGAACGTTTAAGGTCGCGGTTCTTAAACCTGCGGAAGCGCTGTTGAAATAAATCGAAGCGGTGGCCGAAGCTCCATTCGTTATGGTTCCGTTAGGCGAACTGGCTATGATAAAATCGGATGCGTTAGCCCCGGTTAGATTCAAAAAATTAGATGCAGGAATCGTAATATCCGCGCCTGAGGAATTCGTGATCGAAATCGTCGCGGTGGGCGATTGAAACCCGTTCAACACGGATTGAAAATCGTATGTGGAACCGCTCGAAAAAGAAACCTGATTGATGGAAACTCCGATCGGTCCGGAAGGTCCGCTCGAATTGCCGGTTGTAGACTGTCTTGCCAATGCGATCGAAAGTTCCGGAATGGAGGAAGATTCCGGATTGTATTGACAGAATGTCGATGATGAGAATGTGATCGAGGTTAAGATTAGAAGAATCGATTTCATTTTCAAACCCGGTTCCTCTTTTCCATTCTTAGGTGAGAATGGAAATCCCGAGGAACTCAGATCTTATAAAGAAATTTCAAAAAAACAACCACTTCCCGATCCAAGATTCAGTTTTTTGAAAGCGATTTTATAGGATGAATCGATCCGCGATCCTTCTTAAGTTTTCGGCCGAATGTTCGAGACTTTTTGCGGACGCGGAAATCTCTTCGGCGCCGGAAGCGGTTCCCAAAGTATGATCGTTGATTTGGACGATCACCTGGGTGATTTCGTGAAAAGCCTGTTTCTGCTCATCCATCGCCTGTTTGACGAACTCCGCGTCTTCTCCGACTTTGTCCGCGCGTTCCGCGACTTGTTGATTGATTCCTTCTTGAGCGCTCGTAATTCCGAATAATTTTTCCATCGCCTTGGAAACCATATCCGTACTTTTGATGATTCCGTGAATGACCTCGGAAGAGGATTCGATTCCGCTCGCACCGGAGTCCAGCTCGTGATTGTTTCTTAAAATCATTTCGCTGATCGACTTGATGGAAGAAGCCGTCTTTTCGGATAACTTGGAAATTTCTTCCGCAACGACCGCAAACCCGCGACCGGCTTCCCCCGCTCTTGCGGCTTCGATCGCCGCGTTCAACGCGAGAAGTGAAGTTTGATCCGAGATGTCGTTGATGATTCCGATGATCGCGGACATTTCCCCCGATGATTTGATTATGTTTTGAACCATCGTCTTCATCTGTCCGAGAGATTCTTCCCCTTTGACTGCCTGAGTGGAAATTCCCTGAGTTAAGTCGAGCGCTTGTTTGATTTCCAATCCGATCTCTCTTACGCTGGAAGAAAGTGTTTTTATATTATTATGAAATTCTACTATGTTTTTATACTGACGATCCGTTCCCGCCGAGATGCTATCCATACCGGAAGAAAGTTCCTCGACGGTTGCAGACATTTCTTCGGTGGAGGCCGCAGTCGCCTGGGCGCCGGACGCAAAAGAATCCGAAGAGGCTGTCAATTCTTCCGAAGAAGTGGCAAGTTCCGTGGAAACCCTTTGGATGTCCTTTAAAGAATTACGAATGCTGAATATAAAAGAATTCATATCTCGGCTCATCGAACCGATCTCGTCCTCGTAAACGACTTTGATGTCCGATGTAAGATCCCCTTCGGCCATGGTTTTGAAAAGTTTACTCGCGTTCTCCAAAGGACTGAGTCGTTTTTTCAAAAGAAGATACAAAAGATACGCGGAGATCGAGGCGGTTGCAAGACCCGATAAGACGATCAAAATCAAAAGACCGATCAAGGATTCTCGGATTTCCGTTTTCGGTTGAATCGCTACGATGGAGATTTTCCAAGCGTCAAGTCTATAGATCATCGCGTATCGATCCGCGCCTTTGAAACTGAATTCCATCACTTCACCGGTTTTAAGACTCAACATCGTTTTACCGTAGGATTCTTTCGCAATATCCAAGTTCAGGATCATTTCTTTTTTTGGATGTGCGATGATTACGCCGTTATGATCCATCGCGGAAACATAACCTTGTTCACCGATTTTAATTTCCTTGATGATCTTTTCGGAAACGGTATCGAATGAAAGAGCGACCCCCACAAGTCCCACCGGACGATTTCCATCCAGAATCGGAACCGAAAGAAGCGCGACCGGCAATCCGGTTACGGGAGATTTTCTCGCTTCGGCTAAATAAACTTTTCCTTCCTTGGCCGCGTTTAAACTTTTTTCGATTCCCGCGTCCGAAAGTTTAAATCCGATCGTGACTCCTCCGCGTCCGTCTGCGATAATCTTAGAATCTCCGTCCAAACGACATATAAAGACATTCTCATAAACCCCGTATCTTTGCATGAGCTCTTGATAAAAATTTCCGGCGATCGGTGCGCCCGTTCTTAAGGATTCCATCGTACGCGGATCCTGAGAAATCGTCCAAGCGACGTTCAGATGAGAATTCAAAAAAGAATCAAACTCGAGCCCCACCACTGAAACCACACTCTTCATCTGGCTCATGTAGTTTTCTGTGATCTTTTTTCTTCCGAAAAAATACGCGGCACCGGATACGATACAAGTCAGAGCGAACAAAATCGAAATCCCGGAAATCAATAAGATAAACTTAAGACTGCTACGACGCATGAAATACTCCCGATCGGTTATGAAACCAATCTTTTCAGAGGACGCATTTTGGATACACGGAACGATAATTATTGATTTCTTAAGTTATAATTCTAAGAAAATCAGAGCAATAAAATACCCCATTTTATATAGCCTGTCTATAAAAATAATCCCAAAGAACTATCTATTTAAACCGAAAAGAATACAAGGTTATACATTCAATAATTTGAATATACAAGAGTAATCGCGGCAGATTTCAACGAGAGATTCGAAAAAGTTTTGATACGACGCAGATCAAAGAACTTGTAAAAGTCGTTTTCTAAATTCTTCCCTATCTTTTCCGGAAGGTAATTTTCCGAACCCGGCCTTGAGATTGTCTCGGAGATGAGAAATTTTGGAAGTAGCGGGAATCACACAGGTGACCGCAGGGTGAGAAAGAATGTATTTTAAAAACGTCTGGCCGAAAGAATCACAATCCCATTCCTTAAAATAATCGGGCAAAGTTTTCCCTTTGACTCTTCTGAAAAGTTCTCCTTCTTCGAAGGGCCGATTGATCAAAACCCCGATTCCGTTTTCCTGCGCGAAAGGTAGAATTCTTTCCTCCGCGGCGCGCGTCACGATCGAATACGGAATTTGTATAAAATCCATATTCTCGGTCTTAGCGATTTTTTCCATTTCGGGAAAAGCGGAAGAAACGTAATGAGTCAAACCCAAGTATCGGATCTTTTGACCTTCCTGAAGAAAGCGCAAAGTTTTCAAATGTGTATTCGTATCTACTAAATTATGGATTTGGAATAGATCGATTCGATTCGTTTTGAATTTTTCAAAGGAGGATTGGATCTGCGCTTTTCCAGCGGATTCCCCGCGAATCCAAACCTTGGTCGCGTAAAAAACTTTTTTCTTTTTTTCTTCCGCAAGCGAAGAAGCGAGAATCCCCACGATCTCCTCCGATCTTCCGTACATCGGCGAGGAATCCACGACCGTTCCGCCTTGATCGATAAATTCTTTCCAAACCTCGCGCAAGGATTCGAGTTCGGTAGAATCCTTGGAAATATCCATGGTTTGCCAGGTGCCGAGTCCGATCGCCGGAATTTTTTCCCCGCTTCTTTGAATCGTTCTTTCCAACATCTTGGCACCCTCCTTGGCGAATAAACTTTCAAACGGAGATCGGACCAAACCTGCCGCAAGGCCGATCGCCGCAGTTCGTTTTAAAAAATCGGAACGGGTCAAGAGGTCCATACTTTTGATTCTTCCTTTCCTTCGAAAATCTACTTCGAAAACGCGGAATAAAAAAGTAAAAAACCGATTCTATCAATGATTGTATTTGATTTTTCGGATTTTTCGTTTTGATAAAATCTGAACTCCGTCTTTGTTTTCCACGTAAACGTCCTTTTCGGTTTGTTTCGTGATATTTCCGTATAACTTCCTTCCGTTTCTAAGAATGATCGTGGTCGTATATTCTTCCGGCGGAGATTCTTCGGGTTCGATCCGTTTTTTAACGGAGTCGTTTTCATCGTTTCGTGTGGCGCTAATTTCGATTCTTCTATTTTGAAACGAAGCGCTTTCGTCCAAACTTCTTAAGATCGGTCGGCTCGATCCGAGTCCGCGGATTTCAATTCGGGAAGAATCGATTTCTTGTGCGAGTAAATATTCCTTTGTCGATTTGGCTCTTTTGAGGGAAAGAACTCGGTTCTGTTTTTCTCCGCCGTTCAAATCGGTATGACCGGTGATTAGAATTTTCAAGTTCGGATTGGTTCGGAGTATTTCGGAAAGTTCGTCCAGGATTTCGAAAGATTCTTCGTTGATTCGATCCGAGTTCGAATTAAAATAAACTCCTCTTAATACGAAACCTTTGGAACGAACGATGGAATCGAAATCCAATTTAATGCGAACACATTCTATTTCGATGCTTCTCGTATTATATACGCCGCCGACGAAGATATGTACGAAAAAATCCGTGATACTTCTGAAGATTTTAAAACTTCGAATTCCCTCGGGACATTCCGCACGATCGTGTCCTCCTTCGAAATATCCGAGCATATAACTTTTGGAAGTGAAGCTGACTCCTTTGAACGATTCTCCGTCTCTCGGAAATTGGGAAGGAATGATGTTCGTCTGATGACAATCGAAAAACATCGAACAAAGTAAGAATAAAATTCCGTATGATAAAAACTGAATTCTATTCTTTGTGAAAAAACTTTTTAAGCCGGTCAGTGACATACGATCTCCAAAGAACGGGGAGAATAAATCCCGATCGTCATTTGTTCCATCAGAATATTCGTGATCGAAGAATACTGATGGACTTCCTTGATTCCCCGATGCGGGCAATACTCGGATTCGGAATATTCCAATTTTCTCGGCAACAAGCCCATCAGATAATAATTCTGTTTGAGAAGAATGGTTTCACGACTGGTTTCCGCCTTTCGTTTTTGTTTGAACGTGGGAGCGACCTCCACCCTCGCGTGTTGACACAAAACGAAGTTCGTCGCCAGAAACATTAAAATCATGTAATTTATAATTTTGGAATACATTTTATTTTCTACCTTTGCACACAGTAAATTAAGAGAAAATTATCGCAGGTAAAACCGGTGCCTCCGCCGACGTCCACAAAAGTCTTATCGGTCCCGCTGGTAACCCCTACCCAACCGGAAACCGTGTTGGAAACGGAAGACCAAGAAACACCTGCATTCGTACAAGTGACCCCCGATTTTGGAACCCAAGTCGCACCGCTCGCATCAATGCCCGTATACATCGCGTTTCCGCCCGAAGAAACGAACAGATTCGATAAGGGAAACGTAAACATCGCGCTCGCGTTGGTGGTCGAGATCGTAAGATTCGAATTGCTCATGGTTTTATAAATCGTATTGGGCCAAAGAACCCAATTCGTAGTAAGCGTTCTGCTTCCGTCGTCCGCCATGATGAGCGCCTTATAATCGCTCGGATTTCCCGGGGCGCTTGCCGCGGTTGCGTCCGTCGCACACTTTGCATCTGCGCCCGAAACTCCTCCGAAATTTCCGGTGCTGGCGCTGGACAAAAAAATAGAACATCCACCGTTGTTCGCGCAAGAAGACGCGGGAGGACCGGATGAACCTGTGGAACCCGTTGAAGAACCGGAACCGCCAAAGCCGTTTCCGTTTTGCAATAGAAGAAGAATCGCCATCGAGTCGTTTCCATTTCCGTTCGAAGAATTGGAAGGAAGCGCGGCCCCGGTGAGAACCGGCCAGATGGTGCAGGAAATTGTGAGGAAATGCAAAATGATAAGCGAAGGAACCCAAACGGGAAATTTCGCTTTATCGGCGTTAAATGAGAAATAAGAACCCATATTCATTCTACAATTCTAGGTCAGAATAGTAGACAGATTCTCAATACTGATTCGATTTTAGGGAATGAACGACCAATAAAATGGCTTTTTGTAATTCGGTTTGATTCTTTATAAATCCGAACCGAATTACGTTAGTGTCAACGGCCGTTCCGATTTAGTGCGCCTCGTCCCAGTTGACTCCGAATTTTCCTTCCACGAGAATCGGAAGATCGAGAGGCATCGCGGATTCCATAAACTTCTTCATGGACGCCTTGAATTCTTCCTTTTCCTTTTTGTGAACCTCGAAGACCAATTCGTCGTGAACCTGTAAAAGCATCTTGGACTTATAACCTTTCTTTTCGATGTCCTCGTGGATTTTGATCATCGCGATCTTGATCATATCCGCGCTGGTTCCTTGAATCGGACTGTTGATCGCGATTCTTTTGGCGGCTTCCTTTGCGGATTTGTGCGTACTGTTGATGTCCATTACGGGACGGCGACGTCCTGTTAAGGTTTGAACGTAACCGTTCTTCTCCGCAAACTCAACCATAGAATCCATATACGATTTTACACCCGGATACTGTGTCATATAACGTTCGATGAAGGACTTCGCTTCGTCCCTTGAAATTCTGAGGTTGCGGCTGAGTCCGTACGGAGTGACCCCGTATATTACGGAAAAGTTAACTACTTTCGCCTTGTCCCTCATCTCGTGAGTGACTTCCTTTTCGGGAACCCCATACAAAGCCGCCGCGGTTCGTTTGTGAATATCGATCCCGTGATTGTATGCGTCGAGCATCGCGGGGTCTTTAGAAACGTGCGCCATAATTCTAAGTTCGATCTGAGAATAATCCAAACTCAAAATTTCATAGTCGCTCGAGCCCACGATAAAACCTTTTCTCAAAAGACGACCTTCCCGATCGCGGATCGGAATGTTTTGCAGGTTCGGATCGGTGGAAGACAATCTTCCCGTCGCGGCGATCGTTTGATTGTAACTCGTATGAATTCTTCCCGTCTTCGGATTAACCATCTTCGGAAGGGCGTCGACGTAAGTGGACTTGAGCTTCGTATATTTTCTATAATCCAGAAGTTTTTCGATGATGGGATGTTCTCCTGCGAGTTCTTCGAGAACCTCGTGATCGGTGGAATAACCGGTCTGCGTTTTTTTAACGACTCTCAACTTGAGATCGTCGAAAAGAATTTTTTGAAGTTCCTTCGTTGAAGCGATGTTAAACGGTCCACCGGCTTGTTTGTGGATTTCCCCTTCCAGATGACGGATCTCTCGATCGAAGTCCCGAGCCAATTCTTCGAAGTAAGGAACGTCCAACGCAATCCCGGTCTTTTCCATCTTTGCAAGAACCGGAATCAAAGGCATTTCCATATCCTTGAGAACGTTTTCAATTCCGGATTCCTTGATCGACTTTCGCAGAATTTGATACAGTCTGAAGGTTACGTCCGCGTCTTCGGCCGCATATTCCGCGACTTGTTCCGGGTCTATATCGGCGAGTTCCTTCTTTTTCTTTCCGGTTCCCACAAGATCGTCGTACGTGATCGTATCGTAGTTCAAAAGATCCTTTGCAAGATCGTCCATGTTATGACGTCTTCCTTCCGGTCTAAGAACGTAGGAAGCGAGCATCGTATCAAACTGGATATTGTTTAACACAAAACCATGATTTTCTAATACGATTAGATCGTATTTTATGTTCTGACCGACTTTAGGAACCTCGCTCGAAAGAACGGGACCCAGATGTTCCTTTACTTCCTCCAAACTCAAGGACTTATCCTGAAACAAGGAAGCGCTGTTTTTGATCGAAACGTAAAAACCGGTCTTCTCCTGATTGGAAAACGAAATCCCCAAAATCTCCGCCATAGCGGGGTTAGGCGAAGTTGTTTCCGTATCCACGGAAAGAATCCTCGATTTCAAAAGACCTCTACAGATTTTGGAAAGATCCTCAACCGATGTGATCAAACGATACGTTCCTTTTTCTCCCGCCGGAACGGGTTTGTTCTCGGAGGTTTCGCCTGACGCGGCGGCAACGTCGGAATCCTTAGGAACTTCTTTTCCCGCGGACTTGGCGAGATCCTTAGAAAGAACGTTATAACCTTGGGATTTAAAATAAAGAATGGCCTGATCGGATTTGTAATCCGGCGTTTCGATATCCTTTTCGGTGATCGCTAAATCCAGATCCCTTCGAATCGTCGCGAGTTGTTTGGAAAGATACGCGTTTTCTTTTTGTTCGGTGAGTTTTGTTTTCATCGAAGGATTTTTGATCTTCTCGATGTTCTTATAAACCCCGTCCAAGGATTTATATTCCTGAAGAAGTTTGGAAGCGCCCTTGTCTCCGATTCCTTTAACGCCGGGAATGTTATCCGAAGTGTCTCCGACGATCCCCATATAATCGGGAATCTGTTTAACGTCCACACCCAATTCTTCTTTGACCCAATTGGAATCGATTTCGACGAACTCGGTGACTCCCTTTTTGCCTCGGAGCATTTTTATATTCTTTTTTTCTAATAATTGATAAAGGTCCTTATCTCCCGAAAAGATAAGAATCTCCTTTGCGGTCGCCTTATAGTTTTCACAAAGAGTTCCGATGATATCGTCGGCTTCGTGACCGGCCATTTTCAAAACTCGAAAACCGATGTTTTCAAGGGTATCCATCACTTCCTTGATCTGAGGACGAAGATCCTCGGGCATAGGTTTACGGTTCGCCTTATAGTCTTCGAAAGTTTTTCCGCGTTCCAAAGGTCCGCCCGGATCGAATGTCATCGCGACGTGCGTCGGCGTATAATCCTGAAGAAGTTTAAAAAGCATTTTAAAAAAACCGAATGTAGCCCCGCTCGGCTTTCCGGTTTTGGAATTGGTAAGATTGGAAGCTCCGAACGCGTAATACGCTCGGAATACGAAGGCGTGTCCGTCGATGATCAGAAGACGTTTCATTCTTTTTCTCCGAAAAGTTCTTCACCCAGGAAAGAATAGTATGCGAGTTCCGTTTTACGGATCGTGTTTTTTATGGAGAATCGTTTGACGGATTCTTTGTTGAAACTTCCGAACGTCTTGCGAAGTTTCAAATCATCCATAAGAATTTCATAATATTTAGCGAGTGATTCCGCGTCGCCGACCTCGGAAAGAAAAGCGCCCTTTTCGTGACTGAGCATTTCTCCTATTCCTCCGCCCTTGGTCGCTACGATCGGAAGACCGACGGCCATCGCGTCGAGAATGGAAGTTCCCAGACCTTCTTCCTTGGAAGTAAGAGTAAAAATATCGAACAAGGAAAGAATATCGGGAACGTCGGTTCTATAACCCGTAAAAACAACTCTATCAGAAATTCCTAATGTGTTTGCAAGGTCTTCCAACTCTTTTCTGAGTTCACCTTCACCGACAAGAAACACCTTGAAGTTTCGGGAAGAATCGATCTTTGCGATCGCGTTCAAAAGCGTTTTTTGATCCTTGTGATCCACGAGCGCGGCGACGTTTCCGATCACGATCGTATCTTTTTTGATAGAGAATTCTTTTTTATAACGCGCGGGATCGGGAAGTTTTTTCGCAAAAGAAAAATCGATTCCACTGTGAACGGTTACGGTTTTTGCGGGATCGACTCCGTCTCTGAGAAGAATTTCTCGGATCTTATTGGAAACCGTTAAGAAAAGATCGTTCCGTTTGGATTTGTATTTCCAAATGGAAAATAAGTTTTTTCTAATACTGAAATCCACTCGTCGGGAAACTACAAGTTTTGTATCGGGAAGTTTTGATTTTGCGAACAAAGCGAGAGTATGCGCCTTGGCCGTATGTGTATGAATGAGTTTGATCTTTTTTTCCTGAACCAAAGCGCGGATCGCTTTGACCGACGAAAGATCCCATTCTCCCCTCATATCCACTGCTTGGAAGGGAAGTCCATGGTCGGAACACCGTCCTTCCAATGCGGAACCCGGTTTGCCCACGATGAGTTGAGGAATCTTTCTCTTTTTCAGACCCTCTGCCAGGAGCAGGAGTTGTCTTTCTCCCCCTCTCCATCCTGTTTCTGTATCTATATGCAAAATCACCCGCTCAGTTTCCAGTTGCCTGCCCATTTCTGCAAGGAATCCTTGAAAAATCACTGGACAGAAACATTCTGTTTTAGCGAAAATTATTCTACTATATTAACTTAATTTAAAGGAAGAATGGAATGTGTGAACTCCTCGGAATGAGCGCCAATGTCCCGACTGACATTTGTTTCAGCCTGACCGGCCTAGTCCAAAGAGGAGGAAAAACCGGCCCGCATAAGGACGGATGGGGAATCGCATTCTACGAAGGAAAAGGACTTCGGGTTTTTCACGACCCGGAACCCGGAGTCGAATCCAAAATCGCGGCCTTTGTCCAAAAACTTCCGATCAAAAGTGAAATCGTAATCAGTCATATCCGAAAAGCCAACCGCGGCAAAGTGGATCTGAAAAACACCCATCCATTCATTCGAGAATTTTGGGGTTCCTACTGGACATTCGCCCACAACGGCCAGTTCAAGGGAATTAAGGAAGAATCCCTCGGTGATTTTCAACCGGTCGGAAGTACGGACTCCGAGTTCGCATTTTGCTGGCTTCTCGGAAAACTAAAAAAGAAGTTCAAATCTCCCCCGAAAAAAGAAACGGAACTCTTCCAAGCCATCGAAGGTTATATGTTGGAACTCCATCAAAAAGGAGTTTCCAATCTCCTTCTCAGCGATTCTAAAAACCTCTACACGTTTTGTTCCACAAAACTTTCCTGGATCACTCGCAAATCTCCGTTCGGAAAGGCCCGACTTGTGGACGCCGATCTCAGCGTGGACTTTCGAAAGGTCACGACAGCGGGAGACATAGTCACCGTGATCGCAACACAACCGCTCACATCCAACGAAGAATGGACCGTTTGCAAACCGGGAGAATTTTCCGTATGGAGAAAGGGCAAAATCGTATTCTCCAATCGATGAGAATGGATTTGTCGGAATCCAACCGAATTCTACACTGACCGTAATTCTTAGATTCTTTGTCTAAACCAAGGGTGATGTATGAAAATCCAATTTGAAGCCATGGACTATCGTTCGGATGATACTTTCGAAAAAGCGGATTATCAATTCGAAGGAAGTTTGGAAAAAGGTTGGGACATTTCCAGAAACGGAAAAGAATACTTACATCTCGGACCCGGTTATAAACTTTTAAAATCCAAACTCTGCGGAGTTTGTTCCACGGATTTATCCCGTCGTTTTTTGCCCTTCCCTCTTCCGCAGGTGATCGGACACGAGGTCATCGCCGAAGACATAGAACCTCAAAACGGAACCAAACAAAAATACGTAGTCGAGATCAACGATACGTTTGAAGCAAGAGGCGATCATCCCTCCGATGAATTTTGCGAGGAAGGAATTCCATCGCACAGCCCGGAAAGAAAAGTTCTCGGGATCGACAGACTTCCCGGCGGATTCGGTCCTTATATCTTAGCTCCTCAGAACGCGGCGATTCCGTTTCAGAATCTTCCCGATAAAACCGCGGTGTTGATCGAACCGTTCGCGGCGTCTTTACAAGCGGTGATCGCTTCCCCACCGAAGAAGGGAGATAACGTGGCAGTTCTCGGTCCGAGACGATTGGGAAGTCTCGTCATAGCCGCGTTAGCCGCCTTTAGGGCATCTTCTAAAATCGATTTTAAAATCACCGCGCTTGCAAGACACGATCATCTTTTAAAACTTTCTCTCAACCTCGGAGCCGACGAAGCAATCGATCTTAGAAAAGAAAACATAGAATCGCTGAAGAATCGTTTTGCGATCGTATACGACACGACGAGCACAACCGCAGGTTTTGAAAGTGCGATCCGACTTTCAAATCGGGAACTTCATCTCAAAACGACGAACGGACAAGAAGTATTCGGAATCAAAAAACTCACCGAACTCGTCGTGGACGAACTTTCACTTTTAAAGTTCAGCGAAGAAAATCTGAACTTTCATTGGGAAAAGGAGAATCGTTCCAACCAAACCGTTTACGTTGCTCCGAGTGTCGGTAAAGTTTCATTACCTTCTCATTTCAAAGTATATTACGGAAGCATTGAGGAAGCCGAAAAGATTTTGGAATCTCCCGATTTCAAAGGGCACGTTCCCCGTTTCGATCTGGGAATCGCAGGCACCGCGGAAGAAATCGATCTTCTCATTCGTCCAAACAAAAACCACGAGAACTCTTTGATCCGTCCGAGGAGCGCGATCCTTTTTAAGGGAGAATTCGGAAAAAATTCTTTATTAGAATTTTTGAATGCGAATAAATCGATCCATTCTTCCCGATGCGGGGACTTTCATCTTGCGATCAAACTCCTTCAGGAAAACAAAAACGTTTCGGAAGCGCTTGAAAAGAATATGGTGACTCATTCGTATTCTCCGGAGAATCTTCCGCAAGCCTTTACGGTCGCTCATACTCCGGAAGCAATCAAAGTAGTGATCGAACATGCCTAATTCTTCCATTCTTAGGGAATTAGAAACTTCTCTCGGGCCGACCCTGAAAGAAGGTAAGGAAGGAATATGGGATCTCGATCTTAGAAGTCTCAGAATCTTCACCGGACTTTCCATTCTTTCCAGAACCCTCGGCGAAGAAGTTTTCGAACAGGTCCAAAACGGAATCGGAGACGTTACGATCTTTTACAAGATCAATCCGAACATCAATAGCGAACTTTTGAATATGCACATCGGGTATATTCAAATTTATGCAAGAGCCGGAGTGTTAAAGGACATTCTTCTTTTTAAGGAAGAATTTCAGGATCACTTAAGAACCGTCTTCGGAACGTTTCAAAGACAGGTTTGGGCGAAAAGAATTCATCCCGAGTTTTACGGAGAAGATCCGAAAAACTGTTCGATCTACGCGCTCGTGTTTCCGTTTCATCACGCGAGCCCGAATGAAAACATAGACTATCAATTCATTCTCGAGCGGGTTCCCAATCAAAAAGAACCGGGAGAATTTTTCTTCCGGTTAACGGTGGAGAATTACGATCGCGCCAACATCGACTTGACCGCGGTTCCTCACGTAATCGTGGACGATATCGGCTCGAGAATTTTCATCGCCGGAAGTACAAAAATCGCGGAAGCGATCAACAACGGAATTTTAAGCGCGGCCCAACGCGGAGAAAAATCATACGTAGAGGAAAATCGTTCCTTTTCTCGAGTGTTCGAACAAATCGAAAAAACTCCTCTCGGCAAACTGGATCAGATCAGCGTTTTTTGGGACAAAACGTTTTCGGATGAAATCGTAAAGACCGATCCGATCGAAGCCCTTCCCTTGTTTAAAAAGATTTTTCTTGTATTAGAAGATCATGAAATTGCAAAACATCTCAAAGAAGGCCATACCATTTTGGTTCAACTTACGGATCAAACGAAGGTTTACATCGATCTTTCCAGACTTGATCGTGTTTTGAATTTCAGCTTCAACTCAAAAAGAACGACCCTCGACTTAAATCATTATCTAAAACGGATGCCGATCCTTGAAAAGATCGCGAACCGCGAAAATCACGACTTCGAATTAACAGGATTTAACGTTTTTCTAATACACCATATCACATCCGAAATCGTGGCCTTGATCGAAACCTTTCGAAGACTCGGCGCAAAACAACTCACGGTTTCGTTCGTAAAATACGGTGGTGTGGTTCCTTCCGCGTATTTGGACGTTCTTTTGGACGTTCCCACGGATCATTTTTATATGTCCGGTCTTCAACTCAAGGTCGGCCCTAAGAACAAGATCTACTATTCCGTTTCACCGCTTTACAGCGATTCCTCGAAACTCAAAAATTTATACGATCGTTTGGAAGAGGAGAAACTCGGATTTTTCGACGCGATGAAACTTCTTACGGGACATCTTTTTTTGAACCTTTTGTTGGATTCTCATTCCAAAAAAGAAAAGACGATCCTCGTGGAAGACGGCGGTTACGTCGCTCCGTTCTTCAACGACTTCGCTCTTGCAGGAAAGGACGTAGACTTTCTTTGTAAGGAATATTCCGTAAAACGTGAAGCTCCCAAGATGAAAGTAAACGAGTTTCTTTCACAAACGTTAGTCGGAACCGTAGAACATACAAGAAACGGTTACGATCGACTGAAAAGCATTCGAGATAAAAACGAAAAATTATTCTTACCCGCATTCTCCATCGCGATCTCCAATCAAAAGGTAAGAGAAGAATCGAAAGAAGTCGCGTATTCCATTCTCAACGCGATCGAAGCGATCTTAAACGGACAAGGGATGATTCTTTCCTCGAGAAAGATTTTAGTCCTCGGAGCCAAAGGAAACATCGGTTCCTTTCTTTGCAAATATCTTGAATCGAGATTGCACGATACCAATCGGGATCTCGTTCAAGTCGACCTCAAGGTTTCCAAACCGAATAAACACGACTATACAACGATAGGCGAAATTTCTAGGGAAGAATTTCTTTCCAGAGATCTGATTCTCGGTGTGATTGGAAACTCGATCTTAAAACGAGAACATTTCGAAGACCTGATTCTCAACGGAAACAAATCGAAAATTCTAATCGTATCCGGTTCCACAAAAACCGCGGAATATACGGATCTCATAAATTGGATCGACGAGCTTTCTTTTTCGGATGATAAAAAGATCGGAGGTCATCCGGCTCGATTGGAATTCGATCGTATCCTCGATCCTCAATCCGGAATCGATCAGGGCGGAAAGGTTACGTTCTACGTTTCGAAAGAAGGAAAGGAAATCGAAAAAACCTTCTTTTTGTTAAGCGACTTGAGTCCGATCAATTTTTTATTCTACGGAGTTCCCACCGAAGGAATGGACGCGATTATCGGACAACTCGCTTCCGCGGCCTTAGGTATGGCGGACCAATCTCAAAAAGGAAAAATTCTTCCTCCGGGTCTTTATGCGGTGGATCACGAAATCGATCCTTGGGGAAATCGAATTTAGATGTTCATTCGTTCGATTCTCTTGTTTTGTTTTCTTTTGTCGCAAGGTTGTTCCACCTTTATGACGGGCGATGATCCACCGAGTATTCCGAAAGATTCTTTCATGATCGATAAGGAAGTTTCGTACGAGTTGATCGGTTGGCAGGAAGATTCTAGTAAAAAACTCGCGTCCGAAATTTTGAGAACGATCCATCTTTCGAACCGATTCAAAAAAATCTCCTTTCATTCTAAATCGGATACGGAAATCAAAATTCAAATCGTCTTGGAAAAAGCTCCGAGGCTCGGTCTTTTATTCGGAGAACAACCCCAACCCGTTTCGTGGATGGTGGAGAAAAAACCCATTCAATTTTCGTTATACATTATCAACCGACTTCTTGCGATACGAACCTATTTCATAATTCCCATTCTTCAGAAGTCGGAGGACAAGGTGGTCTTTCGAGTTTGGAAATGGAATCGGAAAATCGGAGAATATTCCTATTCGATCGACAGCGTCCAAGCTTTCGGCTGGGTTTCTCTGGGTCTTTTGTTTATCGACGACCGGGAAAAAATCCGTTCCGCATATTCCGTCTACGCGGAAAAATTCCTTTTCGATTCGAGGACGATCTATTAATGAATCATAAAATCATAATATTCTTTTGTATTCTTTGTTTTAATTTCTGCGCGGGTTTTACGAATCCTCCCGAAGTGATTCAAAACGCTCATTCGTTTTCCAAGGGCAAAAAATTCCGCCTTGAGTTCACCGGTTTCACCCTTTACAACGCGGAGATGCTCCATATCAAAAAGAATCTTTTGGAAAAAGGAATCTCCGAAGACGAACAATCCGAGGAACTTTTGGAAGTCATCCTCGAAGAACAGGAACCTTTTTATTCTTATAACAAACTGCACGTTCTCAACTTTTTTGCGAGCCTTCTGACTTTCGGAGTGATTCCGTATTACAACAAGACGGAACATACGATCGTATATCGACTTTCCGAAAAGGGAAAACGTCCCAAAGAGACGGTACATCATCTCGTTCTCGATCAGTGGAGAGGTTTTTTGATTCTCCCACTGTCCCCCTTTTATTGGCCCTCTTCGAGTTTTGAAAAAACACTTCTCGATTCGATTCAGGAATTCGAAAAATGAAGACGAGCAAAACAATACATTCAATAATTAGAATATTCTTAATTTTAATTTTACTTGTTTCCGCGAACTGCAGATTGTTGCGCGGAGATCGACAAAAGTTCGCCGAGGGTGCGAGCCATGAAAATCTGAATGTAAACGGAACTTCTCGAACCTATTGGTTTCACGCTCCCAAAAATCCGATCGGAGAAAATCAAAAACTACCGTTGGTTTTGGTTCTTCACGGAAGATTGGGCAACGGAAAAATCATCATGGAAGATTCCAAGTTCAACGATGTCTCGGACAAGGAAGGATTTTTTGTGGCTTATCCGGACGGTTACAACAGAAGCTGGGCCGACGGTCGAGGTGCGACACCCGCGGATCGAGATAAGATCAACGACGTTGAATTTATAGAAAAACTAATCGCACATCTTTCGGAGTTGTTCCCGATCGCCCAAGACAAGATCTTTATCGTAGGTCATTCCAACGGCGGCTTTATGACTCAAAGAATGCTCGTTGAAAAATCGAAACGATTCCGTGCGGGAGTCAGCGTTTCTTCCCAAATTTCAGAATACGTTCTGAAAAATTTCGAACCGAGCGCGAACGTTTCCGTCGCATTCATCAACGGAACCGACGATCCAACAGTTCCGTATTACGGCGGTTATGTGAGAGACGGAGGACAAATTCTCAGCGTAGAAGATTCCGTCGATCGTTGGCTCGGTTGGAATTCCTGTTCCAAAACTTCCAAACTCGAAACGAGGGACGCGAAGGACGACAAAACAAAACTGGAAATTTATTCTTACAATCAGTGTAATGGGAAAACTTCGGTTCGACTTTACAAGGTTGTAGGCGGCGGTCACAATTGGCCGGGAATCGAAAGAAAAATTCCACTCGTTGGTTCGCTCGGAAACTCCACATTCGAATTGAATCCGGCCGAAGACATTTGGTCTTTTTTTCAATCGACTTTGGAACCTTGATCCGATTCGATTCGAAAATTGGTTTTTACGATTTCGAATGAAAAAGGGAGAATAATCGTATGCAAAAAATTGAATTCTTTTTCGAGTTTGCAAGCACCTATTCCTATCTTTCAGTGATGAGAATCGAAAAACGTCTCCAAAATTTAAACGTGGAAATCGTATGGAGACCCTTTCTTCTCGGACCGATCTTTAAGGAACAAGGCTGGAACGATTCTCCCTTTAACATCTACCCTTCAAAGGGAAAGTATATGTGGAAGGACATGACCCGAAGAAGCCGTAAATACGGAATCGATTTCGTAGTTCCGACCCTGTTTCCGAGAAACGGCCTTCTCGCTTCCAGAATCACGGTCGCCAACACGGATCAACCTTGGATCTCCTCCTTCATTCGAGAAACGTTCCACGCGAACTTTGCGAAAGATTTAGACATTTCCGATCCGGAAGTTTTGATCTCGATTTTAAACGGACTTGGATTAAACGGAAATGAGATTTTGGAAAATTCCAAAAAAGAGGAAGTGAAACATCTTCTTCGTAAACAAACCGAAAGAGCGATGGATCTCGGAATTTTCGGAGCTCCGAGTTTTATCGTAGGAAACGAACTTTTCTGGGGCGACGACCACCTGGACGACGCTTTAGAAGAACTGAAACTTTCTTAATTTTTTTATCCGGTCTCTTCCAAGAATCATTTTCGAATCGGAAACGTTTTGATTTTTTGTCCTAACCAGATTCTTAAAAGTATAAAAACTAAAAACGATCCGTATGAAAATAAAAGCAAACAGTCTCGTATTCGCTCTTGCATTCTTTGTCGCGTTGGATTCCTCCTTCGCTCAATCCAAGTCTTTCGGAATTCCGTCCGAGCCTCTTTTTGGTCCTCGCATCTTCGCACAAACTCCCGTAACTCCGACTCCGGAAGAACCCCGTTATGACGGCGATCAGTATCTAAATCCGACTCCAACGC
The DNA here is from genome assembly GCF_002811925.1 of Leptospira barantonii. Lineage (NCBI taxonomy): Bacteria > Pseudomonadati > Spirochaetota > Leptospiria > Leptospirales > Leptospiraceae > Leptospira > Leptospira barantonii. The sequence goes on from NZ_NPDS01000005.1 coordinate 90,124, forward strand.
CGATCCCGAATCAAGACGTTCCTAAAACGGATCCGAAAAAGAAAGGACCGAAGTGGTTTTCAATCAACCCCGGTGTGACCCTGGAAAGTGTTACGGTGGACATTCGAGGAAAGGGAAACGACGCGACGATGACACAAGAAGGTCCGGGTAAGACGACTTGGATGTTGGACGTTAAGTCCAGAGACTTTCAAATTTCTGAATATGTTGGAGTACATCTTCTTCTGCACAACTCGAGTTTCTTTTTGGACAACCAGTTTATGCCGAAACCGATCGACGCTCCTTCCGGTTCTTCATCCTCTTCTTCGTCTTCCTCAAAATCATCGGGAAGCTCGACCTCTTCGGATGATCGAACCAAACAGGACGTGAACACCAGAGTCGAAGGTGTTTATTCGATGGCGATGCCCATTCTTTACTTAGGAAAAGAAGGATCGGATTCGTTTCGTCTCGGTGTGGGAGCCGGTCCCGCAAACGTAAAGATGACCGGTTCGGTGGACTTTCAAGATCCGGCTTTGAGTTTGGGTTATCTTTTGCTTGATAGCACCAATCGTACTCAATTCTTAAATACGATCTCAACGCTTCAATTCATCACGGGAAACATCAACCCTGCCAGCGGAGATCCTCTCGTGAGTTATCTTTTGGCCGGTTTATCTCAGGGTAAAAATTTGGAAACGCTCGGTTATTATTACGCGTCTAAAGGTTTACTCAGACCCGATCCTTTGGCTCTTTACGCTTACTTTGCGCACCCAGGAACGTATACGCCGTTGGAAGCGTTGGCCTTGGGAAGTTTGGCGAGATCCCAGGTGAATTTTAGCAAACAACAGGTTTTTTCGTTTATGTTTTATTTCGAAACTCCCAAGATAGGGTTCTTTAAGTTTCGACTTGCGTTCGGAGGTCCGCTCTTTAAGGACAACGGATATACGTATGAATTCAGAACCTTTCACTTCGCATTGTTCACACCGATCGAATTTTAGAAATCGAATTTTATATATGAGTTTTTTATAAAGAACTAATGCGGATTGATTCAAAAAAATCAAAGGACATTCCATGATAAAAAAACAGATTTTTACGCTTTCCATTCTTCTTTGTTCGTTTTTCACTTCGGCATTCGTGTTCTCGCAAGAAACACCTTCGAACTCGGATTTTCGAAACGATTTGAATCTGTTGATGGGAACCCTCGAATCTTGTCAGTGCAAATTCATTCGCAACGGATCGGAACACGATCCCAAAGAAGCGAGAGAACACATGGAGAGAAAGTTAAACGCGGCCGACGGCAAAATACAAACGATTCCCGATTTCATAGAACATATAGGATCGAAATCGAGCATGTCCGGAAAACCCTATCACGTAAAATTCGCGGACGGCAAAACGAAAGAATCCGGGGTTTGGTTGAAGGAAAGATGGGAAGAAATATTAAAAAAGAAGAATTCTCCCGTTAAACCGACTAAAATTAAGAAGAATTAAACGCCCAGCGTTGTATTGAAAACGAGGTCTGTAACGAAAATTTAATATTTCTTTAATGGGATTCTTACCTCCGCCCGGTAGTATCCGGGCATGCGATCCAATCCAAAACCGAATCCAATCTCACCCGCTCGGATTCCGGGAAGAAGAATCTTTAAAGTCGCCGTAGTTACGGAAACTTATTTCCCGGAAATCAACGGAGTTGCAAAAACTCTTCATAGAATGGTAAACGATCTCGTGGATCGTGGACACGATATTCTATTGTTTCGTCCTAGACAAGGACTGAAGGATTCCGTAAACGATCGAAGAGGTTATCGGGAAGTTCTGATGGCGGGTTGCAGAATTCCTATGTATTCAGATATGCGTTTCGGATTTCCCGCAAAGCGGATATTAAAGCGACATTTTAAAAAAGAAAGACCGGACATCGTTCACGTAGTCACCGAAGGTCCGTTAGGTTGGTCCGCGGTGCGCGCCGCAAGAGACTTGGGAATCCCGGTAGTCAGCGATTTTAGAACGAACTTTCATTCTTACACGGAATACTACAAGGTCGGTTTCGCCGGAAAAGTTGTAGGAAATTATTTAAAACGACTTCACAATCGGACCGCGATCACTCTTACGCCGTCTCAAGACTTGGTGGAAAATCTTTTCAAACAAGGATACGATAACGTAAGAGTTGTATCTCGAGGAATCGATACGGATTTATTTCATCCTTCCAAAAGAGATCTTTCTTTAAGAAAAGAATGGGGAGTGAACAAGGATCAACTCGTTGTTTTGTATGTGGGAAGAATCGCCGCTGAAAAAAACATCGAACTGAGCATCCAAGCGTTTCGTAAAATTCAGGAATCGAATCCGAGCGCAAAGATGGTTCTCGTCGGCGAGGGTCCTCTAAAAGATACTTTGGAAAATAAGAATCCAGATCTTATCTTTTGCGGTTTAAAAAGGGGAGAAGAATTAGCCAGACACTACGCTTCCGGAGATTTGTTTTTGTTTCCGAGCATGACGGAAACTTTCGGAAACGTCGTTCTTGAAGCGATGGCGAGCGGACTCGGTTTGATCGCTTACAAATATGCGGCGGCCAATTCATATCTGGAACACGGAGTTTCCGCGTTTCTTCCCGGGTTCGGAAAAAAACAGGAATTCATAGACATGACTTGTTTTCTTTCCAACAACGCGGTTCTTAGAAAAAAAATCGCCGCAAAAGCGAGAAAAAAAGCGATGGATTGCACTTGGGAAAAAGTCGCACAATCCTTGGAAAATATATATTCTGAATATTCAATTTCTATGGATTACTTGGAAGAACAGGCGAACGAGAAGATCAATTTCCTGAGAATCGTGGAATCAAGAAGTCAAATCGAGAGGGCTTTTTAGAATTTCATTCAGAATATCCCTGGACGTTACGATTCCGGCGATTTCGTTTCTCCGGTTCATAACGGGAAGACAGGAAATTTTATAACGAAGCATAAGCTCGGTCGCATAACGTAAACTTTGATCTTCGTGTGCGGTAATCAAAAAGGAACTCATGATTTGAGAAGCCGTTTTATTCATAATCTGAGAATCCTGAATTCTTTCCATTCTCGTTCCCGTAAAAGGACTGATCGTCTTTAAATAATCCCGATCCGATATGACTCCTATAAGTTTTTTTTGATCGTCGACCACCAAAAGATGATGGAATTCGAATTTTTGAAAAATCATTCCAATCCGTGAAACCGAATCCTTTACGTTGGTCGTAAAGATCCGAGTCGTCATGACTTCCTTGAGAAGTTTGTCTAAGTCCATTCTTCCGAGACTCGAACGAGAAAAAAGGTCGGAAAGAATATTTCAAAAACCCGTTCTATCCTGAGTAATAAAAGGTAAAAAAATTTCAGGGAAATTCTTTTTTTTCTTGTACTTTATCGAATTTTCCTATGATGACCGAGTAATTCCAGGGCAAGGAGAAGGTTGCCTATGAATTTAATTTCGAATTGTTTCTTAAACAAGAAAGACGTTTTTAGAAAGGAAGAATCTCGTCAGAAACATATCAGCTCCTTAAGAATCTCGAGCTTTCAAGTCAAAGTTCGAAAACAAAGGAACAGCCGGTTTCGTGGACGAGAAAAGAAAACGGTTTAATTTTTTTAATCCGATTTCGTTCCGATCTGGTATAATCTTTTACTCTTAAAAAGGAAACTATTATGCCGGAATTGACCGTTATCAGTCTTTACGTTATGGCGATTCTTTATATAATCGCCGGAATACTTCACTTCGTTATTCCTAGATTCTATCTAAGAATCATGCCTCCTTACATTCCCTACCCTAAGTTCGTCGTTTCTATCAGCGGCTTGATCGAAATAGCCTTGGGCGCTTTATTGCTTCTTCCCGATACGAGACAACTCGGCGCTTGGGGAGTGATTCTTCTTTTGATCGCGGTGTTCCCGGCAAATCTTTATCACTATCAATCCAGAAGAAAGACCGACCCACCGAAGTGGGCCCTACTTCTGCGACTTCCAACACAACTGTTGTTGATCTACTGGGCCTATACCTTTACCTAATATTCGATTTATAGAATATTCTCGGAAATGAATCAGTTGGCGTATTTTTTCAATTCTTCCATTCCGGGAAGATTGCTCAGATCGGGTACGATCACGATTTCGATTCTTCTGTTGGCCGCTCGGTTTTCAGGCGATGTATTAGGAACTGCGGGTCTGGAAGCTCCCATGCTCGCGGCGCTAATTCTTACCTCGGGCATTCCCGCTTTTACCATCGTATGTAGGACGTTGAGGGCTCTTGAGGAAGCCAATTCCCAGTTCGTATAACCTTTGATGCCGGTCGGGGTGTCGTCGGTATGCCCCTCGATTTGGAAACGTTTTCCCTCGAGAGACGCGAGTAAGGTTGTGACCTCCCGGATGGCCGTAGTTCCGACCGGGGATAAGAATGCGGAGCCTACTGGAAAGAGGATGTCGGATGAAAGCACGACCACCATTCTCCCGTCTATGATTTTGATTTTAAGCTTACCTGCGTCGATCAAAGAACGAAAAGTCGCCATCAAACCCTTGTATTCCTGAATTCTTTGCTCGGATTCTTCCTGAATTCGTTTTAATTCGTCCAAAGATCTGGAAAGACCTTCTTTTTCCCCGAGAATTCTCTGATTGTCCTGTTTCGATTCTTCATAGGCTTTTAATAATGAATCGTATTTCGAATTGGAAACGCAGTTAATTAGGGTCAAAAGGATAAAAACGAATATAGTTTTTAATTTCATGAAATTCCGCCGAATTGGTATCTTCTTTATTTGTCGGCGATCCGGAAAAAAACAAAAGGGGTAGATGAATGAATAAAAAAATCTTTTCATCTAGTTCACACTCGACTACACTACGTAGGAAGAGAATCCAATGAACGGAAAGATTTCCAAATTAGACAGAATTTTTAGTTTAGCGTTGTTTTTAGGGGTGTTTTGCTTTTTGAATCCCGTTGCTCCGCAGGATAGAACACCTGCTGGTACGTCGGTGGTCGGAAGACCGGCAGATGAAAGGAGAGAACTCAGAGCCTACCTAGAGGAAGTAAGAAGAAATCTTCGTGATTCCGGATACAACGTTGAGAAAAAGCATCAATTCAATGGCGCTGTTTTTAAAGGGAACTCAGTTATTTATAAAATTCATCTCCCTTCTATCCAAGAAGAAGGAACTCAAAAATACAAATTGGGAATCGGCTTGGCTCACGATGACAATGCCCATTCTTTCCTTGTCCAGATTTATAGAAGTGATAAGAAAGATAAGAAGATTGCTCCGATTTTTTCCGCGTATGCAGATCCAGTCTTCTTTTACGAGTTCGATTATACGAGTTCGGGCAATCATTTCTTAGTGGAAATCACTTTAGAAGATTCTACATTAAATGTTGCGAATTTTGAACTTTTATTCAGCACTTTAGTAAGTTATCAAGCAAACGAAAATAAAAAAGACAATAAGGGTCAATATAATCCAAATCAGAATAATCCGGGATTTGGACCTTATCCTTCTATCATTCCTAACGAGACTAGAAATTATTTTGAGGTTTTTAAAAAAGAATTTTGACGTTTGAATGATAGAATATTAAGATATTTGAAAAAAAAGTTTTAGGGCCACTAAACAAATATAGGTCCATAAAACCGGAGTTACCAAGCAAGTGTTAAGAAAAGACGGAAGTCCTCTATATCCCTTAAATAGAGAATACAAAAACTCCCGTGAAAGAATTTTAGAAGGTGCGGCTATTGCGTTTTCTAGAAAAGGCTTTCACGGAACATCACTAAGAGAAATCAGCAAAGAGTGCGGTTTAGAACAACCAAGTATTTATCACCACTTTCATTCTAAAGAAAATCTTTTTAGAAAAGCTCTGATTGCAACCCACCTACTCATTCTTAACGAGATAAGAAGAAGAGTTGTTCGAGATCAAGGTCTTCACATTGAAGTGATTTCCATCTTTAAGGCAGTAGCCGAAACTGCAAAAGAGTATCCCGACAAAGCAAGATTGCCTTTCAGTTTGATTTACTCGGCTCCAGTGAATCTTCAAAACGAATATACTGAAAGATACGGTAGTCAATACAGAAAACTTCTCGAGGTCGCTTTCGATAGAACCGAAAGAATTGAACGAAAAAACGAAAAACTTTCTCTATGTGTGGACCTTTTACATAGTTTGGTTCTCGCTTGTTCCGTTGACGCTTTGTATTTGGATCGGGTTCACGGTTTGGAAGAGAGAGTCAGACTGATCTTGGATCTTTAGTGGTCGGAACTACGTGTCGAACAACCACTAAAATTTTTCTAAAAAATATCAAAACACCCTTCTCCCTTGACGACTTCAAGAACCGTTTAGGGCATGGGTGAAATAAAGAAAAATTCAAAAAAAATCGTACACAATCGAAACTTAAAGTCAGGAAAAGATAAGATTCGATTTACTGCCGATTTTTATGTACCAATAGAGCTCTATTCTTACGTAATCAAAAGAATCAAAAAGGAAAAGAATTTAACATTTTATCTAAAGAGACTCCTAAAAGATCAAAAGCTGAAAATTCTTAGAAATCAAGCACCTCATAACAAAGAACGAACCTCTTATCAACTGAAGTTTCAAGGACTGATTCGACTTTCGTTTAGACCGAACGAGAACGATTGGGCCGAATTGAGATCGCTCGCTCGTTATTTAGGAACATCGATGTGTAAGGCTTTTGTCCTATTAATGGATTTAGAAAAACAGCAACTCCCAAACAAAGAATCATCAAAGAATGGCCTTTTTAAAACGAAATTCAGGATAACAAGCCTCTTGCAAAAATTTTCTCGAGAAAAGAGTTATATTATGTTTGAGTTGATATTGGATTCTTAATGAAATAAAATGAGAATAAATCGGAAATATCTTGATAAATAACGGTTTTGTCTTTTAAAATAAAAGTTCTCACTAAATTAGCAAACAATTCATAGATACGTCTAAAGAAATAGAAATCGCCATGACTTTAAAAGATGCAAAACCGGAACTGATAAAACTATATTCTTCTATTGGAAAAATTATCACATCTTCTCTTGAACAACAAGAGGTTCTCGATGCGGTTATGGAAGAAGTGCGTTTATTTTTCAGTCCGGAAAATTGGAGTTTGATGCGATATGACGAGAGTTCGGGAGAATTATTCTTTCTAATCGCAGAAGGTCTTGAACTGGATCGAATTAAAAATATCCGCTTAAAGTCCGGCGAAGGAATTGCAGGTTCTGTCGTTCAAACTAAATCTGCTGTCTTCGTTGAAAATGCAAGGAACGATCCGAGATTCTCCAGAAAGGTCGATGATAGAACTGGGTTCGAAACCAAAACGATCATTGCAGTTCCAATGATGTTTAGAAGTCAAGTCCACGGAGTGATCGAGTTAGTGAACCGATTCGACGGTTCGTCTTTTTCTCCGGAAGACTTGGTGATTCTTCAAACGATTGCAGACTTTACTGCGATTTCTTTGGTTAATTCGAATCAATATGAAGAAACTAAGGTTCTCGCTTTTCGAGACGCATTGACCGGTGTTTTTAATCGTAACAAACTGAATCATTTAAAGGAAGAATGGTCCGGTAGAAGAATGGAAGATCATCTTGCGCTAGTTGCTCTTTTGGATCTAAACGATTTTAAGGTAATCAACGATACTTATGGTCACAAAACCGGAGATCAGGTTCTTTGCCATTTTGCTAATATTCTTCGTTACGTTATCCGCGGTACTGATAAAATTTTTAGAATCGGTGGTGATGAATTTTTGGTTCTTGTCCAACATGAGAATAAAGATAAGATCATTCAGACGCAAAATCGGTTTCATGAAGCAATGACGATTCTTTTGAAAAAGTGTAAAGAGAATAACCCGCCATTTCATTTCACTTGGGGAATGTCGGTCGGTTCTATTCAGAAATTAGATGAATTGATTCACGAAGCGGATCTTTCTATGTATGCTTCGAAGGAATGAGGTTTTTTATTGTAGCGTTTTGGGTCGGAACTCCGAACAAAAATCAGGGTATATCTCCGAAATATTCGATTTCTCGATTTAAACGAACACCGCTTTTCTGAAAAACCTTATCCAAAACCATTTCGACTAAATAATTTACGTCAGAGGCAGTCGCAGTTCCGACATTTACTATAAAGTTACAATGTTCAGGAGAAATCTGCGCCCCACCTTTTACAAATCCCCTTAAACCTACTTGATCAATCAGTTCCCACGCTTTGATTTCTTTGCCGTCTTCACTGAAAATTTTAGGATTTTTAAAAACGGAACCGGCACTCTTCTTGTTTTCAGGTTGTGAAGAATTTCTTCGATCGCGTTTATCTTTTAAGGAAACTTCAATGTCTTCCAAATTTCCTTCTTTGAGAAGAATCTCAACGCCCAAAATAATGGAATCTTTTTCACTTAAAAATTCCGTAAACCGATACCCATGTTTAATCTCAGCAGGCTTACGAGTTAAAACTTCCCCATCTCGCAAGAATTCTACGGTTTGAATTAAATCGAATAATTCTCCTCCATAACAACCTGCATTTTGAATTACGGCCCCACCCGTCCAACCTGGAATCGTACTCAAAAATTCAGCGCCTGTATATCCCAATTGAGAGATTTGGCGGAAGGTAGGAGTTGTATTCGTTGCAGAACCGATTCGAAATTTTCCTCCGCCCAAAGATTCGAATTCCTTAAAACCTCCTGACAAACGAAGGGTTACAAAATTATCTGGGTGATCCGAAATGAGTAAATTCGAGCCACCTCCAAGAATTTTCCAAGGAATTTCGGATTTAGAAAAGAGGGAAAGAACTTCCAACACCTGTTCAGAGTTTTCAGGTTCTATTACAACGGGACAAACGCCGCCGATTTTAAAGGATGAGAGAATTCCTAGCCGTACTTCCGACCTAAAAGGTATTCGAGAAGATTCTAAACTTTGTTTTAAGCCCGAAATCTGCGAATTTGAAAGCGCCAGAGACATATTTTAATACTTAAAAGAACCTCCCCTATTCTCTTCCACAAGAAAAAGAACTCAAGGAAATTCCAAGAATGGTTCGATGCTAAAAGAAGAGGTGATTTATGTTTTTTCTTTTATTAGAATCCATTTATCTCGACTTTGCTTCCGGGAGAACCGACTGGGAAACCTACTGCGAATCGGTTATTCTTCTTGCCCAGGATCAAGAAAAGTTAGCCGGATTCGTATAAATTCGAGAGGTAATGGACCTCTTCGATTTCAATAGGTCTTTTCAGCCGTACTTCCGACCAAAACTAAAACTTCGCAACCGACTTCGAAGTCTCCGTTTTCAAAAACTCTACGATCTTCGTGGAAATCAATTCTTTAGAAAAGGGACCGATTTCTGTCGCTTTACCGGAAGAGGAAAAAATAGAAACGGTCGTATTCACTTCGCCGAATCCTTTTTCATTTTTGCCGACGTAATTACCGACGATATAATCTAGATTCTTGCTCTTCAGTTTTCCACGAGCATATTCTTCCAAAGAATCGGTCTCAGCCGCAAAACCAACCAAACAACAACCGACAATATTCTCCTGAGCGATTTTAGAACTTACTGTTTTCAGTATATCCGGGTTTTTGATCAGCTCCAAAAGAATGGTTTCGCTACCGTCTTCTTTCTTAATTTTGGACTCTTTACTTTTCGCTGGTCGGAAGTCCGCCGGAGCCGCGGCCATAATCAAAATCGTTTCCGGCCCGATCTCACCGATCACGGCATCGCATAAATCGGAAGTGGTTTCAACGGAAATTCTCCGTGAGCCCTTCGGCTTTTTATAATCTTCTAATACTTGACCGTGAATATAAACGACATCGGAAATCCATTTCGCGATTTCTTCCGCGATATGAAAACCCATCTTACCGGAAGAGGCATTTGATATATATCGAACCGGATCGATCCATTCTCTCGTAGGACCCGATGTGATGATTGCTTTGGAAAATCCCACTCTCGTTTCTCTTTAATTAAGAATTTCTTTTATACACATCCAAGATCAACTTTTGGATGACGGAGATTTCGGCTAACTTCCCGTAACCTTCGTCGCCGCAAACAACCACACCTTCCGAAGGATCGGCGAGAATCACACCGTCTTCCGCCAAACGTTTTAGGTTTCTTTGAACCGCGGGATGAGCATACATAAAAGGATTCATCGCAGGAGCGACGATCACAGGACAATTCGCCGCAAGATACGTGGAGGTTACAAGATCGTCCGCAATTCCGTTGGCCATCTTACCGATGATATTTGCGGTTGCCGGAACTACGGCGATCACGGACGCGGAATTCTTCGCATCGATATGCGCCATTCCTTGTTCATATTCATCGATGCGAACTTTTTTACCGGTCATCGCTTCGAAAGTAATCGAACCGACAAACTCGGTCGCGTGTGCGGTCATGATCACGCTGACCGGATAACCTTCTTTCGTGAGATTTCTTACAAGTTCGCAGGCTTTATAAGCCGCTATACTTCCCGAAACCGCGATGAGTATTTCTTTTCCAGTGTTGGACATGGACGTTTCCGGTTTTTATTTCTTAGACTGAGCTTTATTGCTTAAGTTGACTCGCGTAAAACGTACGGAAAGAATTTTATTCCCTTCCATCTTTTCAACGGTAAGAGTTCCGGTTTGCAAAGAAATCGTAGAACCTTCTTCCGGCATATCCTCCAAACGACCGAGAATAAAACCCGCGATCGTACGAATGTCCTTGATCTCTTCGTCTTGAACACCCACAAGAATTTCCTTCAGCTCGTCGAGTTCCGCTTCTCCGTCGATCGTAAAACTATCCGAATGCTGAGCCGGAAACGGATCGGTTTCATGATCGTCGGTTTCGTCGCGGATCTGTCCGAAAATTTCCTCGATGATATCTTCCAAGGTCAAAAGACCCGAAACACCGCCGTATTCGTCGATGACGATCGCCATGTGTTGTTTATTCTCGCGAAGTTTCTGCATCACCTTCTCGATCGAAAGACCTTCGGGAACAAAAATCGGAGGTTGCATGATCGCGGTGACTTTTTCCTTACGACCCTTTTTGGAATTGGACAACCAAGTCAAATACGTCTGAACGTGAATGATTCCTATGATCTTATCGGTGTTTCCTTCGTAGATCGGATATCTTGAAAAATGATGTTCCGCAATGATCGAAATCAAAGAATCCATCGTCGTGTCGTGCGGAATTCCGATGATACTCAGACGATGAGTCATCACGTCTTTTGCTTGGTGTTCGGAGAACTGAAACGTATTTTGGATGATCTGAAATTCTTCCTGATCGATCTTACCTTGTTTATTCTGTTCTTCGATGATGATCATCAATTCTTCGGGAGAATGCATCATTCTACTTTTGTTCGCCTGAATTCCCATAAGTTTCAACAGAAAGGAAGTCAGTTCGTTTAAGAAGAACGTGATCGGATAAAACATATAATAAAAAAAGAATAAAGGAATGCTGATAAAAAGAGCGATCGTTTCCGTATTCTGAATCGCAATCGTCTTAGGAAGAAGTTCTCCCAAAAGAATATGCAAAAACGTAATGATCGTAAACGAAACGGTGATCGCCAAACCGTGAATTGTCGCTTCGCTCGTGGAATATCCGAGCATTTCCAAAAGAAACGTAAGCCACCTGGAGACGTAACCTTCTCCGACCCAACCTAATAAAAGACTGGCGACCGTAATTCCGACCTGACAAACGGACAACATGTCGTTCAGTTTTTGAGCGGCCCGTTTTGTGACGAGGGCGAGAGGTTTATTCTCCTTAATCAATTCTTCCAAACGAGACGGACGAATCGAAACCAAAGCGAATTCCGCAGACACGAAAAATCCGTTGGCAAATATAAGTAGGACTATGATGAAAAAGCCGATTAGTTCCATTTTGGGAGGATAGAGATCAGATTGAATCTAAGATTGCGTAAGTTTAGAAAGTACCCGTTTTCTGGGTTTAAAGAGCGGAATTCGGTTATCGTTGGAATGTAGAACTGACTACCTTCGGGGTCCATGTGACTTTACTGGATAGAGTCTTTGAATTAGCGAAAAATGTCGATCGTTTAAAAGAAAAAAACCCTAGATTTTATAGAACCGATGTTTTGAAAAAACGATCCTTCTTCGTTCATTCTATATGTTTTCGAATTCGAATCCCTCGAAAAGAGGATTCAGGTTCGTTCGTTTCTTGGGAAAGTCTTTCCAAAAGGTTTATGTCCGATTCTGAATTTAAGTCCAAAGACTTGATGTAGTACATTCTATGAACGCCCGAATTGATCCAAAAAGAAACCCAATCCAAAAAGTCTTCGGACCTTCCCTTCCAACCGTTTCCGCTTAAGGAATCTCTCGTAAAAATCAATCGTTGTGGAGTGTTTCTAAAATCGTAACGTCTATGTAATCTTGAAAAACGAATCTGATCCTCGCCGCAGGTCCAAGAATATTCGTTTAAACTTCCGGGAGAATTGTCCTCCACCTTCAAATTCCAAACCATCATCGAATGAGTTCCGGTAAGTAATTTATTTCCTTCGAAATACGCGGAACCTACTTTTTCGAAATTGGATCGGTTTAGGTTGTCCGTACTTTTACAGTCGCCCACGTAGATTCTTTCGGATTTAACATTGTCTTCTTTTCTGCTGAACTTAGTGAATAAACGAAAGTCGATATCCGGAAATTCCTTCTTCAGATAATCGAAGGATTCCATTCCGGAAACGTTGAGATAAATCTGAACGCTGTCGCGCTTATACAAAGATTCTATCAAAGATTTTAATACGACTTGAACCGTAAAAGACGAAGCCGACTCGGAAGGAATTTCCTTCAGTTCTATTTCCTGAGAATCTCCGGCCTTCCAAAAGATATACGTTCTTTTATCGCGCACAAAAACGCTCAACACGGGTATATGCGATTTTTTGATTTCTTGATTTCGGAACGGATCGAGTTCCTCCAGAAGTCGTGTAACTTCCGTTTTGCGAATCTCCGAACGACTCGAACTCAGATGTTCTTTCGGTCCCGGATAAAAACCGCGAAAGGAAGAGATTCTTCTGCTCGTATCGATCATGGAAACGAGAGTGTTCGGATACGCGGTATTCCCCATCACTTCCTTTTGTTCCAAACGCGATAAGAATCCTAACAGTTCGGTATTGTGTCCGTGAAGAATGTAGTAGTTGATCGCCGCATCCGTAAACTCGCGGATTCCGTATACGACCGGAAGATAATTCTTCAATTGAAGAAGCATATCGTCCGGTCTTCTGTGGATCGTAATCGCGACCGCTTGATCCAACGCGCCTTTCACCGTTTTTAAATTTCTGGATTCTTTATGAGAATAAAATAATCCAGTCAAACGAATCCATTCTTCCGTATAAACCGGATCCGCAGACTTTAAAATTCCGTAAGCTTTCGTAAATTCTATGATCGCTTTTCTTAAATCGTTTTTCTTATAATGAATGAATCCGTTGAGCAAAGTGGACGCATATTCAACCCGTTTCCAACCCTTGCTTTGCGCTAAGAATGTGATTTCGGTCGCCATCTTTCCGGCGACTTCCGGTTCGTCGTTCATGAGAATTTGTATAATACGAAGTCGAGTAAACAAATCGTCTTCGGTTAAATTCTTCGGAGTGGAAACGGACTTCAGAGCGTCCACCGCTTTGAAGGAATTTTTAGATCTCCAGATCGCCATCGAAATCAAATCTCTCGCGCTGTTGATGGAGATCGGTTCTCCTAAAAACGGATTTAAGATCGTGGACGACCATTCTAAAAAATCCAAATTTAAATAATAATCCAGGGATTTCTTATATTCCTGATTGAGATAGGCAATGGTGCCTAACTTTAGATAAAGATGATTCTTATAGGAGGTTCTTAGATCGGGATGATACTTGAGAATATAATCCAAAACTTTTTCGGCGGATGTAAGATCTCCTCCGATCAGATAATAGTAAGCGAGTTTCTCGTATGAATAACCGATGATTCTTCCGCTTAAATTTTCGGATATGATGAGAATTTTCTGAAAGTGAACCGCTTCTCTGGAAAGTCCGAGTTCCGCGAGTTGATCCGCGATATTAAAGATAAAATTACTTAAGAAAGGAATGTATTTGAGTTCCGGATCTTCTAAAAAAGGCGCGAGGGTTCGGTTTAAATTCAGATATTCTCTTTCGTGCGACTTCGCCTCAACGGAAAAGTCGGAAAGATATTTTTTAAGACGCAGAGTTTTACAAAGAGAATAATAAATGGTCTTTCTAGAACACTTCAGATTTTCCGGGGATTTTTTTTCGAACACCGCCTGATCGAAACCTTCGGCGAGTTCTTTGAGATACGGAGATTTTTCGTTTTTGTAAAACTGAATCAGAGATGCACGCGAGGAATCCTTGGAATTAAAATTCAATTCTTTTAATATTCTTAAGAAGATTCCTCCCAAAACGAGTTCGGGATCGCCTTCCGAAGCCAACTTGAGCAAAACTTCGTAACGACGTAAGTCTTTGTTGAGAATGAAATATTCCCCCGCGAAAAAAAGATAATCAGTTTTTTCTAATAGAGTTAGGTTGGAAGGAAATGAATTGATTTCGTCCTTGGATTGAAAAACGGTTCTTCCGTTTAAATTAAAGGAAAAACCCTCCGAACTTTTAGCCCATCCGAACTCTTGTTTCGCCTGAGCCGTAATCGAATGAAAAGATACGAGACTCAGTATAAGGCAAAGACGGAATTTAAAGGAAAGAAGCTTCAAGGTCGATCAGACTGAAACGCCTTCTCTCTTTAGATCGCGTTTCATAAGGTCTTTCACAACTTCTTTCGGATTCTTACCTTCGTAAAGCATTTTATAAACTTCGTTTGTGATCGCCATTTCGATTCCTAACTTTTGAGAAAGTTCGTACGCGCTTTGTGTGGTCTTCACTCCTTCCGCGACTTCGTTCATGCTGGAAAGAATTTGTTCCAGAGTTTCTCCCTTGCCTAAACGAAAACCTACGGTACGATTTCTGGATTGTTCTCCGCAACAAGTGAGAATCAAATCTCCCATACCGGATGGTCCGAGAAACGTCATCGGATCCGCGCCCAACTTCAAACCGATCTTCGTGATTTCGTTGAGTCCTCTTGTGATCAAAGCCGCTCTTGTATTTTGTCCGAAACCCAATCCGTCGCTGACTCCTGCCGCAAGCGCGATCACGTTCTTCAACGAACCTCCTACTTCCACTCCGACCACGTCCGGGGTCCAATAGGTTCTAAAATATAAGAAACTGAATATTTCCTGAACCTTACGCGCGGTCGCTTCGTTCTTCGATGCGATGCTTACGATCGTGGGTACTTTTTGTATGATTTCTTTTGCGAAGGAAGGTCCCGATAAATACGAAAGATACGCGTGATACTTTCCGGGAAGCTCCGATTCGAAAATTTCGGAAACAAGTCGAAGGGTTCCGTTTTCGATCCCCTTACTCGCCGAAACGATGGGAACTTTTTCGGGAAGATAACCTTTGATCTCCCTTAAAATATCGGTAAGCGCGTGAGAAGGCGGAGAAGATACGATCATATCCTTTCCCTCGACGACTGTTCTTAGATCCTTGCTCGCCGTTAACTTTTCGGGAAGGGTGAAATTGGGAAGATGTTTGTTATTGATGTGATCGCGGTTGATACTTTCAACCTGAGAATCGTTTCTACACCAGAGAGTAACGTCGTATCCCTTGTCCGCAAGAAGACTTCCTAAAGCGGTTCCAAAACTTCCCGATCCGATCACTCCGATTTTCATGAAAGCTCCTCAATGACAGGTTAAGTCGAAAAAAATTCTTTCGTAAATCGAATCCGAAAGATCATTCCCGACTTGGAATCAATAATTTAGTTTACTCTTCTTTACCCGCAAACTATTTTTGATCTCCCATGCTCAATTTGAGGAAACTCATAGGCTTCAATCCTTTGGATATTTTACTCGGACACTCGTCCGAAAAGGAAAGCCAGAAGAGCAATTATAAAATCACTCTCAAACTCCATTCTCTGAATAAAATTCTGAAGAAAAAAATCTCCGAGTCGGACGACGCTCTCGAATCCCTTGAGTTCGATTCCGGCAACGGGGTTTTGATTTTAACCGGACATTTCTCTATTCAAGGTTTGTTTTGGTCCCGTCTTTTAAAAACGGATTTCGTCGATTACAACGTTAGCCTCACTCCGGTTCGAGTGATTCAAAATCAGGTTCGTCTTCAAATTCAATCCTTCCGTTTGTTCAGTCACACTCCGAGAAAGTTGGATCCGATCCGTATTTTTTCGAAAATATTCCAGTTTCACAGAAGATATATTTTGGAAACCATCGTTGAGGAAATTCCGGAAATTCTTCGTCTAACAGGAATTCGAAACGTAATCACGGTGAACATGGATTATTTTCTTTCGGAGATCCCCGATCTCGCCGGAAAAATTATGATTCAAAAGGTGATTCCCGAAAAAGGAAACGTGTTCTTGTTCGTAAAATCCGGAACGATTCTCAAACCGCTTCTCGATTTTTTCGGTCCGGAATACATTCGAATCGAACCGATTTCGGAAAATCAGGATTCCCTTCTTCTTCTCTGGAGAGACTAATCTTTAGAAAGGTTGGACATTCCGTAACGCGTTTCTAAATTGAGTGTAGAGCTTCCCTTTTTTATAATAAGGGTGTATCACAAAAGAGACGGTAACGTTCCGGGTCGATTGAAATGAAGATCATCTATCTGACTGATATCCATGACGGTCTGAGAGGCTTGAAGGAAATTCTTCAGCAAACCACGGCGGACCTATATCTCTTTTCCGGCGACATCATCTACAAAGCTTTTTTCAGCACCGATCGTATTATAGAATTCTGTACTATCCAAGAAGAGATGTATCGCATCTCCAAGGATCAGAAAGAAGAAATCAACGCGTATGATTATGCGACAAGGGCAATTCGTTTTCCCGAAAAATACGGCGCCGATATAGTAGAAAAATCTAAAGAATACAGAACACTCTTTCATCAAGCCGCAAAGACGATGAAAGAAAAATACGAACTCATAGAAATCATCATTCAAAAATATTCTCGCGCGCCCGTGAGAGTTCTTCCGGGTAACTACGACATCGATCTTCAATACAGCGCCTTATACGAAAGGGACATTCATAGAAAAACATTCGAACAAGACGGTTATAAGTTCGCGGGTTACGGAGGAGCTCCGATCGTAACTTCGGGAATTCCCGAAAAGTTGGCCGTTAAGTTTCACGAATACAATCGAAACGGAAAAAGTTACAGCGAACCCGAAGACTTTTTCAAGGAAGAACAACCGGACGTCGTAGTGATTCACAATCCTCCTTACGGTTTTTTGGATAAGATTCCGAACTACGGAAACGTGGGTTCTCAGGGAATCAGAAGATATTTGGACGATTATCATCCGGCTCTCGTCGTTTCGGGACATGTTCACGAAGACCAGGGAATCGTCAAAAAAGGAAAAACCGTTTTCCTCAATCCTTCCAACTTCGGAGCCGTGGATTCGGTGTTCGGGTTTCAACCCGGAGGGTTCTTCTCGGAAATATTTTTAGAAAATGGGCTTGTAGAAACCGTAAAATTGAATAGACTGGTGGACCACAAAATTCGCCTCTTAATGAACGTGGATTGCAGAGGAAACGTTCCTTGTGTGACGTTCGTAAGTCAAGATTCGGAGGTGTCAGCGGAAGATTTTGTGAGAATCTAACCATGACAATCTCAGGTTTTAAAAACAATCCCACCATCCAAAAGTTCACCGGATTAAAAAGATATTTCCGGTCCCACGAAACTAAAATTTCCAGAGAAAGAATCGAAGACTTCAAAAAATTCTCCAGGCTTATCAATTTCGGAGGAGATGTAGTCGCGTTCGACATCTTGGGGTCGCTTAATTTCGGTCAGGCGACCGCGGAATCGGATACGGATATTGTGATGTACACTCAATGCGAAAATTCAAAAATGGGCGAGTGTGGAATGGAGAATTGTTATAAAATCTCCCTATTCAAACATTTGTTTATGAATCTCGTAACCTACGAACACAATACGGACGCGTATAAACTCGAGATCGTGGATTGTATCAATCTCAATCAACTCGAACAGGATATCAAAGACGGACAAACGGATTCCGAATTGGTGATACGATTTTGTTTTTATCGATCGATCTGCAGAGGAGTGAACCGTAAACTCTTGAGAAAATACGAACAACAGATCGCGTCCAACATTTCTTTGAGTCAATCCTTGGAACAATCGATCGAAAATTGTTTCGACGGAATCGTTCAAACTTCTCAACATACGTATTCGTTTCATAAGTATTCACATCGATTGCAGGACAAGGGCATCGGTCTTCCTTCCACGATGGCCGCAAAAATTAAGGACTATCTGAAACAATGACCGGATTTTTAACCGTTATGCTCTGCTTGGGAGTGGCCGCGGTTTTTTTTCATCTTCTTTACTCGGTCGATACGAAACGGATCGATAAGGCCGAAAAAAAACGCGACGCGGCAAACGGCGTATCGAAAGAATACGGAGATCCTAAAAAAGTTTACGGTAAGAATTGGGATCCGAATCTTCCCAAACCGAGAATTTGTCCCGTCTGCGGAAAATACTTGCAAAAAACGGAATATTTATACGCCGTTATAGCCGAACCTCCTTCTCCGGGTATCAAACGACACGCGAGAATTTACGGATGCAGATATTGTTATCTCGGTTTGAACGAAGAAAATCCGGCGGAAAATCAGGATCAAACACAAGCGGTAAACACGGATTCGGAATGGATTCCAACTGAAGTCAAGGATGAAGAACTCGGTCTCTAAAACGGAAAATACGAACGGAAATAGCGGACTTCTTTCACCGGTAACTGTGATCAAAGGAGTCGGCCCGGCCAAGGCCGGAGCCCTCGCGTCCATTGGCATTCATACTCTTCAGGACCTTTTGAATTTTTTTCCAAGAAGATACTTGGATCGCAATCTTACGGACAATGTCCTATTAAAAACGGGCGAAACCGTGACTCTGATCGTGGAAGTGGTGGACGCGTATCTCGCACACGGAAAAAAATCAAGGCTCGTAGTCGGCGCAAAAACAAGAAACAACGAAAGAATTTCGATCGTATTCTTTCGGGGCGTGAATTTCTTTCAAAGAATTTTCCAACCCGGGACCACGTTAGTCGCCACTGGAAAACTCGAATATTTCCGTGGTTTTCAACTCATTCATCCGGACTACGAGATTCTTACGAGCGCTATCAAACCGACTTACAACGTTTCTACAACTTCCTCAAAAACCGGCGGAAACAAAAAAGAAACTCAAGAACCCGAAGAGGAACTGGCCGAACTTCCAGAAATGATTCACGCGGGAAGAATCATTCCCTTGTATCCTTCGGGTGAAGCCTTAAAATCCGAAGGTCTCGATTCGAGGGGATTTCGAAAAATTCTTTACTTGGCCTTGGAAAAACTCAAAGGAAAAATTCCAGAAATTCTTCCGAGCGAAATCGTAAAACGAAGAGGTTTGGTTCAACGGGAAGAATCGTATCAGGAGATACACTTTCCTACCGACGAAACTTCTCTTGAAAACGCGAGATATAGACTCAAATACGAAGAATTATTTTATTTTAATCTTCTCATAGAACACAAAAAGAAGGAAAGAGAAAAGATCAAACGGGTTCTCTGGCCCTTACCCGAATCACAAACCGCCGCGACGGTTCGCAAAAATCTTCCCTTTCAACTTACCGAAGATCAGGAATCCGCGATCCAAAAGATCAAGGATCTCACAAAAAAGGAACAACCCGTCGCGGCTCTGATTCAAGGAGACGTCGGTTCCGGAAAAACGTTAGTCGCTCTTTTGACGGCGCTTCGTTATATGGACAATCAAATCCAGGTTTGTATGGTTGCGCCGACCGAAATTCTCGCGAGACAACATTACCAAACCATTCTTAACTTTTTAGGAAACATGCCCTTTCTGGGAATCGAACTTCTCGTAGGAAAGGAACCTAAAAAGAATCGATACGAAAAACTCTATCGAATCAAAAAGGGAGACGCGTTATTCGTCATTGGAACACACAGCGTTTTCCAAGAGGACGTCGTATTTTCCGAGCTCGGTCTTGTGATCATAGACGAACAACACAAGTTCGGAGTTGATCAAAGGGAAGCTCTTCGATCCAAAGGAAAGAATCCGGACATTCTCGCGATGACTGCGACTCCGATTCCGAGAACTCTTTGTCTTACTCTTTACGGCGACTTGGATCTATTGACGATCAAGTCAAAACCGAAGGGAAGAATGCCGATCCAGACAAAATGGTTTCAAGAGGATCGAAGAGAAGGCGTTTATAAATCCATCAGCAAATACGTTTCCTCCGGAAGACAATGTTATATCGTTTATCCTTTGGTGGAAGAATCCGAAAAGGTGGATCTCAAATCCTGTATCGAAGCTTACGAACAACTCAAACACGAAATATTTCCGAACTTCGAGGTGGGACTCGTTCACGGAAAGATGGAAACCGAAGAAAAAGATCGGGTGATGAAAGAATTTTCCAAAAACAGAATTCAGATTCTTGTGTCGACGACCGTGATCGAAGTCGGGATCGACGTACCAAATTCCACCGTGATGGTGATCGAACACGCGGATCGTTTCGGAATTTCCCAACTGCATCAGTTGAGAGGGCGAGTGGGTCGAGGCGATCAGGAAAGTTTTTGTATTCTTATGACCGATTCCAAAGTAACCGAAGACGCAAGGGTCAGACTCGATGCGATGGTAAATCTTTCGGACGGATTCGCGTTATCCGAAATCGATCTTCAACTGCGCGGACCGGGCGAGTTGATGGGAGTGCGTCAGAGCGGTCTTCCCGATTTTAGAATCGCGGATCTAAGAGAAGATTCCAAGTTGATAGAACTTACGAGAGAGGACGCGGCCTTATTCGGAAATCCAGGAGATTTGGAAAAGGAAGAGATTCGAGGAAGATTCAGCGAAGGAAGATTGTTGTTTTCGAATTGATCGGACGATTTAGAATTCGCCTTGTCGCTTAACAATTCTTTTGCGATTGAATTCGCACGATTTCGTTTTAACAGAAGGCGAACCGAAGCCCGCCCGCCGCGTCGAAACGATTAGTAAACGTACCAGAGAACGTATTCTCTCGGTTCCAAGTTACAAGTGAAACCGCCGATATCGATCGTTGCGATGTTGATGATCAGAGCGGAATTCGCACAATCATCCACGTCGACTTTTTTGTAGTAACGACCTTCGTCAACTTTCGCAAGTTGTGGAGAAATGACCGCGATGATCGCCGTGTTGTCCGGCGAAGCGATCGCTCCGATCAAAGCGCTGGTAAGAATTTGGTTTTTAGCTTCCTTGCCGGAAACGGTGTCAGGAATGGAAAGCCCGATCGAATCGAAAAGGTAACAATTTGTAAGCAACAGAAAAGGAATCAGGGACGTGATGAACCACTTTTTCATTGGAAAGATCTCCCTCAAATTTTTTTACTAAAATCCGCTTCCCGCTCGAGAAGTACAGTTCTTTTAAACAAAAGAATTCGAATTCGGAAAACCGAATTCACTAGATATATCCATTTCCACAATATTTCAATCTTTATTAGCGATTCTTAACGAAGAAGCGAATCCGATTTTGATCCCGGATTTTGCGGAATCGATCAGACAAAAACCATTGCAAGAGACTTGTAATCCTCCATTCTGACAACCAGATATGAAAAGCCTATTCTCCATCGTTTTACTTTTCTTTTTTCAAAACGCGATTTTTTCCCAAACGGGAAACGTTTCCGCGGAAGCGTATGTTCTCGGCGATTTTAAACAGGAAGCGATTCTTACCGCTTATTCCAATCCGGGAGAATCCAGGGTTCATTATTTAAGAAAGGACGTTTTGGAAAAACTTCTCGAGATGATACAAGCGTATCAAAGGGAAAACCCGGAAGAAAAACAAAAACCGTTTATCGTATCGGCGTTCCGATCCTTTAAGGATCAAAAAGGAATCTGGGAAGAAAAGTATTCCGGTAAAAGAAAGATGAGAGAACCCGTAAAAGGAAAAACTCCGCAGGAAATCATTGCCTTAATTTTAGAATTTTCAAGCGCGCCCGGAACCTCGAGACATCACTGGGGAACGGACCTAGATCTAAACGCATTAGAAAATTCTTATTTTGAAAAAGGCGGAAGAGGAGAAAAGTTTTACAACTGGATGAGCAAGAATGCGAAACGTTTCGGATTCTGCCAACCGTATTCTCCGAAAAGTTCCCGAGGAAACAAAGGATACAACGAAGAGAAATGGCATTGGTCTTATGCGCCGATCTCAAACAAACTTCAAGACGATTGGGTTCGATTCTATAAGGAAGGAAAGATACAGTTCAAAGACAAATTCTTAGGGGGAGAATTCTTACAAACCCTCCCCTTGGAATACGTGACTTCCATCAACCCGGAATGTAAATCGATCCGCTGACGTTCCTACGTTATGCGAAACATCAAGCAGAATGTTAAGCGAAATCGCTTACGCCGGATTCTGATAAACGTCCCACATCGTTTTTAAAAGAGTTTTCGCCTCGCTGTATTCGGGCGTCCACCGAAGCAATTTCTGAGCCATCGCGGAAGAAGCCAAAAGTTTCGCGGGGTCGCCCGCTCTTCTTCCTGAAATCTTATGAGGAATCGGTCTTCCCACCACTTCCTCGGCAAGACGAATGACTTCCAAAACGGAATATCCTTTTTCGGAACCTAGATTGACCGTAAGGGATTTTTTTTCAGCTTCCAAATATTCCAAACTCAACACATGAGCCTTTGCGAGATCGGTTACGTGGATGTAATCGCGTACACAACTTCCGTCCGGAGTATCGTAATCCGTTCCGAAAACTTCGAATTCTTTTCTCATTCCGGACGCGGCTTCCATGATGATCGGAAGAAGATTGGCCGGAGTTCTTTCCAAACCGCGCACTCTTCCCTGAGGATCGTAACCGGCCGCATTAAAATAACGTAATGCGGCAAACTTAAACCCTTTGAGTTGATCGAACCATTTCAGATTTTCTTCGACAGCGAGTTTCGTATAACCGTAATAATTTTCCGGATGAACCGGATGATTCTCGTCGATCGGGAGATATTCGGGAGAACCGTAAACCGCGGCGGAAGAGGAGAATATAAACTTCTTCGTTCCCGCTTTTTCCATAAAGGAAAGAAGTTTCAAAGTTCCGTTGACGTTGTTCAAAGCGTATTTGGAAGGATCGGTCATCGATTCGCCGGCGGCCTTCCAAGCGGCGAAATGAAACACCGCGTCGATCGGTTTTGAAAAGGCTTTTTCCAAAACGGAATCGTCCTGGATATTTCCCTGAATCAACTCGGGACCCGAAAAAAGATTGGCTTTGTTTCCCTTTTCGAGGTTGTCCACGATCACAAGTTCGTGTTTTTTTTCAAGAAGAAGGGCGACTACGTGACTTCCGATATATCCGGCGCCGCCCGTGATCAGTAATCTCACCTGTGATCCGTAACTCCCCGATCGCTATCTCTAAAGAATTTTATAATATACTTAACTTGATCGATCAGATTTCCAGAAGCTTCGAGTTCGTCCAGGGCTTTTTTCGTGGTCAATTTAGAATGATAGATGACCTTATACGCGTGTTTGATCGCGTTTCTTACGTCCGGAGAAAAACCCGCGCGTTTCATACCTACGCTGTTGAGTCCTACAACCGTACTCGGATTTCCGTCCACCGTGGAATATGGAGGAACGTCCTGAACCACCTTTGCAAGACCCGCGACCATAGAGTAGTCCCCGACGAAACAAAACTGATGAACCGCCGCAAGCCCGGAAATAAAAGAAAAATTTCCGAGAGTCACGTGACCCGCAAGAACACAACCGTGTGTAAGAATATTATTATTTCCGAGTATACAATCGTGACCGACGTGCGCGTTCCCCATAAAATAATTTTTATTTCCGATTACGGTGGGAGAATCTTCTTTCGTTCCCTTATGAATATTCGAATATTCGCGAAAAATATTATGATCGCCGATGATTGTTTTCGTCAGAAGCTGTTGATTGAATCCTAAATCCTGAGGCATCACACCGATCACGGCTCCCTGATGGAAACGATTGAATTTTCCGATTTCGGAACCCGCACAAATTTTTACGTGATTTTCAATTACCGTACCTTCTTGGATGGAAACATGTCCTTCGATAATAGAATAAGGACCGACCTCGACGGATTCGTGCAATTGGGCTCGAGAGTCGATAATCGCAGTCGGATGTATTTTCATTTAGACCTCACTTCGGTTCTAAAATACAAAAATCGACTCGGCTTTTTTATTCAAGCTTTTAAAGATGTCTTGAACATCCGTATAGTTTACTGAAAAGTAGCTTGTCTTAACCCGAAAAAAGGAAATATTTGGAGCGAGGTCACGAACATGCTTGTGGATTGGAACAGACTGGATTCTCTGAAGCAAGGAGACGATGAAGAGGAAGCCGCCTGGTTGAAGGAAATGGTGGAATCCCTTCTCACAAATATGGAAGTTCGAGTTAAGAACATCGTTCGTTTTACGGAAGAAAAAAAAGACGCGGATCTTCAAGCCGAACTTCATCAAACCAAAGGTGTTTCCGCTAACTTCGGTTTAGAGGATTTAAGATCCTTAGTCACCGAAGCCGAACATCTTTTAAAAAGCGCCGATTCCGGTTCTTGTTACGCTCTGAGTTTGAAAACTCCCGCGCTTTGGGAACAAACCCGCGACGAGCTCAAAAAAAAATTCGGAATCGTTTAACTTTTATTTCACGTTCATAATTCATTTTATCGTTGTTTTTCGTTTTAAAATCGAAATCGGTTTTCTTTTTCAAAAAGGGCTGAATTCCATTGGAAATATTTTCCGAATTCTTTTTTTAAACGGAGAATGGAATATCGAATCTTTTCCTTTAATTTTTAAAAAGGCAAGTATATGAAAAATCCGATTCTATTGTTTTGCATTTCGATTTTGTTCCTTCAATGCAGTATGGATACGAAGATCATCCGCGCCGTCAAAGAAAAGGACTTGAACAAAGTCCGTTCCCTAATCTCCCAAGGAGAGGATGTGAACGCGGTCGGAGAATGTTACAACGCTCTGAGCATCGCTGTGAACGATAAGAATATGGAATTGATCGAACTCCTTCTTTCCAAAGGTTCCAATCCAAATGTGCGCAATTACGAATGCTTTCGATCGATTCCTTATGTGGGAAGATTTCCGATCGGTCGAGATACGGCGTTGATCTATTCGGGAAATCTTGAAATCACCAAGGCATTGATCGGTGCGGGCGCAGATCCGAATATTTTGGATATCAACGGCTATTCTCCCCTGCAAAGGGCGGTCATAAACGGTTATACCGATATTGCAGAATATTTAATATTCAAAGGTGCGAATGTGAATTTGTTCGATAAGGACGGAAAAAACATTCATTTGAAGGCCGCGAATTCGATTCAAAAAAGCAAACCAAACGAATCCGAAAAATTGCTGAAGATTCTTACCGCGGCCAACGCAAAGGATTTCGATTTTGAATCCGCGAAAACCGATACGACGGTTCATGAAAGTTATTTTCATTCCGTTTGTAGATCTTCCACGAAGATGGGAAAAGAAATCGCCACTGCAGTAACAAATCGTCCGATTCAGTTTTCACCACAGACGTATTGCGCTAGCGAAAAGGCATTTTCTCATTACAGCGAATTCAACTGGGAAGACAATCAGCAAAACATGATGCACTGGTATATCAAACGATTGAAGGACACGAAGAAACCTGCGCCGACTACACCTTCACCTGCCGCCGCGCCTGCGGTTCCGTAGAATATTAGGGAAAGTAGGAGATTCTACAAAACTTCCGAAAACGAACTATTGCGGAGTTTTTTAAGAAGCGCAGTAGTTCCTACATTCTTTTATTCCGGAAATCAAACTGGCTCAGAGATTTTGTATGAGATCCTACAAAACTTCATTTTCACAATTAAACAATGACCCGATTCCAAAAAAATAAAAAAGGCGATCTCGAATTTTCAAGATCGCCTTCCCCGATTTGCCCCGCGTCATGCGGTGCTCGTTTTTACTTACCCGATTTTCGTTTCACGAAATAAGAATCCACGTCATCCGTAATCGGACGAATCGCTTCTTCGTATTTTAAGATGGATTGAACCGCTTTCTCATAGATACTCATCAAAAGAGCCTGAGCCGCGTCGCACATCTGCTCTTTTCTGAATTCTTCCACGTGAAGAGTTTCGGTGATCGAACCGTCCGGATTGAACGGAAGAGAAGCAAGAAGATTAGAAATCACGATCTTGTCGTCTCCCGCAACGTGAGAAGGATCGTAGATCACGGGAAGAATCGTTTGATTCTTTACATGAGTGATCACGTTCAAGTCCGGAGTGTTTCTACAGTAGCCTTCCTTGATAAAAAGAGTTTTAACCCCTCTTTCACAAAGAACTATATTCAAATTTCCTTGATTAGCGATGTATTCAGCGGCGGAAAACCATTCTACCGCTTCGTTTCCGAAACCGCGTTTGAGAATCACGGGCTTTCCCGTTCTTCCCACAGCTTCGAGGAGTTCGAAATCCTGCGCGTTTCTGGTTCCGATCTGAATCATATCGGCGTGTTTCGCGACTTCTTCCGCCATCGTATGATCCATCACTTCGGTTACGTAAGGAAGACCGGTTTCGGCCTTTACCTTA
Organism: Leptospira barantonii; assembly: GCF_002811925.1. Lineage (NCBI taxonomy): Bacteria > Pseudomonadati > Spirochaetota > Leptospiria > Leptospirales > Leptospiraceae > Leptospira > Leptospira barantonii. The sequence goes on from NZ_NPDS01000005.1 coordinate 116,591, forward strand.
TCCATCATCGCGATTCCTTCCCAACCGAGACCACGCCAGTCGGTAGGACGGGTGCGAGGTTTAAAAGCCCCGCCGCGAAAGATGATTCTATCTAAGATGTTGTATTTCTTTCCCATCTCGACGGCTTGTTTTGCGATCGTCAGAGTTTGTTCATACGTTTGTGGAGAATCCGGTCCAACGATAAAGATATGTTTTCCCGTTCCGAATTTACGAACCAGTCCGTCCGGACCTTTGACTTCTACGATTCTTGTTTCTCTGTGAACCACTTCTCCGTTTTTACCGGCCGCGGTTTTTGCGATGTTCTTATATGGAATGGACACGTTCCAGATTTTAGCAACCCCGGGGAGTTCTTTGACATAGCCTTCTTTTTCGGAAATATTGCGAGTATCGCCTATGAAATGAATCGTATCCGATACGGCCGCACCGCGGATGATTTCGGTTTGATTTCCGCATTCTTTTGCCAGTTCTTTAATTTTGCTCTCCGTATCCGGATGGCCTTTTTCTAACTCAACTATGTCCACACTTCACTCCAAACGGGATATTCTCCCTTAAGTTTACAACCTTCTATATTTCCGATTATCGTCAAGAATTCATCAGAAACTATGATCTTTCCCCGGAAACTCTCCGGATTTTACTTCCTTATTATAATTTCCGACCGCATCCTTTACGAAAGAATGTAGATTGGAAAACTTCTTCAGGAACTTGGGTTCAAAATTCGGATCCGACCCGAGCAGATCGTTCAAAACCAGTACTTGTCCGTCACAATCCGGCCCTGCTCCGATCCCGATGGTCGGAACTCCCGCCTCTTGACTCACTTTCTTTCCAAGCTCGGCGGGAATCATTTCCAAAACCATGGAAAACGCGCCCGACTCGGAAAGATTGATCGCCTCACGGAGAAGTTTCGCACCCGATTCTTCCCCTTTGCCCTGAACCCTGTGACCACCGAACACGTGAACGCTCTGCGGCGTTAAACCGAGATGTCCCATCACCGGAACTCCGATCTGCTTGAGAATGGTAACTAACTCGCAGATAAAATCCGATCCGCCTTCTATTTTGACTGCGTCGCAATCGGTTTCCTTCATCATTTTTCCGGCGGAACGAATTCCGTCCTCGATCGAGGTTTGATAACTGAGAAAAGGAAGATCCGCAACGATGAACTTGTCCGGCGCACCTCGACGGACCGCCTTGGTATGATAGATCATTTCTTCCAAGGTTACGGGCAAAGTGCTGGAGTTTCCTTGGAACACCATTCCCAGAGAATCTCCCACAAGAATAGAATCGATTTCGGTTTCGTTGAGAATTCTCGCAAAACTAAAATCGTAACACGTAACGACGGAAATTTTTTCTTTCCCCTTTTTCTCAGGAGAAAAAATCTTATGTACGTTTTTCATATTCGCCTCCCGTAAAATGCTCGTATAACGAACCTTCGTCGATCGATTCCAAAATTTCCCTAATAAAAGGACGAGTAAAGAGAGAATGATGCGGAAGATGCAGACCGCGAGTGTGCATCATTAGAATGTCGTAAGTGAGAATGTCGATGTCGATTTCTCTCGGACCTTTTTCGATTTCACGCACACGCCCCATTTCCTTTTCGATTCGAAGCGCGACTTCGAGCAATTCTTCCGGACTGAACGAAGTTTCGATTTTCAGAATTTGATTTAAGAAATCGGGTTGATCCGTAACTTCCAAAGCGATCGTGTTCATCGGTTCGGATTCTTTGATCACTTCGATTCCGATCGTGTTCTTGAGTTTACGCACGGCGATTTTCAAAAACTCGGCGCGGTTTCCGAGATTGGATCCTAAGGAAAGAAACGCTTCTTTCATCCTCTTCCTCCGGACTCGGAAAGTTTGAGACGATAGTCCGCACATTCCAAATGAATTTCCTGAGTCATCTCGCGAAGTCTGGAAAAAATTCTTCCTTCCGCTTTGTCCTTCCATTCCGCCGGAGATGTGTTCGAGGTAAGAATGGTGAGTTTTTCCTGTTCGTATCTCGCATCGATCAGATCGTATAATTTCGAGTTCGACCAATCGGATTCTTTCTGAACTCCGAAATCGTCTAACACCAGCACTTCGACTTCCGCAAAAAGAGTTTCAATCGTCTTCTCCATTCCGTGAGTTTCGGAATCTTTTTGATATGTTTCGCGTAACGTGTTCAAAAAGTCCCGGTTGATCTTCGCATATTTGCAATTCGTCTTATATCTAAAAATCAATTCGTTTAATATGATACAAGCGAGAAGGGTTTTTCCGGTTCCCGGTCCTCCCCAAAGATACAATCCCTGAGAATGGACGTTCGAATCCGCCCAACGATTGACGAGATCGTTCGCCCAGTCGTGAGCGATCGTAAAGGAAATTCCCACGTCGGCGCTGTGATCGGCTTGATCTAGGGTTCTATAACGGTATTTGGGAGGAATTCCAGATTTTTTGAATATAGTTTCCAAGTGCCCGAGTTCCATTCTCGCGTTGTGACAAACACAGGGAACCATCTTCCCCTGCGATTCGTCGTAAACCCTCCAGGGAGGTTTCCCCTGACAGGGACAATTCTCGGAAATGCAATGGCAAATGGATAAAACGCCGGAACTGGTTCCTGCAACATTCTCCGTAAGGGAGAATCCGACTCCCCCGCATTGCGGGCAATTGGGAGCGCCTTCTTGGACGGGTGTGTATTTCTTTAGAATCATACCGCTAATTCCAGTTTTTTCACCAAAAGGTTGAAGGAAAACCTTTTATGAAAGAAGAATCTGCTGGAAAAAAGCAACGAACTAAAGAAAGTAGGGAAAGCTTTTCGCAGAAGGAAAACTTTCCTAAAATTGCGAAAGATTCTTATAAATTCTCGGAATCTCGGGTTTTATGTCCCATCTCCGGAATAAAGTGGAAAAAAAATTCGTTCTTAGTTTATATCTCGGATCGTAAGTCCGATAGTTATACAGGAGAGAAGGCACAGGATGTACCTTTTCCCTAATACCATTGAAAGAGAAGTAAAAGGTGTGAGCATTATGAAGGTGATGAAAAGCATATTCATTCTTCTGGCCGTGCTGGGACTCAACCTGTCTGTTTTAGCTCAGCAAAACAATCAGGGTGGTAATCAGCAAGCCAACGAAGCAGTAGAGAAAATTGACGAGCTGTTAAAAGGCGAGTTGGTTCCCGAAGACGATGACAAGAACCTCACGGAAGAGCAGAAACGTCGTAAGAAGGCAATCCAAGAACAAGAAGCTCTGTGGAAGAACCCTGACTTTAAGGGCTATGACAAGAATTTCCAAGAACTCCACCAGCTCTCCAAGGCATTCGCGAACAACAAATTTAGATTGGCATTATCAAACTACCAATCGGGCGTAAACACGGTTCTCAAAATGAGAGAATCCGTTGAACAATACCGCAAAGAAGAAGCGGAGAAAAAGCGTCTCGATGAAAAGTGGTACTGGCAAAAGGTCGATCGCAAAGCTAGAGAAGATCGTGTCGTTTCCAGAGAAAAACTCGTTGCGAAACAACAAGCTCTGAACTATTTCACAAAGGCGATCAACCACTTAGATGAAATTAAGAACCCAGACTTAAGAGAAAGACCGGAGTTTAAAAGACTTCTTTCCGATACTTACAGATCGTGGATCCTCACTGAGTATGATTTACAAAATCTTCCACAGTGTATCCCCATCCTCGAGCTCTACATCGAAATCGATGAAAATGAGAAGGAATATCCTGCTCACAAGTATTTGGCAAGTTGCTACGCTTTCGAAGAGAACATGATTAAAAAATACGGTGGAGCATCCGAAGATCAGATGTTCAAATACCGTTACAAGAAAAACGTTCACCTTCTGAGAGCGACCGAGTTGAAATACGGAAAAGATTCTCCTGAATACAAACACATCGTTAACCTTGTAAACAAGGACGAAGTGATTTCAGTAAGACCGTAATCACACTCTCTTTCAAACGAAATGGACACGAACCCTGCCCTTCAAACGGCGGGGTTTTTTATTTTGACTCGCTTGAAGTAAATCTCCCGAAACTGCCCTTCCTCAAAAGTACCCGCACAATTTAATATTTCTTAAATCGGAATCTAATAGACGAACTCAACGTTATCTGCTATTTTCTTTCGTTAAACGAGGTTCATTATGTTTATATCCGAAAAGATACTCATCATCGCAGGTGTTTTAAACTTGGCATACGGAAGCCTCACCGGCTTTCCCTACGCGCTTGCAAGAAAGAAAGCCGAATTCCCCTCACGTTATTTGCAAGCGGCGCATATCGGTTCTTTGATGCAGGGAGCGATGCTTTTGGGGTTAGTGCTTGCATTTCGATACGCAAATCTATCCGAAACACTTTCTTTGTACGGTGCGGCCCTCTTTGCGCTCTCTTCCTTATTCTTGGGGCTCAAAGACACGGCCAATTGGCTTCAAGGAGTCAAAGACGAATTTCAAGAAAATCCTATATTAGGAAAAGCTTTAGGAGCGATCGGAGTGGTAACCAATCTCGCCGGAATCGTTATAATCCTGTACGGGGTCTTGTTCACGCAATAACGTAAGAACGGAGAATCGAAAACGTCAAACTTACCGTACGACTTGAAACTCCGTCTTTGCTTTCAAAACGCCGTTGATATGAATTTCCAAAACGTGTTTTCCGGGAATGTGAACGCGGGTCGTCATCTGTTTAAAGGATTGTTTCTTTTCGTAAGAAACGGATTCTTTCGGAAGAAAAACCCTTTCTTCGACCTGAAAAACTTTTCGGGACGTTTTGCCGGAAACTTTTGCATATTGAATCTTATATTCGATTCTCAACCGAAGCGGCTTCGAATCTTCGGATTGAACCTTAAAACCGAAAAATAGATCCGCGCCGATCTTAACCGATTTGGATTTCAGTTTTAAGTTTAGAATTTTCGCATGTATCTTGGAGCCGAAACCGAAGATCTCAAGCGCCTTAGGATTTCCTCCTTTCAAAAGACCGCGTAACGCGTGTTTTAAAAGCGCGTCTCTTTCTTTCGAAGAACCCGCCCAATTCTTTGCGATTTTCAAAACCAAATCCGGATGATCCTTCGATATGTCGTTGAGATGATTGGCGACACTTCTACGAACCACTTCGTCCGGATCGTCCTTTAGATTTTCCAAAATCGGAAGCGTTCTTTGCGGATCTTGTTTTAAACCCCGAATTCCCATTCCCCAAGGAAGTCGCGGTCTGCTTCCCTCGGAAGATAAACGACGAACATCCGCGTTCTCGCTTGAGGACCATTCCGACATTTGTTTCCAAGTAAGTTCCGGATGTCGGATTAAAAAAGGACGAATGGAAAACTCGCAGGAAATGAGTTTCGTGATCCTTTCGAAAGCTTTCATCGATTCTTTCGGATGATCGATCCCGAGAAGTTCCACCACGTCGCCCAAAAAAATCGTAAGAAAAACTTCCTTTCCTTCGAAAGATCGATCCAAGGAATCGGTGATGTTCAACAAAGGTTTTAACGTTTTCGGAAACGGCTTCGGTAATTCTTCGGATAAAACTTCCGCGATTCTGCGAATTCTTTGTTTGAGTTCGAGTTGTTTCCAATCCTTCTTTTTGAATCCGGAGATCCATTCTCCCCTTGAAACCGAAGGCAATTCTTTGGAGAAGGAATCCGCGATTCTCTCCAACACGTTTTCTGTATAAAGATTTTTTAGCAACTCAGCCATGTAAGAATTCCTACTTTGTCCAGTATTTTAATGAGGTCGATTTTAATTGTTCCGACAAACGAAAAGAAAAAAATTTCCGAACCGCGGCCGGTCACAACTTCCAATACAACAAAACTTCCTTGTTTCCGTCACGACCTTCGATCGGAGACCATTCCAATCCTAAAATTTTCGCGCCGATTTCCTTTTTTAAATAAGAACAAATCGAACGAACGATTCTGGTTCTGATCTTTGAATCCCGCAAAACACCCTTTACAAGATCGTTTTCGTTGGCCTCGAACTGAGGTTTGATCAAAGTAATACATTCTAATTTTGGAATATTCTTTTCTTCTCTGAATCGCTGAATCACGGGAAAGACGGATCGAAGAGAAATAAAACTTAAATCCATGACGATCAGAATCGATTCCGAATTCGGAACCGATAAACCGTTCGTTTCCCATTCGATTCCGGAAGAAGATAAATTTTTTAGATGAAAACGATCCTTTACGATCACCGCGGGATTGTTTCTGATTTTTTCGGCGAGTTGTCCATAACCTACGTCACAAGCAAAAACCTTCCAAGCCCCTTTTTCCAAAAGAACCTGAGTGAAACCGCCCGTGGACGCGCCCAGATCGATACAAAGTTTTCCTTCCGCTTTTACGGAAAAAACTTCGAAGGCCTTCAACAATTTGTAAGCCCCTCGACTCACGTATTGTGGAATTACGTTGAGAATTCTCAGTTCCGAGTTTTCCGAAAATTTTAATCCGACTTTGGTGATCTTCTGTTCGTCCACCAACACGGAACCGGAAAGAATCAAACTCCTCGCCTTTTCCAAGGAATCAGCCAATCCCCTTTTCAAAAGGAGATCATCCAGTCTAATTTTTTCTTTGGCCAATGTAGATCGGAAGTTCCCGGAAAAATATTTTTTCTTCGTCTGAAACGGAAAATTCGGAAGCCAGGGATATTAGATTTTTTTGAAGTTCTTCCACCATTTGTTTACAACGATCCATTCCGAATAACGCCGGATAGGTGGTTTTTCCGGATTTCTGATCCTTGCCGGGGGTTTTTCCCAAGGATTCCTGGGTTCCCTCCACGTCCAAGATATCGTCCGTGATTTGAAACAGAAGTCCTAAACTTTCTCCGTATCGGGTTAAGGATTCTTCCCTGGATTTCCAATCTTTTCGAAGACGATTTCCCAAAAGCAAGGACGCTTTGATCAAGGCCCCGGTTTTTAGACTATGAGTCAATTGAACCATCTCGATCTTTTCCGATTCGTTTTTGGAATTTTTATCTTCCGCGTTCTCCCGTTCCATCTGCAAATCGTAAATCTGACCGGAAACCATTCCGGGAGCTCCGGAACCTTTATGCAAAATTTCTAATAAATCTTTATGTAATGAAGAATCCCCATTCTCCCCTTGAACAAAGGAAACAAAATAAAACGCAAAAGAATTGAGAGCGTCTCCGGCCAAGATCGCGGTCGCTTCGGAAAACTTTTTATGAAGAGTCGGCAATCCCCTTCTAAAATCGTCGTTGTCCATACTCGGAAGATCGTCGTGAATCAAAGAATAGGTATGAATACATTCCAAAGAAGATCCGAGATACAATACGTTTGAACTCGTCGTTTGCAGACCGCCGAACGCGGCTAACGCCAACACGGGACGAAGCCTTTTTCCACCCGCGACGAGACTGTATTTCATCGCGTCGAAAAGTTCCGACGCGGATTGTTCGGAAAGAACGGAAAGAGTTTGAGAATTTAAAAAATTCTCAAACGCGGATCGATAAGAATCGAATATCGGAGAAAAGGCAGATTGACTCACTCTGCCTCCAAGTTGAAAGAAAACCCAGGATTGTAAAGCAAATCAGGATTTTACTTTTAAAACAACCTTCCCCACCGATGTTCCCGATTGAAAGTATTTCAACGCCTCGTCGATTTTTTCAAACGGAAACGTTTTGCCCACGAGTGGCGGGGAAATATTTAGTTTCACAAGACCGTTCAGATGTTTGGTCAATTTTTCCACTTTCTCGTAAAGCCAGATCAGATTGAATCCCATTACGGCCTTGTTGTCCGAAACCATCTGCATCGGATCCAATTTCGGTCTGGAAAGATATTTGTATGCGAGTCTCGGCCAATTTACGGAACTACTTCCGCCCATCATCTCGGCCGCGCCGTATACGACCATTCTTCCCATGGGAGCCATGATATCGTAACTTTCTTGAAAGATTTTTCCGCCGATACATTCGAGAACAAGATCGAGTTCCTTTCCGCCAAGAGCTTCTTGTAAATCCTTTGCGAATCGATCCGAACGAACGATTTGTCTATCGTAACCTTCCTTTTTTAGAAGTTCGGTTTTGGATGGAGTTCCGATCGTCCCGATCGTAAACGCGCCTAATTTTTTTGCGATTCGATTTGCGAGAATCCCCACGCCACCGGCCGCGCTGTGAATCAAAACGGTTTGACCTTTTTCAAGATCCCCCAGAGCAACTAACGCGTAATAGGCGGTTAGTCCTTGAACGAGGAACCCTGCACCTTGATCGAAGTTCCATTTGGAAGGAAGTTTAAAAACGTATTTCGAATCGATATTCAAATGGGAAACGTATCCGCCGAAACGGGTAACTCCCATAATCTTATCTTTCTTCTTAACGTTTTTAACTTTTTTTCCGGTTGCGATTACGATTCCGGAAAATTCCAAACCGGGAATAAACGCGCCTTCGGGTGTGGCGCTATACAATCCTTGAATTGCGAATAAATCGGCGAAGTTCAATCCGACCGAATGAACTTCGATTTGTACTTCATTTTCACCGGGTTCGTTTAGGGTTTCCGTTTCTAAACGAAGATTTTCAAGAGAGCCTTTTTTACGGACAAGAGCGATCGTTCTTTGCATGAGCGGAGGTTAAGAATTCGAAGGGAAAGAGCAAGAAAAATTTAAACGTTCTTTTTGAGCGTCGACTTTTTCCAACTCATCCCTTCGTTCGATTGTGTTTTTAATCGTTAAAACTCGGGAGAATAAAATTCCTTCTCGGCGCCTCTCGGTGCGATCGTAAATCTGTATTTTCTTTTTGAATGAAACTCCGGATTAAACCAACGAACTTCATAGATCGACATTCCTTGCGAAGAATTTCCTTGCAATCGAATGTCCAACTCGGTTCCGCTATCGTTTACAGTTCTTCCGTCTTGTTGTAAGGTTTTCCATTCTCCCTTATCTTCCTTATATTGAATGGAAATCAAAGACTGATGAAATTGAATCAAAGAAGGGTTCACGTCCTTATAACGAAAGATCCAATGTTTTTCGGAATTCTCTTCCGCCAGAACCAATCGTGGAGATTCTTTCAACTCTCTGTTTCCTTTTGCTTCTTTCTTTTCGGGCATATAACGTTTTGTATCGAGTTGAAATTCCCATGAATCCGGAAAACTTTCCTTTCCACCTTCGGAAGGCATTTGTTTTACGAGATCCGCAAGATGTGCTTGTAAGAACGGTTGAGTCGCCGGTCCGTAAATCGTATGTCCACCTTCGTAGTGTTGTCTGGAATATTCTTCCGGAGTTGTGGTATAACCGAAATATCCGTTCGTACAAGACAACACCGAAGTTTGTGTGATCGTTTCCTTGCTTTTTGCGGTCCGAAGTTTTTCCGCTTCCAACACTGCATTTGAGAATCTTCGGCCGGATTCGTTGGTGACTTCGAAAGGAACGGCGAGTAACGCGGTGTCTCCGATTCTTGCGGACTGGAGAATCATTCTATGTGGAAAATTCTTTTTTGCTAATACGATGTATTGAAAGAAAGAACCGGCGGTTCGTTTATGACCCTGACATCCCCCGGTAAAAATATAACGAGGCCAACCTTCTCCCCAAAATGGAAGCCAGAATAAAACGGGAGTCATTCCATCCTCGGCTCCTCCGGTCAAAGCGGTACCCGCAACCGGTCTGCTACAAAGTTCCGCTTCTCCCATCTTCGGATTTTCGTAAACGTCCACTTCTTTGGAGTTGTAAGAGTACGTTACGTCCGAGTTCAATTTTTTTCCGAGAAGCTGAAAGAGTTCATAAGATTTTCTTGATATTTCATAACCGAGTCGTTTGGATTCGATAAAACCCTGCATGTCTTCCCTGTAATCGGGAGAATTGTCCCCGTGTGTCGCGTTTGAAACGGCGTGTAAAGGTTCCCAATCGGTCTTAAATTCTTCTTTAATTTTCAGTTCGAGTTCTCGTTCGGGATAAGCGAACACGTCCGCGTTCACCACCTTATTCCAAGACGGAACCGTCGTACCGTGAATCGAATACGTGGAATAAACCGCGAGAGGTTTAAAGGCCCCGTCCTTGTCCTTTGCATCGACTCGGATCATGGTCATTTCCGGATTTACGGCTTCGTAAATTTGTTCGGTTTTGATTTCGTCGATTCCCGAATTTTGATTGGCCGCGTATGCTTCGATGGAGCGATTTCGGGTCAATCCCCAAATATTAGATTTTCCTGTTGCGATTCTCGCGGGTTTTGCGGATTGATACGCTTCCAAGACCGCGTTGTAAATTCTATCTTCTAAAAATTCATACCATTCTTTTTCGAAACCCGGTTTGTTTCCGGCGAACTCGTTGTAGAAATTATTTTCATAAAAATTTCCCGGCGCCGAGTGCGTATGTGTCCCCGAAAGAACGATTCCACCCAAACTGATATCCGTTTTATCGGCGAGTCTTTCCGCGAGTTTATGATGTAACAAAAGAGAACCGGAAAGAAGATCCGTTTGAATCAACACCAAGGGAGAATGTTGATCTTTTCTAATATAGATGACTCTTGCGTAAATTTTGGTCCTAAATCCTTTTTCCGTATTCGCCAACATGGAATAACCGGCAAGAGGAAGTCCCGGAGGAGGAGTGATGTCCACCTTGGAAGCTCCTGCAAAAAGTCCTTTCGTGTTCGAAACGACGGAAGGTTTTTTATTCTTAATCACATAGGTCGTCGAATCGCTACAATTCACGAGGCCGAACGTAAAAAACAAAAAGATCGGAATCGTAAGGACCAAACGGAAATAAAAAATTTTCAAAATCGAATTCCTCCGGGTGAGTTGTTCTATAAGATCGTTTCGAAAAATCAAGATGCTTTCTTTCGAAACGGGATATTTTAAGGAATTTTCATTATAAATCACTTATTTTCTGATTTCAAAATCGACGGAATCCGCTACAAAAGTAAAAACAACGCAAAGGTTCGATATCAAACTACATGAACTTAGGACAAAAACTTAAATTTTATTTTTTAAATTTCTATCCACCCTACTTCGGCGCCGGAATCCGCTACAAAAAAATCGGCAAAGGGTTTAACCATTTTCGACTTTCGATGAAACTTCATTGGTGGAATCGAAATCTCGTCGGCACGCATTTCGGCGGTTCCTTGTATTCCATGTGCGATCCGTTTTATATGCTGATGCTGATCGAAAACTTAGGGGACGAATACATCGTTTGGGACAAGGCCGCGACGATTCGTTTTATCGCTCCCGGCCTCGGAAAGGTTTATGCGGATTTCGAAATTTCTCCCGAAGAAGTCGAAAGAATCCGAAACGAGGCGGATGAAAAAAGAAAGTTAGACGCTTTCTTCCAGGCGAAGGTATACGACGAAAAAACCGGAAAGGTCGTAGCCGAATTGGATAAGGTTGTGTATGTAAGAAGAAAGGAAAGGATCAAAAAGGAAAAGAACTCAAAATAAGTAATAGAGTTCTCCGATTTCCTTTTCACTCAACTCGGGAAGAATCATCTCGACTCCCACAAAGATCGCATAGGCAAGTCTCGCTTTTTTTTCCGCTTGCCTGCGGTTTTCAGAAAGTTCCGAATACGTTTCCTTTAAAAAAGAAATTCTCTTTCGATCGACTCTCTCTTGTATTTTTTTTACCTTAGAATTTCGAAACGCCCAAGCTCGAATCGCCTTTTCCGCGTTTTTCGACAAACCGAACGTCAAAGCTCGCAGGGTTTTCAATTTTTTCTTCGGAGAATTTTCCGAGCCGGCCATTACGATGATATCGTCCGTGAACGTTTTTTCCCAATACATCAACATTCTCTGCGAAAAATCCTCGCGGTTCTTAAAATGATGATAAAAAGAACCTTTCGTAAGTTTCAATTTTTTGCATAAAGAATCTATGGTCAGAAACTTCTCCCCTTTGCGGTAAAGAAGATCCAATCCCGCCAAAATCCATTCTTCGGAAGATATCATAAAATTCTAATAAACCCACGAGATTAAAACGCGAACAAGGGGATCAGATACAAAATTCCGCCCGCGAAGAAGAAAACGGAAAGAATATGAACCATCGGAGAATTCACTCTCAAAAAGATAAACTGTTCGATCAACCTTCCCCACCAAAAGCCGGAAATTCCGATCAGAATCCAACGCCCCAATGAAGAATGCAAAAGTTCAGCCGAAAAAAAGAAAGTCAATCCGGCCATACATATAAAAAGATAAATCAGTCTCAGGTTTGCGATCTGTAAGATGGCTCGACTCGCCAAAGAAACCCGTTTCAGATCCTCTTTCCAACGGAATATCTTCCAGAAAAAAACGTGAAACACCGCAAAACCCAGACTGTGAATCGTTCCTAAAACAAGAAAATCATTCGGTTCCATATCGATTCTCCTAGATAAAATCTTAAACCCGAGAATCGAAGTTGTCAACATCCATACCATACCTTATGGTATGTTTTTTATATTTTTGCAGAACCGAATTCCAAGATTTTCCGAGTTTTGGCCAAATCGGTTTCGATTTAAGTTTAACTCTTTCCGAAATTCCCCGTTTTAGAGTCAGTTCTTTCAATTCTTAGATTTACCGAAAATCCGCACATAAACAAGAATCAAAAACGAAACCGTAAACATAAGGAAGCCAACAAACAAAAAGAAAAGTTTAACCGCAGTGATCGCTCCCGTAAAAGCCGCAAGTCCTTCGGGAACCTTCGGCCAAACGTTCAAAAAATAGAACATAAGAGAATTCTCAAGCAGATCGAAGATCAAAAAACCGTAAGCGAATAAATTCAATGCAATCGGGAGATTGATTCTCATAGCCGCTTTTGTATAAATCGCTCCAAAACAAAGAATCAAAGGAAACGGAAAAATCATATCGATTACGTCGACCCAAAAATACAAAGCGCGGCCAGCTTCTCCATAAAGGCTGAACACTTCCGTAAAATCCTTTGCGGAGGAAAAAGGTCGGAAGTCCATCTTTTTGGGAAGTTCGATTCCATCAACGAGTGGAATCGCTTTTTCCAAAACCTGCATAGCGCCCGAACAAAACATCGCCAGTATAAAAAGAATCAGAATACTTTTCGTCGAAGTGAATTTTGTAAATATCCCGCTCAATGTTTGGAAAAGCGGAGCAGACTTGGAACCCAACAAAAATGCGGTGACGATCATGGAAATCGGAAACAAAGGTCCGTGAGGAATATAACGAAAAATGAATGTAGATACGATCATCAAAATCGGAAGGAACATAAAGACGTTTCCTTCCATCTTTTTTTCGGAATGCATCTTAAATCCCAAATAACCAAACGCAAACAGAAGCAGAAAGATACAAGGCGCTTCGATCCATCGAAAACCGATGTTTCGAAATAATTCTCCAAAAAAACTTCCACCCCAATACGCGAGTAAATCTCCGAAAGTCGCGATCGAAAGGATCGAGAAAACGATCTTCAAAGGTTTTTTGGATGCGATGGGAAAAAATCCGTTTCGATTCAGTTCGAATAAACCCAAAAGGATTCCAAGATGAACCAAGATCACCATTCTTCCGAAAAAATAATAATCCGAAGTCGTCGGCGCGAGCGTTGTCCGCATTCTTAAAAAAGCGAAAACGAATTCCTCCGTTTTTAAAAGATATAAAGGCAAATCCTTACCGTTCCAAATCCAGGATTGAATCGGAGTTAAAATCAAAATCAGAACCGAGGCGAACAGGGAAACGATTGCGAAAGGTTTCATAGATTCTCCAGAAAGAAATTATATCTTGATATCAAGATTCTTGACGCCAAATCAACGATATCTTTATCTTGACGTCAAGATAAATTCTTAAAAAAAGGAATCATGAAATCTAAAAAAACCGAAGACCACGTCGATTTTATTCTCCGTCAATGGTCGGAAGAACGACCGGATCTGGATATGACGGCAATGGGAACGATCGGAAGAATTCATCGTTTGTCTTCGATTTTCTTTTACAACGTGCATAAGGAAGTTTTTGGAAGTCACGGTTTGGCCGCGCCCGAGTTCGATGTTATGGCCGCGCTTCTTCGAAGCGGAAAACCGTATAAAAAATCTCCCGGAGAATTGCTTTCCACTTTGATGATCACTTCGGGAACGATGACGAATCGTATCGATCGTTTGGAATCGTTAGGTTGGGTTGAGCGCGAACCGGATCCGAATGATCGGAGAGGAGTTTTGATCGGACTTACGACGGAAGGAAAAGTTGTGATTTCAAAAACTCTTACGGATCATGTAAAGAGCGGACACAAAATGATGAGTTCTCTTTCCGAAAAAGAACATTTGGAACTTTCGAAACTTTTGAAAAAACTTCTGATTCATTTTGAGGAATGAGTTTTGATTTGGGTAAAAGAAGAAAACGGAAGAGAATACTTCAACCGGAAACCTCCGATTGAAGTATTTACATTTGATTTGAATCAGTTTAAGCTCGGGTAATCGGAATATCCTTTTTCACCGGGTGTATAAAAGGTGCTTTGATCCGCGTCCGCAAGAGTTTTATCCTCTTTCAAACGATAGACGAAATCCGGATTCGCGAGGAAAGGTCTTCCGAAAGCGACCAGATCGCAATTTCCGTTTTCGAGATCGGCCTGTGCTCTTTTTTTATCGTAACCGCCGCTCAATATTAGAGTATTCTTAAATTGGTTTCTGATTTTTTGAACCACACTTTGTGGAACTTCGGGAGCTCCCATCGCGCTGTGATTTACCAAATGAATATATACCAAACCGATTTTATTCAATTCTCCGGCAAGGGCTTCGTATTGTTCTTCGATTCCTTCAAAGGCTCCGGTTTCGTTAAACACTCCGTAAGGTGATAAACGAATCGCAGTTTTTTCTTTTCCGATCGCAGACGCTACTTGTTGAGCCACTTCGATCACGAATCGATTTCGGTTTTCTTTAGAACCGCCGTAAGAATCCGTTCTTTTGTTCGCGTTCGGATTTAGAAATTGTTCGAGAAGATATCCGTTCGCTCCGTGAAGTTCCACTCCGTCAAAACCTGCGGCGATCGCATTCTTGGACGCGGCTACGAATTCTTGAATCGTGTTTTGAATGTCTTGTGCGCTCATTTCTTTCGGCAAAGAATAAGGTTGCATTCCGTTCGAATCGGTCCAGTTCTCACCCGAAAGTTGAACTGCGGAAGGTCCCATGAGCTCGGCGTTCTTTGGAAGATTGGCCGTAGTTCCGACCCTACCCGTGTGCATCAGCTGAACGAAAATTTTTGCGCCCTTCTTATGAACCGCATCGGTTACGAGTTTCCAACCGTCGGCTTGTTCCTTGCTGAAAACTCCCGGAATTCTCGCGTAGCCTAAACCGTTCGGTGAAGGAGATGTTCCTTCGGTAACGATCAAACCCGCAGTCGCTCTCTGAGAATAATAGTCCGCCATGATCGAATTGGGGATATTGTTGATCGCACGGGATCTTGTCATAGGGGCCATTACGATTCGGTTCTGAAGACCCAGATTACCCAGTTTCGCGGAACCGAATAAATCCACAGATGCCTTTGATTCAGTTGTCATTTAAATTACTCCAAAAATGAAATTCAGTATTTAGACAAGCGGGGTTGCCAGTTGTTACCTTTTTTGTAACAATTATTCTCATTTTTTTGGAGTTCATTGAAATTTTTTGATCGCACGGATTTTGTTTTTATATCAAACCTTATGGAGTATTTTATAGATTTTGAATATGATTCTCGCCCAAACGAAGTTTGATTTCAATCTGGTGAGTGATACTTTGAATTTTATCCTTCCCAATTCATACAAAAAAGGCCCTCCACTTGGAGAGCCTTTGAAAATTCTTACGTTGCGAATCGATCAAAAATTAAAAGAAAAGATTTGATCGATTGCGGTTCCGTTTACCGTTCCTGAAAAAGAAACGCTGAAATTTCCGGTTCCCGTCGGAGCCGTAGGACTTCCGCTCAAAGAAATGCTGGATTCGTATCCGTATTTTACGTTTTGAAGCGTTACGGTTTTCGAAGCACCCGGGGTCGCACCTTCGTATTCGATCATGGTCAAACCTGCGGGAGCATCAACGGTTGCGTCAAACTTTGAGTTGGACTGAACCGCAGAAGTCGAGTTTTGTCCGCTGTAAGTTCTCTTGTAAGTAACCGCCGCGCTTCCCGAAGATATAATCGCATACTTGTTGATCGTACTGAAAAAGGTTCCGAAACTTTGTTGAAGTCCCGCGCAAGTGGAGATATCCGGAGTGGCAGTCGGAGGGTTTTTATAAAACTGAATCATCGCTAGATAATCCGAATAAAAGACTCCGTAATTGGAGAATGCGACATTCGCACTTAGGTTACTGGTTCCGTTAAACGCTGTACTCGTTCCCGATCCGCTGAACGCCATCGTTCCGTTCGTAAACGTCGCGGTTCCTTGAGTTCCCGTTGAAGTAAGAAGCGTGATCGAGCAGTTCGGAATTCCCAATGCCGCTCCGAATGTCGTATTGTTCTGAGTTGTAACTCCCGTTCCGCTTACATCGCCCGAAAAAGTCCAAGTTTTATTCGGAGTACTTCCCGTAGAAGATGCGGTGATCGCGGTCAATTGTACCGGACTTTCCTGTTCGTTCTTATGCAAAGAAGCGATTTGAGAAGCGACTTCCCGAACGACAACCGGATCCATACCGTTTTCAAAAATTTCAGACACGAGCATTTGTTCGGTTTGAGAATCGTTAGAAGCGGTCATAGTGCCACTGTTCTGAGCCGACGCGGAAGCGTTCACCGCTCCGTTTGCAGTCGCGCTTGCTGATTTTTGTTCCGGCGAAAGTCCGCCGCTTCTGTTCAGAAGGGCCAATAAGGCCAAGTTTTTATTCGTATCGTCTTTAGAATCTTTCTTACAAGCGACAACGGCAAGAAGTAAGATCATACAAAGGATCAAACCTTGTTTGGATTTCATTTCAACTCTCCTAGAGATAAGGATCTTTAAAATCTATACGTCCAAATTTCGAAAGTAGGACATCGAAATTAAATTTTTCTAGGAAATATTTAATTTAGTAAATTTATTGCCAAAGAGACAGTTTAACATCGATTTCTCGACCGGAACGATACAAACGAATCGAAACTTCGCCTTGAATCGAACCAATTTCCCGATAAAACTCAGCGGAAGAATTCACCTTCTTGGAATTTACGTGCGTTATAAAATCGTATCTTTGAATTCCTGACTTTTCGGCGGGAGAATCTTTTTGAACATAGCTTACGATCATACCCAAAGGATAAGGAAGTTTTAATTTTTCTACGAGATGCGGAGTGACAAATGGAATCTCAACGATTCCTCTTTGTGCGCGAACTTTATTCTCCCTAAGCTGTGCCGAAGATTCGAGAAAATTCGAAACGTGTCCGACCGGAATCGCAAACCCCGGACCTACGGGAGAATTCCCCGAAGTATTGTAAGTAAATCGTTGAACACCGATTAGGTTACCTTGAATGTCAACGACCGCGCCGCCGGACATTCCCGGATAAATCGGTAAACTCAATTGAACAAAACCTTTTTCGGGATGAAACGGATCCACCTTTGCGCGTTGTGAAAAGGAAACGATTCCGAAAGAAATCGAATCGGGCAATCCGTACGCGGATCCGAAGGAAAGATACATCGTTCCTTCTTTGGGAACGTTGAGCTTTGGAACGGGAAGAAACGCGTTTTTATTTTCGTCAATTTCGGATTCCAAAAGAGCGAGATCGAAATTTGCGTCTTCCTTGACGACTTTTGCCTTGAGACGTTTTCCCGATCGCGCGGGTTGAACTATAAACTCGCTCGCACCTCGGATCACGTGTTGACAGGTGAGAATATGTCCGTCGCCATCCACAAAAAAACCGGAACCGATCGCACTCGACCCTTCCGTACTTCCTTTCGGAAAAATGCTGACAGTCGCGGGCGCGACCTTGTCGATCAAACCGTTCAACCGATTTTGAAGATGCAAAGAAACGGTAAGACTTTCCTCGTTTAGATCCTGGATATCGACCGAACTTTTGGAACAGGAAAAAAAGATTAAAATCAAAGATAAGGATATAAAATATTTCATGCTTCTTTCCAATTTTTGAATACGATTTCGGAATTGAGATTCGACTTTATTACCGCACAGGAATCAAAATTCGGACACAAAAAAAATCTTTATAGAAAAAAAATACGTTTAAAAATCGCGTCAACCCGGTCGATTTCGAATTCTTTTTACGAATCAGCTTAACGTGATCGTCGCGTAATATCCGGTTTCTTTTCTTCTTTTGTTGTTCGTTCCTTTGGCCTTCGCGGGACATATCTTGGGTATCACAATCCGCTGGAAAGAATGGAGGACGGAAGAAAAGTTGGTATGAGTCGCGGCTTCGAATTGTTAAACGAAGTGATCGGAAATCGAGGAAAGGAAAAAATCAATTATGGATTATATAGAACCCTTCGAAGGTGAAAGAGCAAACAAATACGAAAACAATATCGTGACGATGATTCCGTTCTACTCCGGAATTTCCGAATTGGTTGCCACTTTGATTTTACGATCGGTTCCATCGGGAACGAAAATTCTCACGGCGGGTTGCGGGACGGGCGCGGACTTTCGTTCTCTACTCAAAGTCGCACCGGATCGTTATCAAATTACGGGCGTTGATCCTTCGGCCGATATGATCGCCATCGCTCAAAAAAATTTTCCGGGAGCCGAGTTGATCTGCGCTCCGGTTTCCTCCTTGGATCCAAATCGAAAATTTTCCGCGGCGACGTTATTGCTCGTTCTTCATTTTCTTCCCGACGACGGCGCGAAACTTTCTTTGTTAAAGGATATTTCTTCTCGGTTGGAGCCGGGAGGAATGTTCATTCTGTTTGATATTCACGATTCTCAATCCGATATGGAAATCGTATTCGAGGAACTTTCCCTGTATCTGAAAGAATTTCAGGGTTGGGAAGAAGAAGCTTTAAAAACATACGTGAATCGCGTCAAAGGTTTGAAAAGAATTTCGAATTCCCGTTACGAAGAATTGTTCCGAGAAGCGGGATTCAAAAGTTGGAAAAAGATTTTCCAAGCCTATCACGTGGGCGGATGGCAATTGTTTTTATAGATTTAGAATATTCTAAACTTAGAATGTTTTAAATCGTCCAAATCAATCGGCCTCGGCCGCCACATTATCGTTCGGAGAATCTTCTCAAAACCGGAGTTCCATACGGATAGGATTCGTTCAAATGGGATATAAATCCTCCGTAAGTGAACCAACCCGCGGAACCGAATTCATTCGGAGCTTTTTCGATATGCATTTCCTGAGCGGGCATAAAGCTGAAACCGACCAGAAATAAATTCTCGCCATTCTTCCCTTTTGCGGAATCGAGAATCACGGAAACGTGCCCGATTCCACCGGTTTCGTTTTGGACAAAAAGATCGCCCGGTCTTAGATCCTTTTCTTCTACTTTCTCGCCGCCTTTTTTTAAAGAGTAAGAATTCGAGGACGCAAACGCCTTTCGTAAAAAAGACTGATAGGAAAGTCCACTTTCGGAAAATCGTTTTCGATTTCCGTTGTAATCAAAAAGATAAAGTCGGTTTAAATTGTTCGTCTGTTTGTGGTATTCCGCCCAAACTCGCATGGAATAATCGGCGCATTGTTCGAGATCGTCCTTGAACAAAAGTGGCAAATCGACGACCGCAATCATATCATAACGTCTGATGATGTTTTGTTTTTTGTAAGTCCAAAGAGTCGCTTCCGACTTTAAGGGAAGATTCCGCACGAATTCCGGAAACGAACCGTTTGGGAAACGAACCCTCACGGCGCCCGGAGGAAGGCGGATCTCGTTCACCTTCAAAGGAATCGGGTCCGCTTCCAAACAACCGCCGATGAAAAGATAAAAACCGAAGAGAATCAAAACGAAGACAATACGTTTTCCAATCTTTGAAGCGAAACTAAAACGAATCATTTTACCCATTGATTCGATCGCCTTCCGTATTTCAATGAACAAAGGATTTACCCGATTCGATAAAATCTTAGAATTTCCACACAAAAGAAATAATTACGGCCCGCGTTCAGAATCTTTTCTGCTTGAATTTTAAAAATCGGGTCTTGATACTTTTAATAAAAAGAAGAGTTTAAGAAAGAGTTAGATTTTTGTATATTCAGGAATTCTTATGGAATCGGTATTTTCAATCTCTCAATCCATCCTTCTAACTCTATTTATTCTTTTATTTCCTTGGCTTGCGATCCGTTTGGCTCAAAGGTTTAAAGTTTTGGGAATCTTAGGCGCAGTATCCCTTTGTTATATCGCGGGAATCGCGCTTGGAAACTTGATTCCAAGTTCATGGATTTCGAAACAGGTTCCGTTGACGATCGCGGATATAACGATCCCGCTTGCGATTCCGTTGTTATTGAGTTCCACGGATTTTAGAAAAGGTTTCGGCGAAGCCAAACAGGCACTGTTTTCATTCTTCCTTTCGGCGATTGCCGTTACGATCTCTTCCGCGTTAGCCGGTTATTATTACGCTACCGCACATCCCGAATCCATAAAAATCGCGAGCATGCTTTCGGGAATGTATACCGGAGGAACTCCGAACCTAAACGCGATCGGGTTGGCTTTAAACGCGAACAAGGAAACGATCGCGCTCGTAAATACGATCGACGTCGTATTCGGCGGGCTTTATCTTCTTTTCCTTCTTACGGTTGGAAAAAAATTCTTTTCTTTGTTCTTAAAAAAGGAAGAAGAGAAAAACGTTCCGATCGAACTCGTCGAAACGGCGCACGAAGAACAAACACCGGCGTGGAAAAGGATCATTCTTCCCAATGGAATCGGATTGTTGTTGGCGACCTTGGGTTTCGGAGTTTCGGTCGCGTTTACGTTTTTGATTTTTTCTTCGTTGTATGCGCCTTCCATCCTTCTCGGAATCACCACTTGGGGAATCGGAATCTCGTTTCATTCCAAGGTAAGACAACTCAAAACCTACGAGTTCGGAAGTTATCTCATTTTGGTTTTTTCTGTTGCGATCGGATTTCTTGCGGATCTGGAAGAATTGAAAAAAGACTTCGGAACCGTATCGTTGATTTTAGTTTCGATTCTCTTTGGAGCGATTGGAATTCATCTTATCTTGGGAATTTTATTTAAAATCCCGGTAGATACATGGATCATCACATCGGTCTCAAGCATCTACGGACCTGCGTTCGTTCCGCCGGTCGTACAAGCGATTCGAAACAAAGGAGTTTTGGTGGTCGGCATTCTAACAGGATTGATCGGCTACGCGCTTGGAAATTATTTAGGAATCGGAATCCATTCTTTCTTGGTTGGAATCGGAAGTTAAGAAAGTTTAGAAGTCAGAAATCGAATTTAGATTTTAAGATTAGAATTTAAGATTTTGTTTCACAAGTCGGATCGAAATTCAAAAGCAGATTCTTAAAAAAAGAATTCAACACTTCTCTACCTCGAACTTGAAGATTTCTTTTTTCGGGAGATATGTCCGCTTGAATTTGTAAACCGTCGAACACCGCGAGAATGGTTCTTGCGATCAGAATCGGAGACATGGAACTCACGATACTTCCCGCATCTTGACCTTCTTGAATCGTCTTGGCAAAAACGGTTTCCAGAGAATCGTAAAAGGCAACGATTTCATTTTCCATACTTCCACCGCTCGAAGTCGCTTCCGCAAACAAACGCGGAGAACAATTTCCCTCGATGGTCAGCCGTTTCGCAAGACGTTCCAGATATTCCTTCATTCTTAGATGAGGCGGAAGAGAAACAACTTCCGGATCTTGAAAACCGAATCGATCCAGATTCAAAAATTCTCGGATCAGAGTATCACGGATTTCTTCCTTACTTTCAAAGTGAAAGTAGATTCCGCCCTTGGTCAAACCCGCGGTTTCGGCGATATCTTGAACCGAAGTCTTTTCAAAACCCTTCGAAAAAAAACAACGCATCGCCGCGGATAAAATCGATTCTCTGCGAACGTCTTCGGGTAATTTTTTCCATCCGAGGGTTTTGGACATGGCGAAATTCTCCCTTTCATTCTCAAAGTCGTTCTCTCGCAGTCAAACGAATTCATTCTTTGAGTTAAAAATAAATACCAACTGGTAGGAATTAAAATTTGACAAAATTCTTTCAATAAATACCGATGGGTAGGAAAGGAATTTCCAAACGGAGAATGTACATGTCAAAATCCGCCTCCCCCCTATCTCAATCCCTCAAATTGCCAAACGGACAAGTTCTGCTAAATAGAATCGCAAAAGCGTCCATGGAAGAAAGTCTCGCAGACGATCGTTTCCTCCCCGGAAAAGATATGATCGGTTTATACCGACGCTGGGGACAAGGCGGAGCGGGTTTGCTTTTGACCGGAAACGCGATGGTCGATCCGAACGCGTTGACCGGACCGGGAAACGTGATCGTTCGAGATCAGGGAAATTTGGATTCGTTCAAACGTTGGGCCGAAGCCGGAAAATCGGGCGGTTCCAAAATGTGGATGCAGATCAATCATCCCGGAAGACAGGTCTTCAGTTTTGTTTCGGAAACTCCCGTCGCTCCTTCCGCAGTTAAGGTTCATATTCCGGGAAGAATGTTCGAAAAAGTTTTCGGAACTCCACGCGCTCTCACCGAAGATGAAATCAAAAAAATCATAGATCGTTTTATACAAGCCGCGGTTGTCGCGGAAAAATCAGGCTTCGACGGCGTGGAAGTTCACGCGGCTCACGGTTATCTTTTGAATCAATTTCTTTCTCCTTTGACCAATCTTCGAAAGGATCAGTGGGGAGGTTCTTTGGAAAACAGAGCGCGAATTCTTCTCGAAGTGGTGAACGGAATCAGAGCTTACACAAAAAAAGAATTCGGTCTGGGAGTTAAGTTGAACTCCGCGGATTTTCAAGGCGGCGGTTTCGCGGAAGAAGACGCGATCCAAGTGATTCGAATGTTAAATAAATCTAAATTAGATCTTCTTGAAATATCGGGAGGAAACTACGAATCCCCCGCGATGCAAGGCGGAGAATCCAACGGAACCAAAAAACGGGAAGCCTACTTTTTGGATTTCGCAAAAAAAGCAAGAGCCGTCGCCGAAATGCCTTTGATGTCCACGGGTGGATTCCGTTCCAAAAACGTAATGGAAGACGCGATCTCTTCCGGCGCGATCGACTTGGTGGGAATTGCCGCTCCATTCGCGTTCGAACCCGATTGCGCTTCCAAAATTATTTCCGGAGATCTGGATAAGCTTGAAGTGAATATTCCGAGCCTTTCCAATCCCGCTTTCAACTCGCTTTCTAAGATGTCCGCGATTCGTTTTCAGTTTAAAAGACTCGGAAACGGAAAAGAACCGAGAATTCCAAGATCCTTAGTCGGAAACCTCATTCTGGATCAGATCCGAGGAAGAAGAAACGCGAAGAAATACAAAAAGTTTCTGACAAAATTCGGAATTACGAACTAAAACCAAACACTTACTCTCTGGAGAATGGTGATTCGATGTTCTTTACATCGTTCACCATTCTTTTTTTTGTCCGTTGTCGGTCGCAATTGGCTCGTCACTCTTAAATATAATATTTTTAGAATATTCTTATTTTTGAATAACCTGGATCAATCGATCGGGATAATCGCTAATAATTCCATCCACTCCCGCTTCGATCAATCGTTTCATTTCTTCCGAAT
This sequence comes from Leptospira barantonii, assembly GCF_002811925.1. NCBI lineage: Bacteria > Pseudomonadati > Spirochaetota > Leptospiria > Leptospirales > Leptospiraceae > Leptospira > Leptospira barantonii. The sequence continues at coordinate 139,979 of NZ_NPDS01000005.1, forward strand.
CGTTTACGGTCCAGGGAATCACGGAAATTTTTTTGGAATGAACTTCCTGCACGAATTCTTTCGTTACGTATAGGAAATAAGGAGAAATGATATCCGCCTTTACTTCCAAGGTTTTTTCGAGAGCGTTTTGACGCGTTCCGTTTCCGAATCCGAGTTTCATCATCGCACCTTGAAAATACGTTAAGGAAAAAAGTGCGCTCGTCTTAATCTTCGGATTTTTTTCTTTTACGATCGGCAACGCCGGAACGTAAAACGATTGAATCGTAGTTCGCTCGACGACCTTCGCTTTTTCAACCGCTTGTACCAATAAACTTACGTGATCCCTTACTTTGTCCGCGGGAAGGTTTGCCTTATCGTCGTTTGGAAACTTCGTTTCAATGTTGAATCTCAACCTAGGTTGTTTCGGATTTTTCCTTTCCAAATCGGCGACGAGCGTAAAAAATTCTTCGATCGTGATCAGCTCCGTGCCTGGAACGGGAACCTGTTCCGGATACTTCGGATTTTTTTTGGTTCCACAATCGAGTTGTTTCAATTCCGCCAAGGTAAGTTCGTATAAGGAAGTCGACGTGATTTGAGTTCCGTCTTTCTTTTGGCAGATCGTAGGATTGGTTTCGGAATCGTGATGAATTACGATTTTACGATCTTTTGTCAAAACGGTATCCAACTCCAATGTGGTCATCCCGTATCGAACGGCTTCTTCAAACGCGGGCCAAGTATTCTCAGGTTTTAAACCCCTTGCTCCTCGATGACCTTGCAAATCCAAACTTCCATCCAAGGGTTTGTTTACGATCGGCGCGCTGGAACACGAATGAACCGCGATACAAAAAACGAATAAGAACGTTGTCTCTAAAAGAAATCTAACTTTGAATTTTGAACTCATCTTAACGCAGAATACTTTTTACTTTCGGATTGCGGAAAAGCTTTTTTTATAAATTCCTTCTACATTACTTGACAAACAAAAGAACAAATGCTTTTTTTAATATAGATTCCGAGTCTTCTTCGGAATCTTCTCTTGAACGGTTTTGTGTTTCGCAAAACACCCACCTCGATCGACGCGATTCATTCGCAAGATCGACCTCAGTTTCAAATCCCAAAAGGTTAAACTAACATTCAAGAACTCGTTTGAATCGATCGATCGGATCGTTACAATTCGATTTCACCAAACATCAATTTTACGAACACGGAGAATTCTATGTACACAAGATTGTGGATCGTCGCGGCGGTTTGTATCTTTCTGATAAACCCAAGGAGTGTTATGAGTCAAAGTCAACCGGTCTTCCCGGATTACGGAAACCCGATCCGTTTGGATCTGGCAAAGAAGATCGTTCTCAAAGCGCAAGCGGAAGCAAAGAAGAACGGATGGAAGATGGTGATCTCCGTAGTAGATTCCGGGGGAAACTTGATTCTTTTGGAAAGAATGGACGGAGCTCAATTCGGTTCCATCGACATTTCGCAGGGAAAAGCGAAATGTGCGAACAACTTCCGAAGACCGACTAAGGCGATGGAAGATTCCGTTGCGGCCGGAGGAATGGGACTCAGAATCCTCGGACTTCCCGGAGTATATCCTCTGGAAGGTGGAGAATTGATTTTAATCGACGGAAAGATCGCGGGAGCGATCGGAGTTTCCGGCGGAACTTCGGCTCAAGACGGACAAGTCGCACGAAACGGCTTGGAAGCTCTGAAAGAATAATTTAAACCGACTTCGCTTAACAAAACCAGGAACGGTTTCGATTTTGGATTTTGTTAAGCGGAAGTTCGTATCAGAGATGTCGTATCTCTGCAGGTTGTTCTCTCCAGTTGTTATGAAGACCGTCCGCATACCAAAGAGGCGCGGTAACCAAGTCCGAAATTTCCAAATCGTTCAAGGTCGCCAAACTAACGCTCACAAAACTACCGCCGATTTCCTCGATATAACCTTCGGTAAACGTTCTCACACCGCAATTCTTACAGAATTTGTGGGTCGCACTTTTCGTTCCGAATTGATAACTTCCCAGTTCATCTTTTCCGGTAATCAATCGAAAGGCTTCCGGTTTTACCGTAGCGCTCCAATTTCTTACTTTGGAACAAAAGGAACAATTACATTTCCCCGTTCCTTGAGAAAGATCCAAATCGACCTCGTAACTTACTTTACCGCAATGACAACTTCCGGTATATTTTTTCAAAGACATATTCAACTTCCTGAATGATATGAATTTTGTTTCCAAAAATCGGATCGTCTAAATCCTAACGAATTCCGTTTGAAAGAATTTCCGATCAAAAAGGAATTCATTGAAAAAAGTATATCATAAGAAAGTTGCCAAAATATGTCATATATTCTCAAAAAAGTTATGAATGAAAAAAAAGACAAACCAAGAGGAGTATTAAAGAATACGAATACCCAAATTCACTCGGAACACGCGCGTTATCTCCCGAGTGAACGTCTTCAATCTTTGATCGAACATCACTGGACGGTTCGTTGGGATCTGAGAGGAAAAGAACCGTATCTTGCGCAAACCCTCCCGCATCCGAGCATACATATCGTTTTTGAAAAAGGCCAATCCAGAATCCAAGGAATCATCGAAGGAAAATTCTCCCATCTTCTCGAAGACGAGGGTTTTGTCTGGGGAATCAAATTCAAACCCGGAGCGTTCTATCCGTTTTTTCAAAAACCAATTCGCACCCTTACCAATCGTTCCATACCGATCGAATCCGTTTTCTCGGTGGACGTTTCCAAACTTGAACATTCCATTCTCAGCGCGAAAGATAACGACCAAAGGATCGAAATCACTGAGTCGATTCTGTTCGAAAGACTTCCTGAAATCGACACGAACATACCTTGGATTCAAGAAGTGGTTCAACTCATTCTGGATCAAAAAGAAATTCTACGCGCGGAAGACGTAGCTCAAAAAGTCGGAGTGAACCTGAGAACGTTACAACGTCTGTTCAGTCGTTACGTGGGGGTCACACCGAAGTGGGTGATTCAAAGATACAGATTGCACGAGGCCGCGGAACGATTGGAAAACGGGGAGAATGTGGACGGTAGCGGACTTGCGCTCGACTTGGGTTATTTCGATCAGGCGCATTTTATCAAGGACTTCAAGTCCATGATCGGAATCTCTCCCGAAAAATATTCAAAAAATCTAAAGTTTAAGAATTAGAATCCTTCGCAAGATCGATCTTCATTAGGGAAGAATTATATACGAAAGTGAGATACGCGTCGAAACAGATATTGAATCCGTCCATGGTTCGCAACAAGATTTGTTTTTTCAATTCTCCGTTCGGTCCTAAAACGGTAAGGCGAAACTGATTTTCGGACCCGTAACCGTCGTGTATGGATTCGACGATCGCGATATTTTTTCCGTCGAATGTGAAAAAATTTTTGAGAGGATTTTGAATCGGATATTCGGATACGAATTCTCCGTTTCGTTTTAGAATCGTTACGTGTCGATAATCCTCCGCGAATACGATCCGATCCTCGACAACAAGGGAAGGGAAAATCGGATTGGTGCTTTTGTGAGGTCCCAAAATATCCGTGCTGGTTTTATCGTATGTTTTGAGAATATCAAATTCCAAGTTCGTAATATACGATTTATCGTAACCGAAACAAAAAAGATAACCTTCCTCAAAGACCAACGGCGGAGAATTTAAAAAATGAATGAGTTCGACTCCGCTTTCCTTTTTGTCCTTAAATTCGATCCGCCTTTTTCTCTGCGGGTTTTCGATCTTCGCATAATAATAGAATAGATTCAGATATTCGTCTATAAAAACCGGATGAGCAGAGGATTTCCAATACGCCTTGAGTTTGCGTTCGGAATCGAAAACACAAATTCCTTTCAACGCGAAGAAGACCGAATTCCCTTCTCCGTCAAAAAGAACCTTCCCCGAAAAAATTTCGAGACCGGGCAGATCCAAGGTCCATAGTTCTTTTTGTTCCAGCAGATCGTATGCGACGACCGATTTGTTTTTTGGGAAATACAATACGTGGTTCAAAATCGTAACTTCGAAATTATGAACGGTTCTACATTCCGAAAAATCCCTTTCTCGGGTCGGATCGACTTCGTAGCAGGAAAGTTGCAGAGAAAATTCTCCCGCTTTATTTCCGTTTAAATCGTGAATCAGAAGAACGTCCGGACGATCCAAAAGCGAAAACGAAGTTTCTTGAACTCCGTGAAAGGAACACAGATAACCGGACTTCCAAAATAGGATCGGAATCTTAGGTCCGGTTTTGAACGGAGGAAGAACTTTCGTTTTCCATAATATACTTCCGTCCCCGACGTCGATCCCGGATAAAAAATTCTCGCCTTCCTTATTTTCGGTCCAAAGAACGATTTTATCCGAGTCGATGCTACAACTTTCGATCGTTTTCGTTTCTTCCGGAAGTGTTAGAAGAGCGACCGCGCCTTGGTGAAATCCTTTTTCAAAAATTCCCTTGTGTTCTTTCGGGAAATTTTCGGAAAACCATTTCTCCAACCAGTATTTAATCGAGGAATCAAGATTCGTCGATTTTTGAATATACAGATTTTTTAATGTTTCTCTTTCTCTAAGTTCTATCTTTTGAAGACAGGAGACCGCGAAGTCGTAGGGAAGAATCCGATTTTCATCGAATCGGACTTCCAGAAGTTTGGCAAGAGTCGGATCCTGAACCAGATCCTTTTCCTTTCCTTCCAAGAGCTTCGCTTCTTGAACGTAAAACTCTGGATAAGTCGATCTCGGATCGCCCGTTCCCCTACTCTGAATCACCCAAAATTCTCCGCAGGTTTTGCATCGGTAAATATCGGGAAAAACCTGGGTGGAATGTTCCACGATGTCCCGGATCGGAAAATCGTAGGAATACCGATCCTCCGTCAAGGTCACCCTTCGGAAAAAAGTTTTTTCACCGTTTTTACAGAACAAACAACTCATAATTTTCTACAATTGGACTTAAAAACACATTCTTTGCAAAGAATTAATCAAATCCGAGAATTCGCTTTAATGAGATAAATGTTAAACCGATCCGATTCACGAAATTTCCGATCGGAAATAATCCTTATTTTATCTTTAAGATTTCCTTTTTAAGATTCTGTGGTATCGTTTTTTCTCTGTAATCCGTTTTAAATCGGTGAGGAAAAGCCTCTTCCCATCTTCTTCCATCACCTAAGTATAAACGATAGGCTTGAAAGTGGTTCATTATGATTCATCATTATATCGATACTGCGACATTCCCGAAAAAAGAAGCGGCGTCCTCGTCCTTTGAAACTTTTTTCGCATTCTTAATCTCACCCATCGTATTCATAAGAAATTTACTCCGAAACTTATTCTTATCCAAAGGCAAGTTGACCCCATTCGATCTGGAAGAACAAAGAAAAGTGGAACTCCTTTTGGATCACCTCTTCCAAGTTTTCGAAGAACTTTCCGAAGGTAAGTCGCTCTCCGATATTCTACTTACCCTTGCCGAAGCGATCGAAAAATACAGACCGAATATTCATGCGAGTATTCTTTTATTGGATAACGACGGAACCACTTTAAGACATAGAGCCGCTCCGAGTCTTCCCAAGGATTACTGCGCGTTAGTGGACGGAGAAAAAATCGGACCGAAAGTCGGTTCCTGTGGCACCGCGGCTTATACGAAAAAACTGACGATCGTCGAAGACATACAAAATGATCCGCTTTGGGAAGATTACGTGGATATCGCGAATCGATTTCATCTGAGAGCCTGTTGGTCTCACCCGATCCTCTCTCCGAACGAACAAGTATTGGGAACCTTCGCCCTTTATTATTACGAACCGAAAAAACCTTCCGATTTGGATCTTCGATTGATCCATTCTTTGGCGCATATCGCGGGCATTGCGATCGAACGAAAAAGAATCGAAGATTTAAAAACAGAAAGCGAAGCGCGTTATCGTTCTCTTGTAGAACAGGCCTCGGATACGATCTTCCTCACCGATAAGGAAGGGAAATACGTCGAGATCAATCCGAGCGGCTGTGCGTTGTTAGGTTATACCAAGGAAGAATTTTTAAAACTTCATCTTTGGGACGTGATCGATCCGGACGATCTAAAAAAACAACCTCTTCGTGTGAACGATCTAAAAGCGGGAAAACACGTTTTATCGGAAAGAAAACTGGTTCGCAAAGACGGAAGTATCGTTCCTGTGGAAATCAACGCAAGATATTTGGAAAACGGTTATCTGCAGGGAATCGTCCGAAACATTTCCGAAAGAAAGATCGCGGAGGAAATCGTGAGACAGGCGCAAAAGATGGAAAGCGTCGGCTTGCTCGCAGGAGGAATCGCGCACGACTTCAACAACTTATTGACGATGATTCTCGGAAGCGCGGAGGTTATGGAACTAAGGATCGATAAGAATTCCGATCTAAACAAACACGTAACCAGAATCATAGAAGCGGCCAAACGAGGCGGATCGATCACAAAACAACTTCTTCTTTTTTCTCGTCCCGGTTCGTCCGAACTCAAGCCGGTTTCCATTTCGCATATTATCAAGGAAGTCACGGACATTCTCGCGTTTTCTCTTCCGAAAAACATTACGATCGAAACGAAGATTGATCTCGCAAACGGAATCATTCTCGGGGACAGCGGACATCTTCATCAGGTGATTCTAAACCTTGCCTTAAACGCAAGAGACGCGATGCCCGACGGCGGAAAGATAACGATTCAAGAAACCACGATCTCGGGAGAAGACGTAAGAAAAAAATTCTTATCCGGAAGCGCGTCTCAATACGTTTGTATTCACGTAATCGATACGGGCAAGGGAATGGATTCCGCAACCAAGTCGAAAATTTTCGAACCGTTCTTTACGACCAAAGAAAGAGGAAAAGGAACCGGCTTAGGACTTTCGATCGTGGACACGATCACTAAAAATCATTTCGGGTTTATCGACGTGGAATCGTTTCCGAACCGAGGAACAAAATTCTCCTTATACTTTCCGGCGGTTGCCGCCGGAGAAGCGATCGATTCCGAAACGATCAAAAGACAAACCAAAATCGACGCGAACATTCTGATCGTGGACGACGAGATTATGGTTCTGGACGTTCTCAAAGATATTTTGGAATTGTCCGGTTGCCGCGTATTTTCCGCGAACAACGGTAATCACGCTTTGGAAATTTATCAAGACCCGAAAAACAAAATCGATTTGGTTATTTCAGATTTGGGAATGCCCGATATGAGCGGCGACGTTCTTTTTACGAAACTGAAGAAATTCGATCCTTCCGTTAAGGTGATCATCACCTCGGGCCATATCGAAAGGGAAAAAAAGGAAAAGCTTCTCGAACAAGGTGTAAAAAACGTTTTGGACAAACCTTATAAAATCGAAGCCGTTCAGACGATCGTTCAGGAAATCATAAAAACATTATAAAAGAATGATTTAATAATCTATTTTATACTTCCGTTAAAACGACGTTTCAAAATTTCGGCGCCGTGGTTCCGACGCCGAAAACGTTACAATCAACGTAATTTCGTCCTTTTAATACTTATGTTTTTGGTTACAATCCGCTTCGCAGGCTTTCTGTAAAGCGTTACAAGTAACGGCCAGATTCGCGATTTCTTGGCTGTTAGGAGTTGAATTTGTCAACGAAGACGTAGCTCCCGATACGACAATAAAACCCGAAAAACAAGCCTGCGCTCTATTGTTACACGCGTTATTTTCCAAACACTTTTCGCGAGGAGAAAGATCGTCGCAAGAGTGAACCAAAATTCCCAAAAGAATACTTAATAAGATGAGTGATATTTTATTCATGTATTGAATCTTAAAGAAATCAAAATCCAGTCAATAAATTACAAAATCATCCCCTGCTCACCTTATAATTGAATAAAAGACACATTATGGAATGAGAATATTTAAAAAACAGAATGTGCTCCGAATCTGAAAAGGAAATATTTATTTCAAAATCGCGAACACCCTGTCTATCATTAATTTTATGTCAAACTATCGCTTTGTTTCTTTTTATAGAGCGAACGATAATTCTTCCCCGAAAAAAAAAGTGAAAAAACTGAAAAGCCCCCATTCTCCGATGAAAAGAAATCTAAAGGGCAAGAAAACGGCCCCAAACGCCCTTTGAACCGAAATTTTTACCCAAAAATCCATTTGTCCCGGTACGGAAGTAGTAAAAATTGGTACCCGGAAAGCCTTATGTCCCAAGATAAAAAAACTCCGCTCTACGAAACCCATCGCGCCCTGGGCGCCAAAATGATTCCGTTCGGGGGTTGGGACATGCCCGTCCAATATTCCGGCATTATCGCGGAACACAACGCCACACGGGAAGCCGCCGGGCTTTTCGACGTTTCCCACATGGGTGAAATTTTCGTTACAGGAGAACCGAAAGCGATTCTCGACTTTTTGGAATCCGTTACGTGCAATTCCGTTTCTTCCCTTTCCGATTTTCAGGTTCAATACAACGCGGTCCTGAACGAACAAGGCGGACTTGTGGACGACATAACGATCTACAAATTCTCCCCTGAAAAATATATGATCTGTTCAAACGCATCGAACTACGAAGCGGTGAACGCGCACCTACTCAAACATCTTCCTGCTTCGGGCGTAAAAGTCGACGATCAAAGTTTACGTTGGCATCAAATCGCATTACAAGGTCCTAAAGCGAATGAAATCTTTTCCAAATTCTTAAACAGAGAATTGGACTCCGTTAAATACTATCACTTCGCATTATTGAATCATCAAGGCGAAGAGATCATCGTTTCCAGAACCGGTTACACCGGCGAAGACGGTTTCGAAATTTATTCCACCATTCCGATCGGATTAAAACTTTGGAATGAACTTTTGGAATTCGGAAAACCGTACGGACTGCTTCCTTGCGGACTCGGTGCGCGCGACACTCTGAGAATCGAAGCGAAGTATCCTCTTTACGGACACGAACTCAACGATTTGTGGACTCCGATCGAATCGGGAATCGGTTGGATCGTTAAGGAGAAGGAGAATTCTTACTTTTCGTCCGATAAAATTCTTTCTCAAAAGAAAAACGGCGCGGGTTCCAAGATTGTCGCGTTCGCATTAACGGAAGCGGGAGTTCCCAGGGAGAATTTTCGTGTGTTGGATTCCGAAGGAAACGAAATCGGCAAAACGACTTCCGGCACATTCTCTCCTTCCTTAAAAAAGGGAATCGGATTGGCTTTGATTCGAACCGAAAAAATCAAGGACGGCGAGCCGATTCAGATTGAAATCCGCGAACAGCCGAAACAAGCTATCATTACTACAAAGCCTTTTATTCCAGGCAGTATCAGAAAAAATTAAACAGGAAAAAACGGATCATGGCAGAAACACAGGCACCGGCAGGTTATCTATTCTCGGAAAAACACGAATGGGTAAAAGTGGAAGGCGATACCGCCCTCATCGGAATTTCGGACTTCGCTCAATCCGCGTTAGGCGACATCGTATTCGTGGATCTTCCGAAAGCTGGGAAGAATATTAAACAATTCGAAACCTTCGGAACCATCGAGTCCGTTAAGGCGGCCGAGGATCTTTACGCTCCCATCGGCGGAGAAGTGATCGAATCCAATCCGGCTCTGTCCAAAAATCCGGGCGACGTAAACGCGAAACCTTTCGATTCCTGGATGATCAAGGTGAAGGGTTTTTCAACTTCCGAACTGGAAAAACTTCTGAGTCCCGAAAAATACAAAACCCTCGTAGCCGGACTTGAATAACAGTAAAGTCTAATATATAGAATTTAGAAGCAGGTGAACATGAACTCCACTCTCCAGAACCAAACCAAAACAAATCTTGAAAAGGTCGGCTTAGATCCGTTGGATACCTTTCCAAGAAGGCATATCGGACCGGATCCGAGTCAAACCGGCGAAATGCTGAAAGAATTGGGACTTTCTTCTCTGGAAGAATTGATCGACAAGGCGGTTCCCGCCGGAATTCGATCGAAGAAACCCTTGGATCTTCCGAAGGCCTCCACGGAACACAAGATTCTTCAGGATCTAAAACTCATCGCTTCTCAAAATCAGGTTTTTCGTTCTTATATCGGCACCGGTTATAACGCTTGTATCGTTCCCGGTGTGATTCAAAGAAACATTTTGGAAAATCCGGGTTGGTATACTGCTTATACTCCGTATCAAGCGGAGATTTCTCAAGGACGTTTGGAAGCTCTTTTGAACTTTCAAACGATGATCATCGATCTTACCGGTCTTGAAATTTCAAACGCTTCCCTTCTTGACGAAGGAACCGCGGCGGCCGAAGCGATGTTTCTCGCCTATTCCGTTCGTAAGAATGAAACCGCTAAAAAATTCTTCGTGTCGGAACTTTGTCATCCTCAAACCGTAGACGTAGTCGTAACCAGAGCCAATCCTCTCGGAATCGAAGTTGTGATCGGAAATCACGAAACCATCGAACTCAACGAGGATTTTTTCGGGGTTCTTCTTCAATATCCCGCAACCGACGGAAAGGTTATCGATTATACTTCGTTCATCCAAAGAGCGCATAACGTGGGAGCGGTTTCCACAGTTGCCGCGGATCTTTTGGCGCTGACCCTTCTCAAATCTCCGGGAGAAATGGGCGCGGATATCGCTGTCGGTTCGTCTCAAAGATTCGGGCTTCCACTCGGATTCGGCGGACCACACGCGGGCTTTTTTGCGACCAAGGACGAATTCAAACGCAGTATGCCCGGAAGATTGATCGGAGTTTCCAAAGATTCTCAGGGAAATCCGGGACTCAGACTTTCCTTACAAACCAGAGAACAACATATTCGTAGAGACAAAGCGACGAGCAATATTTGCACCGCACAGGTTTTACTCGCGGTGATCTCTTCCATGTATGCGGTCTATCACGGACCGGAAGGTTTGAAAGATATCGCAACTCGTGTTCATAAGTTTACGGCGATTCTTGCGGACGCGTTGAAGTCGGCGGGTTTTACGATCACCAACGATTCTTACTTCGATACGATTACGATTCAAGCCGGAGCGAAAGCGAATGGGATTCTCGACAAGGCCCGCGCTAAAAAGATCAATTTAAGAGAATACAAGGACGGAAGAATCGGGATCGCGTTAGACGAAACCGTAAATTCGGAAGACATCAAGGATTTGTTCGAAATTTTCGAAGTGAAGAACGCGGATCTCGAAAATCTTTTCGCGAGCTCGGGGAATATTACCGAATCCTTAAAAAGAAATTCTTCCTTTTTGTCTCATCCGGTCTTTCAATCGCATCATACGGAAACGAAAATGCTTCGTTATATCCGCAAATTGGAGTCCAGAGATCTTTCCTTGACGACTTCGATGATTCCTCTCGGTTCTTGTACGATGAAACTCAACGCAACCACCGAAATGTATCCGGTTACTTGGCCGGAGTTCGGAGCGATTCATCCGTTTGCACCTGCGGATCAAACCAAAGGTTATAAACTCGTTTTCGAACAACTCGAAAAATGGCTCTGCGAAGTCACGGGATTTGCGGGAGTTTCTCTGCAACCGAATGCGGGTTCTCAAGGAGAATACGCGGGTCTTTTAGCGATCCGCAGATATCACGAAAGCAGAAAAGAATCTCACAGAAACGTTTGTCTGATTCCTATCTCGGCTCACGGAACCAATCCTGCAAGCGCGGCGATGGCCGGCTTTAAAGTTGTCGTAGTTTCCTGCGATCCAAACGGAAACGTGGATCTTGATGATCTCAAAGCAAAAGCGGAAGAACACAAAGACGATCTCGCCGCTTTGATGATTACCTATCCTTCCACACACGGAGTTTTCGAAGAATCCGTAAAAGAAATCTGTCAGATCGTACACACTCACGGCGGACAGGTTTATATGGACGGAGCGAACATGAACGCTCAAGTCGGATTAACAAGTCCGGGTGAAATCGGAGCGGACGTTTGTCATCTCAATCTACATAAGACTTTTTGCATACCTCACGGAGGCGGCGGTCCCGGCGTAGGACCGATCGGCGTTGCAAAACATCTCGTTCCATTCTTACCCGGTCACGTGCTTGTGGACAACACAACCGGAAACGAACACGGTGCGGTTTCTGCGGCTCCTTGGGGAAGCGCGAGTATCGTGTTGATCTCTTGGACTTACGTAGCTCTCATGGGTTCCGAAGGGCTTACGAACGCGACTCGTATATCCATCCTAAATGCGAACTACATCGCAAAACGTTTGGAAAAAGCGTATCCGGTTCTTTACAAAGGGAAGAACGGTTTTGTCGCTCACGAATGTATTCTCGACGTAAGACCTTTCAAAAAAACCGCAGGGATCGAAGTGGAAGACGTCGCAAAACGATTGATCGATTACGGATTTCACGCGCCTACGATGTCCTTTCCGGTTCCAGGAACTTTAATGATCGAGCCGACTGAATCCGAATCCTTGGAAGAATTGGATCGTTTCTGCGAAGCGATGCTTTTGATTCATCAGGAGATCCTGGACGTTCAGAACGGAACGTTAGACAAAACGGACAACCCGCTGAAGAATTCTCCGCACACTGCGGCAATGGTGACTTCGGATCGTTGGGATCATCTGTATCCGAGAGAACGCGCGGCTTATCCCGCTTCTTGGTTGAAGGATCACAAATTCTGGCCTTACGTGGGAAGAGTGGATAACGTGTACGGGGATAGAAACCTGATTTGTTCCTGTCTTCCGATCGAAAGTTATCAGTGATTTGTTAAACGAAGTCGAAGAATTTTGAAAACGAGCCGGGTTCTTCCGCCGATTTCAACGGACATCGTGAAACATAAAAAGCCGAGGTTATCCTCGGCTTTTTTATAACTTCAAATCGAGAATGGAAAGAATTACATTCTCATCCATTCAAAAATTCTTATGAACTTGAAACGAATTCTCAAGCGATATAAGAACAGCAGTAGTCGCTGATTGTCTTTACGTTCATTTGAAATCTCGATTTTGCCGGAACCTCGAAGGATTGTCCGCCCTTGATTTCTTTCCAAGAATCCTGTCCGGGAAGTTTCACGAGCATTTCTCCGTCGAGAATTTCCATGATTTCCTTTTCGTCGGTTCCGAAGTCGTATTCGCCGGGCATTAAAATCCCCAAAGTCTTTTTGCTTCCGTCTTGAAACAGAACGGTTCTGCTCGTTACTTTTCCGTCGTAGTAAACATTCGCTTTTTTAATGATTGTAACGTTCTCAAACTGCGCCATGCGGCCTCCATGATCTTTATAAAGAATTTCGTTTTAAAACGAGTTTCAGCTTTTTTAAAAGCCCTTTCTGCAAGGCTTCCAAAGGAAGGCGTAAAGGATACAACTTTTAAAACGTTAAGAACCTATGAATCCGGTGAAAAATCGGAATCGGAAAATCCGGTTTTACTGCTTGACCCGGCTTTAAAAAAGAAATAATTTATTGTTCTCATTTTTCCGGATGTAAGCCGGATTTATAGATAGATCGTATAACACGAATGAGGTGATAGACTTGTCTTCCTGGAATTTCGAAACTTCTCGCGCAAAAAAGATTTCTCAAAACCCGTATCGTTTTTCCGGAATATCCGGATGTTTTCTGATCTCTCTACTGATATTCGTGATCTTGTTTTCGATCGGCGCCGCGTTGTACGCGGCAGTTCGATTTTCCGAGGGAGAATATATAACTCCTGGAATGATTTTATTTTTCTGTTTTTCATTTTTGTTTCTGTTGATTTCAACGATCCGTACGTATCGAAAGACCAAGGATGCAATTCGAACGGAAGAATTGGATTCGGTCAATGGAATCTATTCCATCTCCGAAACCGGACAAACGATCGTAAATATAAACCTCGAAAATTTCATAAGTTACAAAATCAAAAAAAGAATGATATCGCAGAGAGGAACCACGAGTTCTTCCTCTTATTCCGGAACGGGTTCCGGAGTTTATTGGGATTTGTTTCTTTTAAAATCGGACGGAGCCTTTTATATCCTTGAAACGTATTCAAATAAGGAAGAATTTAAGAAAAATCTAATTCTTTTCCGATCCATAGTTTCCCTTCCTGTTTCGGATGATTCGAAAGAAGGTTTCGAAACATCCGAATCGAATTTTAAACCTTCTTCCTCCGCGACCTACGACGAAATCGTAAAACCGGATTCAAAATTTCTAAAGTTAAATCGAACCGAAAACGGAACGGAAGTCGAGTTGCTCAAACGCCAAACGACAAAGGAAAAAATCACGATCGCGTTGGTCGCCGGAATCTTTTACGGCATTTGGGCGATGATTTTCTTTCCCATCAAAGAAGCTGAACCGATCTTTCTTCTTTTTATGATTCCGTTTTCAATTTTGTTTTTAGGAATTTTCACGTTGAGTTTCGTGTTTGTGATGACCAAAAGTCTTAAGTTGACCGTAAATTCTTCCGGATTGAAAATCCGATATAAAACGAGACTTCCGATCCTATCGAGCTTTCTGTTTTCGGAAAGATTCTTCCCTACACACGTTATGCGTCATATAAGGGTCAACCGACTTCCCGGAGAACAAAACATTCTCACGATCGCGTTGAAGGATTCGGAAAAAAATTCGAACGGAACTCTTGCGTTTCTTTTTAATCTTCAGACGATTTCTTTGAACCAATACATTCTTCCCGGCGATAAAGAACTTTTGGGAATCTGGCATCTTATGCCTTGGCTTCCGGATTCTCCCGGATTTGCGGATTTAGTCGCGGCCGAAATTGCGATCGAAGAAATTCTCCGCTTAAACGAGGAGAAAATCGGATTCGAAAATTCGTGAATTCCGTTTAAAAAATTCATCCATTCTTTTAATTTAAGAATGACAAAGCGGACGGATATAAAACACTGTCCTCAAGATTCCCGGTGACTATAGAGAGAGGGCCACACCCGTTCCCATCCCGAACACGGAAGTTAAGCCTCTCATCGCTGATGGTACTGTGTGGTTCGCTGCATGGGAGAGTAGGACGTTGCCGGGTTTTTTTATGCCCTCACAATCCTTTTGTTCAATTTTGCAACTTCCTTTCATTCTTAAGTTCTTATAAAAAGCCAAAGCGCTCGCCGAAAAAACTTTAAACGAACTCTTTTCAATCCGACAAAGATTTTTGGTTTAACATTCTATCGTAAGAATAGAATGGCGCACACGCTTTGCGCGTATCAAGGACGGCCTGAGAATGAGTATGCGATTACTGCAAAGAAAAGATCTTTGCAAACCTTTGGAATACGAAAAAGATCTTTCGATTTTTTATCAAACAGCGCCGGATAAAAAACGTTCTTGGATGGATTCGATCTTTCGAGAAACGGACATTGCATTTCATTACGGCTACTTCAAAGAAATTTTTAAAAGTAGGGATTTGGCCCTTAAGGGACTTTACGATAACCCGACTTGGTGTGAATCCTCCGCGAGAATTTTGGATCTGATCGAAAACTGCGGCGGCAAAATCCAAGTGGAAGGAATCGAAAAACTTCTCAGCGTAGAAGGTCCGGTCGTCGTCGCCGGAAATCACATGAGTACTTTGGAAACTTTCGTACTTCCGACCTTTGTGACCCGATACAAACCGGTAACCTTTGTCGTTAAAGAAAGTTTAACGAAGGGAAATCTTTTCGGTCCGATTATGCGTTCTAGAAATCCTATTTCCGTCGGAAGAACCAATCCAAGAGAAGATTTGGTGGCCGTTTTGGAAGAAGGAAGCGCACTTTTGAAAAAGGGAATGTCGATCATCGTATTTCCTCAGAGCACAAGAACCACCGACTTTACTCCCGCTGAATTCAATTCCATCGCGGTTAAACTCGCGGCTCGCGCGAAAGTTCCTTTGGTTCCTGTGGCGCTTCGCACCGACTTTTGGGAAAACGGAAGAATCATCAAAGAACTCGGAAGAATTTTTAGAGATAGAAAGATCCGCATCACATTTGGAGATCCTCTTCTTCCTACAAACGATTCGAAAAAGAATCAAGAAGTCTTATTGAAATTCGTAGTGGATCATTTGAAATCCTGGGGAACCACCGTTCATGAATCCTGAATCGCATCGTAAAATCGAAAAAGGTCGGAACTACGGCAAAAAATTCTCCATCGAACCTTCAAATACCGAAAAATATTCCCGGCTCAAAACAAAACACGCCATCATCTTCGTTTTCATTCTCACCAATTTTATTGCACTCACTTGTCAAACTTCTCAAACAAGAAGCCCTTTCTCCGATTTAAAAGTGACCGAGGCAGAAGCGGATCGTTTGTGGGAACAAAAATGCGCCGCTTGTCACGGAATGGACGGAACTCCGTCCGAATCTCTCCCGACAAAACCCCGTAAACTCAAAGGTTTCGGATTGAAAATGGGATTCTTATTCGGAGGCGATAAGATGCGCGAAGGAATTTATAAAACAATCCGAGACGGAAAGAATCAAACAATGCCTTCCTTTAAGGAAGAATTGTCGGAAGAGGAAATTCGAGCATTGGTAAAAAGAATCGAAAGATTTTAAAGAATGTGGTCGTGGTAGTTCCTACATTTCACGTTTCTTCCGCAAAGTCTGTGATAGTTCCCACTTTTCTTCTGTAATAGTTCCTACATTTTTAAAAAATCTAAAACTTCTCAAAGGCTTCTAGACAAAAAAACGACTTCTTCCCTTGTATACGCGTCCGGCTTCTTTAAAATTTGAATCAAAGCTTTGAACTGATTGGTTTCCAGATCGATCGGCTTTCTACGAAAATAATAACGAGAAGCCTGATTCAAACCGTTCATTCCCCTGCCCCAATAGACGCTGTTTAAATAATATTCCAAGATCGTATTCTTACCGAATTCTTCCTCTAAAGCGGAAGCGATTTGAATTTCTTTCCATTTTCTCGAAAGCGATTTTTCGCGAGAAAGAAAAAGAGTCCGCGCCAACTGCTGAGTGATCGTACTCGCGCCGCGCATCTTTCGAAACAACAACGTCGACGAAACGACGGTAGAATGAATGTCCGAAATCGAATACCCGCCATGAGAATAAAATCTTCTGTCTTCCACCTGAACGGTATAGGAAACCCATTCTTCCGGAATTTCGGAAAGGCGAACCCATTCCAGTTCCAGAGGAACCGATTCCTTTTGATCCGGCAAATAGACCAATCGATCTTGTTGAACCAAAATTTTTCTTTCGGGGAAGAATTGTTCGTAAATCAGAACGGCCGCGAAAAAAATCGGAAGAACTCTTAGAAAAAAATTATAAAACAATTCCCTTTGTTTCATGACCGAAAACGAAAACCTAAACTTCTTCCTTTTTTTCATACATTAGAAAAACTTCATTTTCTAATGTTTCCGAAGAGACGAGATTCCAACGGCTTTGATCGAAATTCGGATATTCCTTTCTACCACCCGTTATCGACGGAAGATCTTTTTGTCCGATTAAGAACGGAACGATCGTAAGATGAATTCTCGAGATCAAATCCAATCGAAAAAAAGAATCGTTCAAAGAAGGTCCCCCTTCCAGAAGAACTTCCTTGTAACCCATTTCGGAAAGAATCTTAAGCACTTCCAACGGACTCAAATCGTCTCCGGGGATAAGAACGATTTCCGCGACGGAACATAGATTGTCTCGAACCGAGGAATAATTCTCGTTTAAACAAAAGATCAAAGGAGGTTGTTTAGAAAAACGGAATACTTTTTTGTCTTCGGGAAGTGTTCCGGATCTAAGAAGAATCACGGGACGCGGATCTCTTTCGTTTTCGACGTAACGAAGATGGATAACCGGATCGTCGTTGATGATGGAATTCTTCCCAAGAATCAAAACTTCCGCTTTGGAACGGATCTCGTCCATTTTCCTTTTATCGTTTCTGGAAGAAAGACCGTACCATTTGCCGTCGGGGCGGCAAACCTTACCGTCCAGAGTCATGGCCATATTGATTGTAACGTTAGGAAGCGAAGTCATGCTCTCGGAACTTTTAGTTCACGAGCCAGAAGTTTACGAACCGAACCCATGCAGGTCCCGCAACCCGTGGAAGCGCCCGTATCATCCATGAGCTTTTCCAAAGTATCGTTGCCGTTTCGGATCGACGTTAGAATCTCTTCTTCAGAAACCTGATTGCAAACGCAGACTTTGCGCGGACGCATCAGCTGACACAGGTCGACTTGATTGAAAAAGGAGGAATCCATAATCTTCTATTTAATTGGACAGTTAGAAAACAAGTTTCCAATCAGATTAATGAGTCTGAAAATCTTCTGCAAGAGAAATTTTTTGCGGTTTTCATTTGACATCCGGTTTCCGAAAAATAGCCTTTTTTGAAATTTCTGATCGAAAATAAAAAGGAAAGCCATGCAAGATATAAAAAGAGCCCCGTTTCGAGAGATTCTCGGGTGGTGCATGTTCGATTTTGCGAACTCGTCTTATACAACCGTCATTATCAGCGTCACATACGGAATCGTTTTCAGCCAATTGGTGGTTCCCGCTTCCTCCAACCAGGAAAATCCATACGAATACGGAAACCTACTTTGGTCGATCGCCCTTGCGATCTCGTATCTATTAGTCGTGGTAACGGGACCGATTTTTGGGGCGATTACGGATTATTCCGCACGAAAGAAACAATTCCTTTTTTATAGTTATGTCTTTTGTATCATCTCCACCGGCGCACTTTGGTTCGTGATCGCTCCGGGACAGTATGTGCTCGCATTCATTCTGATCATATTCTCCAATTTCTTTTTCGCTTCCGGGGAAAACTTCGCGTCGAGCTTTCTTCCTTATTTAGGACCGAAAGAAGACTTGGGCAAAATCTCGGGTTACGCTTGGGGAATCGGATATTTCGGAGGAATCGTGGCGGTTGCGTTAGTCAACACACTGGGTCCGAAAACTTTGGCAAATTTCGACAATCTTCGTTTGGTCGGTCCTTATACCGCGTTCTTCTTTTTGTTCGCCGGAATTCCGACCTTTCTTCTTTTGAGAGAATACACTGCCGGTAAGGAAAAACCGGAAGGACTTTCCTATCTCAAAATCGGAATCGAAAGAGTAACCGCAACGATGAAGGAAATTCACAAGTTCAAAGACATGGCCTTGTATTTAACATCCTTGTTCTTCGCTATGGCGGCTTTAGGAATCGTAATCAGCTTCGCATTTATCTATGGCGCCCAGGAAATCAAAACCGAAGAAAAACACGAGATCGCTATGTTTCTTTTGATTCAACTTTTCGCGGCGGTCGGCGCGATCATCTTCGGTTTTATCCAGGATAAAATCGGAGCGAAGAAAACTTTTAACATTACGCTTTTCTTATGGGTTTTTTGTCTTCTTTTGATCTATTGGGTCAAGGATCTCACCGCGTTTTTAATCGGAATCGGAATTCCGACCACACAACAATGGGTCTTTGTAGGAACAACGGTTTTCGCAGGAGCGGGATTAGGCGCCACTCAATCCGCAAGCCGCGCGATCGTCGGGCTTTTTGCACCCGAATCTAAGTCGGGAGAATTCTTCGGTCTTTGGGGTTTGTCCGGTAAGATCGCGGCCGCTTTCGGTCTTGTGGCCGTAGGAGGATTGCAGGTTCTTTTCGATTTGAGAAATTCCTTTCTCGTGGTTTGTGTTTTCTTTATCATTTCGCTTCTCATCAACTTCTTAGTGGATGAGGAACGAGGAATCCAAACCGCAATCGATTACAAAGAAAACTGATTCTCACTTTTTAAAATCCGGGAATGACTTGCTTTTCCCGGATTTTTTGATACGTTTTACTCGAAGGTAAAAAGTAAGAATGGCTTTTGAAACCGAAGACGAGTTCGAGTCGCACCAAAGTCAACGAAGACTTGCGTTGGCTACGATCGACGAGTTGACTCAGACAAAATTGGATTTGTTGGACGCGGGAAAAGAAATTCCCCGTTTTATCAATCACGCCATTTCTTATCTCAATAAAAAATATCTGACCGAAGAAAAGGTCATCAGCGATTTCTTAATCAAGAAATAAAAAAGCCGCGATAACTTCGCGGCTTTTAAACGGAATCCATAAATCTGCGATTCTTGAAAACGATTCTTAACTTTTTTAGATCGTTTCTTCCCTTAAAATAAAACTCAACGAAACTCGAGCATTTTGGAAATCATTCTTTTTTGATCGAGTTCCATCGCGTGCAATTTGAGACTTACCATCTTATCGACTTTTCTCATATATCTTTTGTATTGAAGAATGATCTGTCTTTGTTTGTTATAAGGCAACGGATTGGCCGCGTCGTGCAATTTTGAGGTTACACTCGCGGGAACGGGTTGAATCGGATTATCGGGCCAAAGAAAATCCGTATCGTGACTGGAAAAGAATTCCAAAAGAATTTCGCTGTTGTTGTTCGGAGTTCTTTTACCGTCTCCTAAGAAAGTCGGACCTTTCGGAGAATTGTTAATGAGACGTCGCATCTCTCGGATAAAAACTTCTCCCTTAGCGTTCGTTCTTTTGAACTGAAGAATGATTTTCTCCAAGGATTGTCCGTCCGTTCCGGGATAAATATAAATTCTAGATTGGTAAAGATAAGTCTTCGGATAATCCGCAAAGGATTGACCAAGACCCAAGTCGAGCTCGAGGTATTGTTTGTTTTCTTTATCTTGAAACAAAAACTTCGCGGCTTCACGAGGTTCGTCCTCGATATAACGAAGCGCTTTTTTATACGTTTCGTTTCCGAGAAGATTATTGATTTTTAAAATATTCCCGGCGATCGAAGCGTGAAGATTGTCCACTTCTATATCCGTAAAACCGCCCTTACGTACGGCTTCAATCTGTTTCATTTCTTCCTTTTCTTCGAGAGTTAAAACCTTGTTAGGTGCGGCTCCCAATCCAACTAAGGAAAGAATTGTCAGAAATGATAAAATACGGATGTTCATAGATTTACCCTTATTCAGATTATCGAAATTCTGATCCCCCGTTCTTGATTTTACAAACTAAAAAAATTCGGGAAATTATGACTCGTTATTATAGATTCAACGGTTTTTTTGAGGAAGAGTTAAAAGCCTCCTCGATCGCTCCCGAAAGATTGGATTTGAAGAATCGATCTCTGGAAAATCTATTCTTCCTTTTTCAATCGATTCGAGATCCAGCTTCTACGATGTTCTTAAGCGAAGTTCCCGATTCGAGTTGGATGGATTTTTGGAAGTCCAGAGGAATTCGCTTCTGCGATTTTCGGATTTTGATACGAAATTCGAAGAAGATTTTGCAAGCCTCCCCCGTCGACCCAGTTCGCATTTGGGAAGAATGGGGATCCGTTTCCGATTTGAACGACAACGGTGAAATTCTTTATTCTCCAGAGAAAGCGGATCTTTCGAAGAAATTGAATTCTAAAATTCTTTTGTCACGTTGGAAGTCGGAACACGGATTTCAGGATGTTCCGGGAAGAATTCTGGAGAATCTTTCGCATTTGGCGGATTTGTTTTCAGAATGGTCGGAACTACGTCTGGAAAAGATCGTTCTCAAACCTTATTTCAGTTTTTCGGGAAGACATAAAATTCTTAAGTTCCATTCTTTGAGCGTTGGAGATCCTACAAACTTTGATTTAGAAACGGATTCTTCTTGGTTTCCTTGCGTCGCCGAACCTTGGTTTGAAAGAACGTATGATTTTTCGTGCCTCTATGATTTTTCTGCCGGAGTTCCGACCTTTTCCGGAAGCACGATTCAGATCTGCGACGAAAAAGGAAAATACAACGGCGCCTATCTTCCTACCGAAAAGGAATCGAATCTTCTTTCTTCACACCTAGAACCCGTTACAAAAGAATTAGCCCAAACCTTTTCACCGGAATACAAAGGCCCCGTTGCAATCGACGGTTTTGAGTTCTATTCTCAAAATTCAAAAAAAATCCAAAGAATCAGCGAAGCAAACTATCGTTGGTCTATGGGAAGAATTCTTCTCGAGTTTTCGAAATTCGAGATTCTCCAAGAAACAAAAAAAGAATTCCGCGAGAACCTTTCGATTCTCCCCTTACCCTTAAAACGATCCATACCGGAATATTCGAAATCGATATCAACTTGGGGCAGAACTCAAGGAGTGGAAATTCTTCCTTTGACGCCGGACCGATACGCTTCCGGGAAACAGTACGGTGCTTCCTGGATTCTTCTCAGCTTTTTGGAAGATTCTCGGGAAACGACTCGGGAACGAATTCAAAAGTTTTATTCCGAATGGAGGAAACGGATTCTCCATTGAAATGTACTTGAGGCTTTTTCAGACCTTGTCAAGATGTCCTACAGGTCGCGGTTTACCGCCCGGAAAACCATCCGCATTCTCTGCGGTCCACATTCAGGATATAAAATGGAACTGTTTTTAAACTACTCTCTTTATGTAATCGTTAGCATCGGGTTTCTAATCCCTTTTACCGGATTTGTAGTCGGAGCCGGAGCGATCGTAAACGCAACTCTCGCGGGATTTGCGGTTAACTTCCTCTCTCAGATTTTAGAGGAAAATAAACTCAACGACTTTATCTCTCGTAACAAAGACAACAAACTCGGCAAAGCTCTTCAAGACGCGGTTTTAAAAGGCCAAGAAAAATTGAAAGGCGCACCGGCTCCTGTGGCTCACGCTGAAGAAAGTCATGGCGCTCACCACATCATTTCCGTAAAAACCTACTCACTCATTTTCGCTACTCTGATCTTCTTTACCTTCGTAACCGTTTGGGTTGCGGGAATCGACTTCGGAGCTATGAACGTTATCATCGCGATGGCAGTTGCTACGATGAAAGCTTCTTTGGTTCTTGGTTACTTCATGCACCTTAAATACGATACGGTGATGAACCGAGTGATCTTTGGATCCGGCTTCCTGTTCCTTCTTCTTCTGTTCGGATTTTCCGCGGCGGACATCTTTACAAGATTCAAGGTTTTGATCTCTTTCGCGTTCTAAACTAATCGTAATTATACGATATTTGAAAAGCCGGTTTTATGCCGGCTTTTTTATTTTCGGCGTAGAGCTCCATCCGCGTTCGCGCGGTGATTCGTCCTTAAAAAGAGAAAGTTCGTTCTCCAATACCTCTTATTTCAATATTCCCGAATTAAATTGACTGGCTTTTTTTATCTAAGCGATTAATCTTTCCAATTCTTAGGAGCATTCATCGTATGAAGCAAAATCCAATTCGTATTCTATCGATCTTCATCGTATTAGCGTTTGTACTTCTCGCTTGTAAAAAGGAACACGCACTAGATCCAAATGCAAAGATAGTTCAAATCCCTTCGCTCGGTCTTGGACTCGACTACGACGGTTGGCAATTTAACGATAACCCGAGCTTAATCAATCAAGCCGAGAAGATTGCGGCCGAATCCGACAATTCCGGCACGATGAAAAAGGCATTGGATGTCGCGGGAATCAACTTCTTTCTTTTTGAATATGCGCAAGGAACACCGGAAGCGGCGCAGTTTAATACGAACATCAATTATACGATGGAAGATCTTTCCAAACAACCGAGAGAGATAAGCCTAGACGATTACGTTTCCGCAGTAACCGGTTTGTATCCTACCGTATTTCAAAAATATGAAATGATCAACCCTCCGAAAAAATCGAAAATCCACGGTATGGAAACCGTTCTTTTGGAAAGTAGATTCGAACAATCAGTCGGCGGAAAAAGTCTGAAGATCCACAACTATCAAAGAGTTTTTATCGTGGATAAAAAGGCTCACGTCTTTACGGGAACTTTTTTGGATAAGGACGCGCAGTCCAAAGGACCGAAGGTCCTGGAAGTTTTAGGAAAGTTCGTTAAACTTTAAAGCCAAAATCGGGATTATTATTAGCCGAACGGAAAGAGAAATAGTTTCAAAGTTTCACTTTCCGTTCAAGTCTAATAGCATCGCTCCTGTTTTTCCATTTGGCAAAGTTAAAAATCCGAGTCCACCCAGATACAATTTAAGTTCATAACTTCCTGAACTCGTGAGAAATTCAATAGTACACCAAGGCGAATAATGCCAATTTTTTAATATTTCATCCTTCGGTTGAATCGGTTCGGCCTTATCAAATAAGGTTAAAAACTTACGTTTATCCAGCAGTTTATTGTTATTAAAAACATAATTGATTCTTAATGCCAATACGTCACGAGCCGTCGGTAATTTTTCTATAAAAATAAGATTCGGATGAATGCTCATACTTGCTTGTGAAAACAAACTGCCGCTTATCAATAATATTATAATCGTAATTTTAAGTCGACAGATTGTTTTCATATACAATAGATCATTCAAAATACATTCAATTTTTATTTAGTGTTAGTAACTTCATGTGAAGCAGTTACATCACGCATTCGAAGGACGTCAACTGGTCAAATAAAGCACACGTTATAGTGATTCTCTAAAAGGAATTCCCATTCTTTTAAGAATTTCTTTAGCCCGATTTTGAAATTCAATTTCTTCTTCGGGCGTGAACGGGCCGAAAATTCCTTTTTTAAATCGATCCGATAAGGCGATGTATTCCAAACAACCGGCCACGCTGAAAACGGGTTTGGCCTTACCTTCAAAGATTTTTAATTCTCCATTCTTTTGAATGACCATTGCGCCGGGCGGAATTTTTTTTCCTCCACGGATCATACAACCGGCCATCACCATCGCACCGTCTCCGATTTCGGCTTCGTCCAAAACGATCGTTCCGATTCCGATCAAACAACCGCGACCGATTTTACAACCGTGTAACATCGCATTGTGACCGACTAACGTATAATCTCCGATCGTAATCCCTCTGCTCGAATCGGTATGAAGAGTAGTATTGTCCTGAATGTTAACACCTTCTCCCAAAACGATACGATTCATATCCGCGCGAACCACGGCCCCAGGCCAAAGGGAAGAATATGGACCCATTTCCACGAGACCGATCGCAGTCGCCTGCGGATGAATGAATGCGGTTTCGTGAATATTCATTTTTTATTATCTAAGAACGAATCCGTTTTTTCCCGCCAGAGAAACGAGTTGATCGGAGATTTCTTTGATTCTTTCCTGCGTGAACGTTTTTTCGTAGTTCACCAATCGGAAACGATAACTCACGGATCTTTTTCCCTCCGGAACGTTTCCGCCCGCAAACTGAGAATACACCCAACCTTCTTGTAGTTCCGGGATACTTTCCTTTTTCACGAGATCTGTAAACACGTTCGTATTCTCCTTTTCTCCGATCAAAATCGAAAGATCGATTTCCGCCTCGGGGAATTGAGAAGGCGCCACAAAACGGGAAACCTTGCGGTTCGCGTTCCAGAGTTCAACAAGGGATTCGAATTCAAAAGAACCGTATACGGTTCTTTTTTTAAGTTCGAACAAATCCAAAACCGCCGGATGAACATAACCTATGTTTCCGATCTTCTTAGAGTTCACGATCAAAGATAAACTCGCGCCCGGATGAAAGATCGCTTCGGGTTTGGTTTCCCAAGTATAATCAAAAATCTTAATGGAGTTTAAAAGCGATTCGATTTCCTTTCTGACTTTCAGAAAATCCTCTTCCAATACCTTAGGATCGGATTCCGAATTCTTCCGATCAAAGGAAACTGCGAAAGAAAGATATTTCTTTTCGTTATCGGGCTCGGGTAGATTGAAATACGCGCGACCGAATTCGAAAATTTTGATCTCGGAAAAACGATCCTGATTGGTGCGTATGTTTTTGAGCAAAGAAGGCAGAAGGGAATTCCGAAGAACCGATTGTTCCTCGGGCATTTCGTTTTTGATCTTTACGGAAAGTTTAGGATCTCCGTCGAGTTCATTCTCCTTTAAAGATTGAAACGAATAATTGAAAACTTCGTGATAACCGAGACTACCCGCAAAAAAAGTCTTACACTTTCTTTCCAATTCTCTGCTTAGATTTCGGATCGGAGTTTTGACTTCCGCGAGCAAAGGAGTTACTTGAATCGTATCGTAACCTCTGGTTCTTCCGATTTCTTCAACGAGATCCTCCGGAATCGTTACGTCGTAGTTGTGACGAAACTTAGGAACCAATACTTCCAGATGATCGCCATTCCAAGAAACGGTGAAGTGAAGTCTTTGAAGAATATCGGTGATATCTCCCTGAGACAACTCGACACCCAACTTCGCATTGATAAAATGAATGTCCGTATGAATATGAACTTCTTTGTGAGGTGTGTGCAAAAATCCAACGGGCTCGCCCGCTTTCAAAGAAGGACAACCGTTCTCCTTTAAAAGATTCAAAGCACGACGAATGACCGGAAGAGTTGTGGTCGCTTCGAGTCCCTTTTCGTAACGAACGGAAGAATCGGAACGGATTCCCGTGGAACGGATGGACTTACGAACTCTTTCTCTTGCAAACACGGCGGATTCCATTACGAGTTCAGTGGTCGTATTCTGAACCGCGGATTCTTTTCCACCCATCACACCGGCGATCGCAACCGGTTTTCCCTGATTGCGGATCAAAAGAATTTCTTCCTCCAGCGCGGGAGAAGTATCATCCAAAAGACCGAAACTTTCTCCCTTCTTTGCAAAAGAAACTTCGAGAGAAACACCGCCCTGACCTTCCAGAAACTTCTTATCAAAGAAGTGAGTCGGTTGTCCCATCTCGAGCATCACGTAATTGGAAACGTCCACGACGTTATTGATGACTCGAATTCCGCATTTCTGCAAACGGGATTGAAATTTTCTGTTCGAAGGAAGAATCGAAACTTCTCGGATCGAAGAAGCATAGTAAGAATGTGCATTCTGATTTTCTAATACTTTCGGAAGATCCACGGAAAGATCGAAATTCCAAAGTGATTCGAACGGATTAAACCGTATCGGAAGTTTTAACTGAGAAGCGAGTTCCCTTGCAAAACCGAAATGATTCCAAAGATCGGGTCTGTGTGTGATGGATTTATTATCAACATCGAATATAATATCATCGTAATGTAAGAAAGCGCGGATCGTTTTTCCGATTTCGGCGCCCTCGAGTCCGTTTAAAATCCAGACCCCGTTGCTTTCTTCCGACAAGGAAAGTTCTTTTTCGGAGCAGAGCATTCCCGAACTTCTAACGCCTCGCAGTTCGGATTCTAAAATTTCCTTATCGCCGAGTTTCGCGCCCGGAATCGCGAGAGGAACCAAATCGCCCACTTTTACGTTGGTCGCTCCCGTTACGATTTGGGACTTACCCGCGCCGTTTGAAACCTGAGCGATTTGAAGTTTATCAGCGGAAGGATGTTTTTCAAGAGATTCGATCTTAACGATCTTTACGAAATCCAATTCGGGACGAAACGGATCGGCGCCATCGATCTCACAAACCGAGATTGCGATCTTCTTTAAAATCGCGTCGAGTCCCACCTCCTTCAAAGGTGTAAAATCGTTCATCCAATCTAAGGAAAGTTTCACGTCGAGAACTCCGGTCCAATTACTAAGGTCCAGAAACCTCGATCAAAATCGGATGTCGAGCAGGAAAACTCTTCTCGGGTCAATCCGGAAGATATACTTGAAAGAGTTGAAAACGGTGTTGGATCGTTTTGCCGTTTCTCACCTTACGAAGTTCACGATCGAAGTCTTCCTTCACCTTTTGAATTTCGTTGCGAGTTCGGTTCATCGCCGATTTCTTTTCGGGTTTGCCTTCCCATTTAAAAGCGGCTTCCTGACGCATCAGTTTTTCCTCGAGTTGTCTCAGAGTGTTCTGATTGCTCGTTCTGATTTTAAATTCTTCCTTTTGAAAAAGATCGAGCGTTTGATCCCCGAGTTCTTTTTTTCTGGATTCCACGATTTCATCGAGCGCGAGAAACGTTCGGATTAAATTCTCCTCCAACCGGGAAGGAAGTTCGACTTGGGAGGAAGTCGACGCGGAGGATTTTGAAACGGAATGGGATTCTCTGAGTTCTTCCGGAAGTTCTTCGATTTGTTTTACGGTTCCGGTGCGCGGGTTCGTCTCGAAATAGAACAACTCCGCGCGATTGAGAGTAAACTGAAACTCTACCAGAAAAACATAATATTCTTTATTGGAAACGGAATGAAAGGAAGTGCTCCAACCCTTTTGATTCTGAATCAGATACGAAACCGTTTTATCGATGAGAGGATGACCGAACGCCAAAAATTCCAAACTGTCGTTTTGAAGCGCAAGCTCGGAATCGAAAGTTCCATACTTACCCTTGTATTGGGAAGAATCGATTTCGTAAATCTGGGGTTTCGTACGAATCAGTTTAAAACCCGCTTCGTCCGGAAAAAGTCGAGTGAAACGAGAAACGAATTCTTCCAAGTGCGTATTGTTAAACGAACGCTCTTCGAGCGTATGACTGTAATAATCCTGAAGATTGAAATCGATCAATTTCGGAGTTACAAGTGCGCCGAGTTTTTCAAAACCTTTCTGCGCGATTTTGATCCGGTTATCCATCTCCTCTTCCATTTCGATTTTGGACTTATTGCCCGTAACGAACTTCATAAAGGAAGAATTAAAATCCAATTCGTCTTCGATCGCGCCGAGCAGATCATCCGAGGATCCGATGGATTCTTCGAACAAACGGATCTTGTTGGTAAGAACTTCCAAAATTCTTTCCGCAACCGTATCCTTACTCGCAAAGTTGAAGATAAAAACGTTATCCTTTTGACCGAACCTATGAATCCTTCCGATTCTTTGTTCGATCTTAAGCGGGCTCCAAGGAAGATCGTAGTTAAAAAGAACGTTCGCAAACTGAAGGTTTCTTCCTTCGCCGCCTGCTTCGGTACAAATCAGAATTTCCGTTTTCGTTTTAAATTCTACGATCGCTCTTTCTTTGGCGTCCGCGCTCAAGGAACCGTGAAACAAAGTTACCTGAAAATCGGAAAGAACGGAGGCCAAAAAATCCTGAGTTGTTCTGAACTGAGTGAATATGATGAATTTTAAATGTCCTTCTTTTTGAAGTTTAAGGATCGTTTCCTTTAACTTGATGGACTTTTTGTCTTCTTTGATTTTTTTTCCGAGAAGAATCAATCGATTGAGCGACAAAAGTTCCCTTTTTAAACTCTGAAGATCCAGTTGAACCGATTCGTCCAAACCGGAAACGAACTCCTCGACGTCCTCTGTTTCGTCCAGATCCCATTCATCCAAACTAGATTCCATTTGTTTAATATGATGAAAACGATTCTCCAAAAGGAATTTTCGTTTTGTAAGAGCGGACAAAAGCGCAAACACGGAAGAATCCAAAAGTTTCTGAAACACGATCATCACAAATCCGATCGCGCGGTTTTGAGTTCTCATCGCGAGATTGTATTCTCTGCGGACGTAGTTCGTGGTTTCTTCGTAAAATTCTCTTTCGACCGGAGAAAGTTCGATTCGAACGGTTTTTGCGAATCGTTTCGTAAATCCGCCGACTTCGACTTTTCTCCTTCTTAAAAGAACCTTCGAAATCTTATCCTTAAGATCCGTTTTGTTTCCGAGAATATAATCGTTTACGAATGTATGATACGGACCCAAAATATTCGGATCGATCAAGTGCATGAGATAGTAAAGTTCTTCGAGTTTTCCTCGGAACGGAGTCGCGGTTAAGAGAAGAAGACATTCGCATTTTTTGGAAATTTTTTCAGCGAACAAATACGCACGCGTGATCTTATGATAATCCCTTCTGAGTCGATGCGCTTCGTCGAAGATGACGATGTCCCATTTTGTTTTGAGAATTTCTTCCGCGTATTTCGGATTTTTAATAAAGTCAACGGATGTGATGACGTGTTGAAAGTTTCTCCAATTCTTATCGCCTTCGGTGTGAAAATTCTTTCGTTTTACGATTTCAAAATCTTCGTTGAACTTATTCTTCAACTCTTGTTGCCACTGAACGAGCAAGGGAGAAGGCGCGACGATCAAAACCTTTTTGTAACCTCGGCGGAAAATCAATTCCTTCATCACGAGCGCGGCTTCGATGGTTTTTCCCAAACCGACCTCGTCCGCCAAAATAAAACGAGGACGTAAACTGTTGACCACGATGTAAGTCGATTCGATCTGATGCGGAAGAAGTCTCGTTCTCGAGTTGGAAAGCGCGGAAAGTTTATCGAAAGCGTGCGTGAGTTTCAACTCGTAAGCGGTGAGGGAAAGATCCATCAAACCCGCTTGTTCTCCCACGTTTCGCAACGGAGAAGGATAACCCGGAAGAATTTTTAAATGGGGAGAATTTTCGGAAACCGTCTTCTTCGACGATGTGGACGCAAATTCGATCGTGAACTTACCTTCTGCGGAGGTTACGATCTTTCCGATTCCGGATTCGGGAGAATTCGTCAGATAACAAAAATCTCCCCGATATCCGGAACGGGATTTGGATTCGAAGTCTAGACTGAGTTGTATAGTATCTTCCAACTAAACGCCTCTCTGATCGCCCCAAATGTATTTATGAGTTTGAAGGGAAAGACGAAGACCGCTTCCTAAAAATGACTTCATCCATTCCGCGAGAACTTCCGGGGACAATTCTCCTTGAACTGGAGAAGCCAAAAGATTTCCCGAAAGTTTATGATTTTCGATTACTTCAATACATCTTTCAAAATCGTTTCTATCACGAATCACAAACTTAATCTCATCCAACACATCGTTTCTTTGTTTATAGATTTCCAGATTCTTAAGATCCATTCTATCTTCCATACCCGAACCCGGAAGTTTATAATCCAACGTAAACACGAATCGATCCAAACCTTCGATCGATTCCGCTCCGTTCGTTTCCACTCTCGGTCTCGGATATAATCCGGAAGAATTTCTAGTTCTGAAAATTTCGTTTCCTAAGGCGATACTAAAGTCTCGATTTTTTCCTTCGAGAGGTTCTCCACCCGTAAGAAGAATCTGCGTATTCACCGGACTCAGTTCTTGAATTTTATCCAAGACTTGATTCAAGTTCGATTCTTCCCCTGCGTTCGGAGACAAAGCATACGGAGTATCACACCATAACTTTCTTCCGACAGCCATTCCGCATCGAAGAGAACATCCGGCCATACGAACAAACACGGTCGGGATGCCCGTTGAAATTCCTTCTCCCGAAAGAGAAAGATAAATTTCATGTACGGAGGTTTTCAGATTGTCCATGGGTTCTTTCGAGTACAAGATTTTTCTTTCAACAAGCAAGGAGATCGTAAAAAAAATAAAAAGGTAAATTCCAGAATTTCCTACCTACCCTTTGCGGTCAACTCTCGGAGTTCCGAACTACTAGTTCTTTTGCTTGTCAATCCGGATGGAAAACGTTCCCTTTGTAATATAAAACAATTTGGGGTTCCCTTGATTCGTTATATACCGTCTTTTATTTTTGTTTATTTATTTTATCTTCCGTTTCGAATTTTGCCGTATCGTTTTTGTCTTTTATACGGAAGATTTCTCGTAATTCTTCTTTATCCTTTAGCAAGAAGACACAGAAGAATTGCGTATGAAAATATTTCTTACGCTTTTCCGGAATATACGGAAGCGCAGAAAAAAGAACTCGTTTGGAAGAGCATTCTTCATATCGGGAATCTTGTCGCAGGCACTTTATACGCTCCCCGTTTGAATCAAAAGTGGATGGATCGTTATCTTGTTTATGATCCGGAATCCTTAGCTATCGAAAAGAAAACAAACGAAGAAGGCGTTGGCGTAGTTTTGATTTCCGGTCACTTCGGCACCTGGGAAATTCTCGTTCAGTTTATGGGAATCCGCATGAAGGGCGGCGGGATTTATAAAAAAGTAAGAAATCCGTTCGTTGATAAGCTGATTTATAAACTCAGAACTAAAAACGGAATCAAACTCGTTTCTACGGAAGAATCCACCCAAGTAACCAAGATGTTAAAACAAGGTTATTGGGTAGGTTTCGGTTCCGATCAAAACGCGGGTAAGGTGGGAATCTTCGTAAACTTTTTCAATCGTCCCGCATCGACTTACCAAGGCCCGGCTTTGATGGCGTATCTCACCGGAGCGAAGATGCTTTTGTATTCGGTTCTCTGTGGGGAGAATGGAAAAGTAATCGTTCGCGTAAAAGATTTGGGCTTTGTAGATAAAAAAGCTTTTGAAGATCGAGAAGCGGCAATCCGTCATTATACCGAGGTTTGGACAAAAGCCTTAGAAGAAGAAGTGAAGTTGTATCCGGAACAATACTTTTGGGTTCACAGAAGATGGAGAACCAAACCCGGAGATTTTCCGGGTCAGGTTTAAAACAATCGATTTGTCTTCGATTTCAATTATTTCTTTGGAAAGGTTTTCTTATACAGTTCTAAAGAATCTAAAACGATCTGACGCGCCAGCTTTGCGTTTTGGAATTCTTCAATGACTACGGTTTTGTTTTCCAGTTTTTTATAATCTTCAAAGAAGTGTTTGAGTTCCAACGTGAAGTGCGGAGGAAGTTCGGAAATATCGTTGATATGATTGACCGACATGTCGTTCGCCGCTACCGCGATGATCTTATCGTCTTCTTCGCCAGAATCCAACATTCTCATCACACCGATTACCTTTGCTTTTACCAAACAAAGAGGCTCCAACTCAACCTGAGAAAGAACTAAAATATCGAGCGGATCGTGATCGCCGCAATACGATTGCGGAATAAATCCGTAGTTTGCGGGATAATAAAAGGAAGAATATAAAACTCGATCCAGTTTCAAAATTCCGTATTCTTTATCGACTTCGTATTTCGCACGGCTTCCGCGTTTGATTTCGATTACGCCGTTTACGAATTCAGGGCATTGTTCGCCCGGAGAAATATCATGCCAAGGGTGTACCATAACTGAAACCTATTTAACGAGCAAAAGGAAGGCAAGTTTAAAATACGATCGGTTCTAAGGCCAATTTGGCAGTGGTTTCGCGCTGGATTTCTGTCGCTTTAGCAAATTCCTCGGGTTGTAGCGTTGGTGCCTGATTTTAAAAAAACAATTCTCCATTTATGAATTAAAAATTTTTAACGATTTTATTTATAAATCAGGAAAAACTTATCAATAAATTTTATACAAGGGGTTATCTTAAAAGAGGCAAACCCTATGCGTAAAATTATCATTTTGACTTCATTCATTTTATTCTATCAATGCTCTCAAGCCGATAAGGTTCAATTCGACGCTTCCAAGGGTTTAGGAAGTGTGATTCAGATTGTAGCAACGGAAACAGTCAATGCTCCGGTAAACAACAATCAGCAAACCGGGGGTTCCGGCGGAGGAAGCGGAACTTCCTCTTTCAATTACGGTGGGAATATTTCTGGACTTGTAAGCGGGAGCCTCACTCTT
This sequence comes from Leptospira barantonii, assembly GCF_002811925.1. Classification (NCBI taxonomy): domain Bacteria; kingdom Pseudomonadati; phylum Spirochaetota; class Leptospiria; order Leptospirales; family Leptospiraceae; genus Leptospira; species Leptospira barantonii. The sequence continues at coordinate 172,793 of NZ_NPDS01000005.1, forward strand.
ACAAACGGATCTTCCACGGTTACTTTGACTCCTACCTCACCCGGAATTTCGGGCGGCGCGGGAACCTATCAATTCTCCGCTTCCTTGACCGGTGGTTCGGCTTACAGCACTTCGATCACTTCTTTCCCGAGCGGTTTATCCTGTAATATCTATAATTCTTCCGGATCGATTTCGGCGGCGGTGACCGACATAGACGTCTATTGTTATTCGGTCGTTCTTACTTCCAGTTTAACCGTTGTCGAAGGAACCACGAACTCTTCTAATAATATTTCGATTTCGCTTTCGCATCCACCGGGACCGAATCCAGCCGCGGGAGTTGCAGTCACCTATCCGAGTTTTCCAACGAATTTAAGTGTGAATTCTGCGTTGCCTTCTACGATCACTACCACGGCGACCAATCGTATTTTAAGCGCGACAAACGAAACGGGAACTCCCGATTTCGCCAATGAAAGCGAAGTGATCACTGCAAAAGTTGCGCAGTCGGCCGGAAGCGCGACTAACGTATCTGTGACATCCGATATCACGATCACGGACAACGACAAAAGAATGTATCTTGCTCATATCGCAAGCGGCACCGGAAGTCTCGGCGGAAAGGCGGGTGCGGATACCACCTGCACTTCCAATAAGCCGGCTTACATTACGGGTTCCGTGGGAGCGATGGTCGGAACCTCGACCAGAAAACCGTTACCGACTCCGAGTAGCGATTGGCCACTGAAACCGCTTTACACTTATTATAGAGACAACACGACTACGATCATTGCGAATTCGAACAGCGGTGCGATTCTTCCTTTTTCTTGGAGTAATAAGGTAAGTTCTGCGGCAGGAGTGACGGCGGCATTTGCTTGTCCGATCAGCAGTACCGCATGCGGATACGTTACCGGAATGGATAATACTTGGACCGTTCTGTCGGGTCAAAATTGTAGCAACTGGACGAGCGGACTTTCTTCCGTAGACGGAATGACCGGTTGGGCGGGAAGCGTTGACTCGAACGCGCTTTCTTACTTTGCTTCCACCTGCGACGCGTTAGGTTCTTCTGCCAACATCATTTGTGTGGAACTTTGATCGATCGTCAATCGTAAGGAGTTTAAAATTCATAAAAGATCGGACGTAGTTCCGACCTTTTTCGAAAAGAACGTCGAGTTCGAAAAATTCTCCCTTACGCTTTCGGTTTCCAACTCCAAGTCACGGCCAACAAAGCGAGCGCAATCAGCGTGGAGCCGATGATCAGATACAAAGATTGTTCCCAATGAAATCCCGGTTGTTTACTGAGCCAGCCTACCGATTTGGAAAGCGCGGTTCTTCCTAAATAACCGAACAATCCGATAAAACCCGCCGCAGTTCCGACCGCCTTCTTAGAAGTGAAATCCAAGCCTGCAACGCCTAACAACATCACAGGCGGATAAATAAAAAATCCGATCACTCCGAACAAAGTCAAATCCAACCAAAGATGACCGGGCGGCGTGAATAGAAGCGCGATCAGCGCGGAAAGAATGGGAAGCATACATAAAAAGCTGACCATTCCACGTTTTCCACCGAGTTTATCCGATCCCCAACCGACGAGCAGAGTCGAACCGATTCCGGCGAATTCATAGATAAGAGTACTGACCCCGCCCTTTTCCAAGGTTGCACCTTTGGCGAGTTTCAGATAGGTCGGTCCTATATCCGTCAAACTGTAGCGAACCACGTAAACGAAAAAGTTGGCGAATGCAAAAGTCCATATATAATAATTTTTTAATACGGAACCGAGAATGATTTCCTTAAAGGAAAGTTCCCTTTCTTGTTCCTGAGAGGAAATTCTAAGTTCTTTGTCCGGATCTTCCTGATATTCTTCGATAGGCGGAAGTCCGACCGATTGAGGAGTATCCACCAATCGAAAAACTAGATATATCGCGGTAAGGATCGCGATGGACGCGGGAATATAAAAAGCGTTTCTCCAACCCCACCACGCCGCGCTGTAAGCCGCGACAACTCCGACCAATCCCCCTCCGACATTGTGAGCTATATTCCAAATTGCGAATTTAGATCCGCGTTCCGCAACGCCGAACCAATGTCCAAGTGAACGTCCGCAAGGAGGCCAACCCATTCCTTGGACAAGTCCGTTCAAAGCCCAAAGATAAAAGTGAACGTCGTATTGACTGGATGCGCCGAAACAAAGATTGCAGATCGCCGTTAAAATCAAACCTAGGGGCATAAAGTATTTCGGATTGCTTCGATCCGATAAAGCGCCCATCAAAAACTTTCCGATTCCGTATGTGATCGCAGTCACCGCGAGAATATTCGTAATCTGTTCCTGACTATAATGAAGAGCCTCTCCCATTTCTTTCGAGACTACGGGAAAATTATTCCGCACAAGATAAAACACCGCGTAGCCGACAAAGGTCGCTTCTAAAATTCTCCATCTAAAACGGGGATAAAGACGATCGATGGTATCTTTCGGAAGTAAAGGTTTGGGTTTTGCTGGAAGAAAACGACTCAAAATTGAAATCATTAGGCCACAATCTTAAGGATCCCGGGCCGCTTACAAGATCATTTTGATCGGAATTCCGATTCGATTCGTGTTAAATTTTTCATTGAATGTCGGATTAAAAAAATCAAAAGTTTTTTCGAGATCGATTCATAAAATAAAATTCTGAACTTCCATTCTTTTTAAAAAATTTACAATCGACAACTAAGTACAAAGGGCTATAAAATAAAATGCGCTCCGAGTGCCCCTTGAAGGATAAAATACTTTCCCGAAATTGAAAAGATTAAATCGTCGAAAATTAAATACTCTTTCTCTCTGAAACAGGAAAGTATCATTTTATAACTTACGATATATGATTAAGAACCTGCCTATCTCAGCCCCGGCCCGGATTTCTTTCTTATACCTGTTGCTTGCCTCGGCTTGGATTTTTTTTTCCGATCAGTTCATTAGCTTATTATCTTTTGATCCTATTATCTTAACTACCTTACAAACATATAAGGGTTGGGCCTTCGTAATCACTACGACGGTTTTGTTATTCTTCATTCTCAATCGATACTTTTTACTTTTAAAACAAGAAACCGAAGAGCAAAAAGTGGCCGAAACCGCGCTGATCGAATCCGAAAGAAGATTCAGGGCCACTCTCGAAAATATAAATCTCATCGGCTTGGGTTTGGATGCGGACGCGAACATCACATTCTGCAACGATTATCTTCTCAACTTAAGCGGATGGAAAAGAGAAGAGATCATCGGCAAAAATTGGTTCGATTACTTTTTACTCGAACAGGAAAGAGATCAGGTTAAATCCATCTTTAGAGAAGCCGTGATCTCCAAAACACTTCCTCTTCACTATGAAAATTATCTAAAAACAAAGAGCGGAGAAAAAAGACTAGTCCAATGGGACAACACTCTTCTTCAAGATCCGGACGGCAACGTGATCGGAACCATCAGCATCGGAACCGATATCACGGATCGAAAACGCGCAGAGTCGGATCGTCTTGAATTGGAAAGAAGACTTTTACATGCGCAGAAGCTCGAAAGTCTCGGAGTTTTAGCGGGAGGAATCGCGCACGACTTCAATAACTTGCTCGGAGGAATTTTCGGCTACATCGATCTTGCTCGAGAAAAGTTGGACGAAGAAGATCCGATCGCGCGTTATCTCGACAAAGCGATTCAGGTTTTCAATCGTGCAAAGGATCTGACTCAACAACTTCTTACCTTTGCAAAAGGTGGAAAACCGATTCGTAAAACCGGTTCCTTAGCTCCTCTTTTGAACGATTGTGTTCTTTTTGCTTTGAGCGGTTCCAACGTTTCCTGTCATTTCGATATCGATCCGACTCTTTGCCTTTGTGATTTCGACGAAAATCAAATCCATCAAGTGATAGAAAACATCATCATCAATTCGATTCAATCCATGCCCTTAGGCGGAACGATTCAAGTCACCGCCAGGAACACTTACTTAAGTAAGGACAATTCAAAACACTTAAAAGAAGGCGAATATGCTTTGATCTCCGTTAAGGACAGCGGGATCGGAATTCCGAAGGATTTAATTTCACGTATCTTCGAACCTTTCTTTACCACAAAACAAAAAGGTACGGGGCTCGGGCTCGCCACCTCCTATTCCATCATTCAAAAACACGACGGCGGAATCGAAGTGTTCTCCGAGCCGGGAACGGGAAGTACATTCAACATCTATCTTCCGATGTCCAAGAACAAGGTAGATCATTCTCAGTCGAAAAATCCGATGTATCATCACGGACGCGGAAAAATTTTGATTATGGACGATGAAGAATTTATACTCGAGATCTTTTCGGATATGTTGGAAAGAATGGGTTATACCACGGCTCACGCAAAGAACGGTTCCGAAGCGATTCAACTTTTCAACCGGGCCAAAGATTCCGGCCAACCTTTCGACGTTTTGATTTTCGATCTTACGATTCCCGGCGGAATGGGCGGCGAAAAAACGATTTCCGAAATCAGAAAGATCGATTCGGAAGTGATCGCGATCGCATCGAGCGGTTACTCGGAAGATCCGATCATTTCTTCTCCGAAAGAATACGGGTTTCATGCAAGTTTAAGAAAACCGTTTCGCAAAAGCGATCTCTCCGAACTTTTAGAAAAAGTAATCGACGGAACAAGAACTCTGAAACGTTAAATATGAGTTATGATCGAATTGAATTCCGAACTCATTCAGAAGATGCGACTCAAAGAAGGAAACCGATTGCTCGTCCTCGACAACGAGAAAGAATATAAATTCTCTTCCATCAACGGCGTTCGGTTTACGAATCAAAGTTCGGAAGCCGACGGAATTCTTCTTTTCGCAAATTCGTCTTCTTCTTTAAAATCCGCGTTCTTAAAAATCCTCAAATCGATCGGAACCGAAACATTGCTTTGGATCGCTTATCCGAAAAAATCTTCGGGTATTAAAACGGATTTGGATCGGGATCACGGTTGGGATGTTCTTTCCGAGAACGGATACGACGGGGTTTCTTTGATTTCTTTAAACGATACTTGGTCGGCGGCGCGTTTTAAAAAAGCGGACACGGTAAAAAAAGGCGGATCAAAAGCCGAAAAACAAAAACGACCGGAGCTTTCCAAATATATAAACTATGAAAAGAAAACGGTCAAACTTCCGGAAGACGTAAACAAATCCTTATCCAAAAATAAAAACGCAAAAGAATCCTTTGAAGTTTTAGCTTGGTCGCACAAGAGAGAATATATCGAATCGATCTTGGAGGCGAAATCTCCAGAAACAAGATCCAAACGAATCGACAAAATGATCGAAGCCTTAAGCGGCCAAAAATCCACGATTAAAAAGAAATCTAAAAGTTGAATATTCTAAAAATATAAAACTTTACCACGGGAAAAAATCCAGAACCTGTCCTTCCGGAATTTCATTTTGATCCGCCGGATGTAAGGCGATTCCGTCGGAAAGAAGCCCGGCTCGAACGTCCCCGCTTCCGTTAAACGACTTGGCCGCAATTCCCGTTTGGTCCTTTGTTTCAAGAAAGACAGGAAAATATTCCGGCAAAGAATTTTTCTTTTTGCGGGTTCCGAAAAATGTATATCTTTGCGGTTTTGAAGTTTCCATTCCGAGAAAAGAACGGATATACGGATCCAAAAAAATTCTCGCGCAAACTTGAACGCTGAACGGATTTCCGGGAAGTCCGAAAACCGCGGTCTGTCCTTTTTTACCGAACCAAATCGGTTTACCGGGTTTCAAATGAACCTTGTGAAATACTTCCTCCACTCCAAGTCGCTTTAACAAAGGTGGAACCAAATCCATACTTCCCATGGAAACTCCGCCGGACAAAAGCAGAATATCCGATTGCAAACCTTGTTGTAGGGCTTCCGAAATTTTCGATTCGTCGTCGGGAACCAACAGGACTGCATCCGGTTGAATTTCATATTTTCTTAATAAAGCGATCAGAGAATAAGAATTGGAATCCCGAATTTGATACGGATGTGGTCTCGCGTCCACTGGAACGACTTCGTTTCCGGTCGATATGATCGTAACCTTCGGCAAAGAACTTACGGAAACACGATTCATTCCGAGAGAAGCCAAAAGGGAAAGTTCGGACATTCCGATTTTTGTTCCCGCTTTTATAACGGAATCTCCCTTTTTCAAATCCTCGCCTCGAACCGCTATATTCAAAAAATGGAATACTTTATTCGAGCTGAATCGAACCCGAACTCCATTGCCTTCTTTGGAAACTTCTTCGCTTTCTTCGATCTTAATCACCGCGTCCAGATCTTCCGGTACGACGGCTCCCGTCATGATCTTTACGATTTCCTCTTCCGGATCGAGTTCGGATTCCATTCCGGCAAAAATTTCTTTTTTGCAGGTGTAAATCTTGGACGAATCGTAGTCTTGACTGCGGATCGCATAACCATCCATAGTCGATCTGTTGAACGGAGGATAATCGCGATCCGCGGAAATGTCTCTGGCTAAAATTCTTCCCAAACTTTCCTTCAACGGAAGAATTTCCGTTTTCGCTTTCAAAACGTCGGAAAGAATTTTCGAAATAGCTTCTTCGACGGAAATCAATGACCTTCTCCACGCATCATTTTTTTTGCATGAAAGATCGCGGGAAAGATCGCCTTTAAACTTTCTCTCGCTCCGTTGGAACTTCCGGGAACACAAACGATTAAGGTTTTTTTAATTCTTCCCGCCAAGGAGCGGGACAACATCGCATAAGGAGTTCGATCCTGACCGAAAGAACGCATCGCTTCCGCAACTCCGGGAATTTCCTGATCCAAAAGTTCCTTTACCGTATCGGTCGTATTGTCTCGCGGCCCGAGCCCGGTTCCTCCGGTTGTAACGATCAAATCGATTCCGGATTCGACCCAGGAAAGAATTTTCCTTCGAATCTCTTCGGGTTCGTCTGGCACGATCGAATAATCGGAAATTTCTACATTCGATTCTTTTAATATAGATTCTATCGTTTTACCGGAACCGTCCTCTCTTTTTCCGGCAAACGTGGAATCGGAACAAACGAGGATCGCGGCCTTGGAACCTTCCGCGAACTTGGAGAATTGAGTATCGCTCTTTCCTCCTTTTTTTTCAAGAAGCCGTATGTCCGAAATTTCAAGTTGTTTGTCGATTGGTTTTAGAAGATCGTAGATGGTCAACGCGGCTACGCTCAAGCCCGTGAGAACTTCCATTTCGATTCCGGTTTTACCGATGGACTTCGCCACTGCGTTGATCTTAACTCCGCGTTCTATAACTTCGAAAGTAAGATCGAAAGAATCGATGTTCACCGGATGACAATGAGGAATCAGATCCGAAGTTTTTTTGGACGCGAGTAAGCCGCTCGCCTTTGCTATACCGAAAAGATCGCCTTTCGGCAAAGTGTTTTCGCGGATTCTTTTTACGGTTTCGGGAGTACAATATACGAACCCCTCAGCCGCCGCGGAACGAAGGCTGATTCTTTTTTCTGTGATGTCGATCATTCTCTTGTCCTAACTGAACGTATAAGGACGATTGATGAGAGTTTTTAAAGAATCCATTTTATGATAGTAGTCGACTATATCTCCGATAATCAGAAGCGCTGGGGAACGAACCTCGTTGACTTCGGCGACTTGAACTATGTTTTCCAAATTTCCGGTGACCATTCTTTGATGCGCGAGAGTCGCGTTCTCTACGATTCCCACGGGAAGACTTTCCGGATTTCCACTCTCTATCAGATCGTCCACAATCTCTTTCAGTGAATTCAAACCCATATATACTACTAGAGTTTTTCCTTCACAGGAAAGATTTTTAAAACTATGGGAATTTTTTCCATTCTTTCCATGACCCGAAATATAAAGAATCTCTTTCGAATATTCCCGATGTGTGAGCGGGAAACCGAGGCTCGCCGCGGCTCCGGACGCGGTCGTAATTCCGGCCACGATCTCGCATTCGATTCCGAGGTTTAAAAGAAATTCGTATTCTTCGCCTACTCGACCGAAGACGGAAGGATCTCCTCCCTTGAGTCGAACCACGTTCCCGTATTGAAGCGCGGCATCGGCAATTTTTTGATTGAGATCGATTTGCTGGCAACTGTGTTGTCCCAATCGTTTGCCAACGTAAATCAGCTCCGCTTTTTTACGGCACATCCTGAGAATTTTAGAGGACACTAAGTCGTCGTAAAGAACCGCTTCCGCTTTTCGCAAAACCTTTACGGCCTTTCGAGTCAGAAGTTCCGGATCGCCCGGACCCGCTCCGACCAAATAAACCTTTCCATATTCCCTGTTTGGATTCATACGATCACCTCCGAAATTCCGATTTCTTTCGGAGTATTGAAATTGATAAACGAATTCGTAAAATCCTCATCGACGATCCAATGAGTTTGTGCGTTTTCCAAGATCCGCGAGGGAGAATGAACGGATTCTTGAATATTCCATTCTCTGAATGTCTTTTTTAAAAGTTCGGCCTTGTAAATCGCGGGAAAGGGTTCGGTTTTTCCGTTCACCTTCCAAGCATAGGCCTGCGTTCCGGGAGATTGTCGATAAACGTCGATTAGTCGACTTAGAATCGAACTTTCCAAAACCGGCATATCGCAGGCCAAAACCAAATAATCCGCGGTCGTATCCAAAAGATGCGCGGAAAGAATTCCGGAAATCGGTCCCTGATTCTGATACAAATCCTCGACGAACTCAAGGGAAGAATCGACTTCCAGATACGAAGATTTTTGTTCCTTTCGAACGGAGATCAACGAACGTTCCACAAAAGGACTCAGAGTTTCCATTCTCCGTTGAACCCAAGTTTTGCCGTCGGTTACCAGAAGCCCCTTGTCGGTACCCATACGCGAAGAATTTCCTCCGCAAAGTATCAATCCTATGGGCTTCTTGGTATTCATCGGTGGGCCTTCAATGGCGTATAACGTTCATGTCCGGTCGCACCCGCGGCACAACCTGCGCAGTTTAAGGTCCACTCCGAAGTTCCGTCGCTGAAAAATTCTTTTTTCCAAATCGGAACCTCGTGTTTCACACGATCTATGATATATCGATTTGATTCGTATGCTTCTTTTCTGTGAGAGGAAGTTGTGATGACACAAACGGAAGATTCTTCCGGATAAACGATTCCGGTTCTATGAACACAGATCGCTTTTTTTAGATGAAAGATTTCGGTCGCTTCGTTTAATATTTGTGCGATCATCGGTTCGGCCATCGGAGCATACGCTTCGTAAAAAAGATGAACGACTTTCTTTTTTTCCGTTCCTCCGCTATCTCTCGGTTCTCCGCTAAAAAGAACAACCGCACCGCTGGAAGGATCGTGAGCTTGTGCGATCAGATAGGAAAGATCTATGACTTCTTCTTGAAGATACATTTCAACCTCCGCTCAAAGGAGGAAGGATCAAAACGATTTCCCCTTCTTCCACGATTCGATCCGCGCCGACCATTTTGTCTTGAACCGCCCAAAGCGATACGTCCAAGATTCCGCTCGTTGCAGGTTTTGATTTGCGCATTTCTTCGACTACGTCGAGTACACGTACCGGTGTTTCCAAGTTGAGAATGAAGTCGGATTGAAAATGATCTTTTAAGATTCCGAATGTTTTTACCGCTACGTTCATCTCAACCTCCGATCGCCATCATCGTTAAATCGCTTCCTTTAAAACGGAGATCCTGTTTTTGACGCAAGACCAAAGTAAGAATTTGTTCCATATCGATTCCTTGTTCCATCAACTTAGGAAGCGGAAATCCGGTGGAAGAACTCAGACATCCGTAGAGACTTCCCTTACTATCCAAACGAAGTCTGTCGCAATCCCTGCAAAACGGAGCCGATTCGTTGGCGATGATTCCGAAAGAATTTCCGTTCTGCGTGTTCCAATAATTTGCGGTCGAAGATTCCTTGCGAGTCTGAGGAGTCAAACTTCCGTATTCGTTTTCCACACGATCGAGAATTTCTTCCTGAGTGAAGATCGGAACCGTATCCGAATTTTGAAGATAACCCATTCTCATCAATTCCAAGAACCTGGGAACGATTCCTTTTTCCCAAGAATATTCAAGAATTGGAATGATCTGATCCTCGTTTTTTCCGCGAACAAGAGTACAATTGATTCTTACTTTCAAACCGGAGGAAACCGCGGCTTCAATTCCGCTTAACGTTTGTTTCAACGCGGAACGTCTGCTCATCGTTTTAAAGGATTCCTGGGTCACCGCGTCCAAGGAAACATTGATCGAATCGAGTCCGGCCTCTTTAAGTTCGAAAACCTGTTTCGATAAAACGGAACCGTTCGTTGTGATCGATATTTCCGGGATGTTTAAATTCTTAAGTTCTTTAACGAGAATTTTTAAACCCGGATAGAGGGTCGGTTCGCCTCCTGTAAGACGAACCTTTTTAAGATCCAGAACGGAATGAAGACCTTCCACCAATCGAACCCATTCTTCCGTTTTTAAAAGATCCATCTTTTTTAAACCGAACTCGGACGATTCCCGATCCACGCAATAAGTGCAGGCGAAGTTGCAACGATCCAGGAGGCTGATCCTAAGAGTTTTAAAACTCCTGCCGAAACCGTCGCGTATCATAACCTTACCTCGCGTTTTTCATTTCGCCACCATGGAAGATTCAACGGCAACATAGACCATTCCGTCTTCGACCATCACCGGGAAGGTGCGGACTGAGTATGATTCTCCCGAAATACATTCTCCCGATTTAAGAGAGAATGATTTTTTATGAAGAGGACAAGCGACCTTCGGTTCCCCTTGGGCGTCGCCGGTCAATCCTCTCGATAAAACCATATCTCCCGTATGAGGACAGCGATTCTCACAAGCATACCACTCATCTTCTTGTTGGAAATGAAAAATTGCGATTTGTTCGTCTCCAATCTTAGCGCAGGTTCCCCCGTTCGGAGAGAATTCCGATACGTGGGCGATTTCGATCCAGATTTTTTCTTCAATCGTTGTTTGCATGATGAATTCCTTCCTTAGTTCTTAGGTTACCGAAAGTTCTTTGTTCTGCCAATCCACGGGACGAATCTGACCCCTTTCCTGGATGAACTTCACGTTCTCGTCCGATTGATCGCTGTTGACGAAGTGTTTGAACTTTTTTTGTTTTTCGGGATCGTCCACCACGGCTTTCCATTCGCAGTGATAACTATCGACGAGACCTTGCATTTCCATTTCGAGTTGTTCGTTGATTCCGAGACGATCGTTGATGATTACGTCTTTGAGATAATCGATTCCACCCTCGAGTTGATTGAGCCAAGCCGCGGTTCTTGTGAGTTTATCCGCAGTTCGAATGTAGAACATCAAGAATCGATCGATGTAACGGATACAAGTGTCTTCGTCTATGTCCGCCGCGAGTAACATCGCGTGTTGTGGAGTAACTCCTCCGTTACCGCCGACGTAAAGATTCCATCCTTTTTCAGTCGCGATCAATCCGAAGTCCTTGCTCTGCGCTTCCGCACATTCACGAATACAACCGGACACGGCCCCTTTTAATTTATGCGGAGAACGGATTCCGCGATAACGTTCTTCGATACGAATCGCAAGCGACGTACTGTCTTGAACACCGTAACGACACCAAGTCGAACCGACACAACTTTTTACGGTTCTCATCGCTTTACCATACGCGTGTCCGCTTTCAAAACCGGCGTCCACAAGATCTTTCCAAATATCCGGAAGATCGTCCATCTTCGCACCGAGAAGATCGATTCTTTGTCCGCCGGTGATCTTACAATATAGATTGTATTTCTTAGCGACCGCTCCGATAACGATGAGTCTTTCGGGTGTGATTTCTCCGCCCGGAATTCTCGGAACCACGGAATAAGTTCCGCCTCTTTGAATGTTCGCGAGATACTTGTCGTTCGTGTCTTGGATCTCTCTGTGTTTTTTATGGACGATGGTTTCGTTCCACAAACTCGCGAGAATGGAAGCGACCGCAGGTTTACAAACCTCGCAACCTTTTCCCTTACCGCTTTCAGAGATCACGTCTTCGAAACTTTTCAGTTTCTTAACTTTAATGACTTGAAACAATTCCTGTCTTGAGAACGGAAAGTGTTCGCAGATATGTTCCGTTACTACTTTACCGAGGGATTTTAATTCTCCCTTAAGAAGCGAATTTACCTGAGGAATACATCCTCCACAACCCGTTCCCGCTTTGGTGCACGCCTTCAACGTTCCCATTTCGAAACATTCTTTTTCGCGGATCGCATTGAGAATGTCCCCTTTCGACACGTTGTTACAGGAACAGATTTTCGCTTCGTCCGGAAGAGAACCCGCACCAAACGACGATTCGGCGGATACAGAACCTACGATCAGACTTTCCGGCTCGGCGGGAAGTTCGATCTTGTTCAAATACAACGCGAGAAGATTTCCGTATGCGCTTGCGTCTCCGACGAGAATTCCTCCCAAAAGAGTTTTACCGTCTTCGGATATTACTAATTTCTTATAGATTCCGGTGAGCGGATTTTTAAACGCGATCGGAATGTGATTGGATTGTCCGAGCGCGTCTCCGAAAGAAGCGACGTCCACACCGATCAATTTGAGTTTTGTGGATAAGTCCGAACCGAGATACGTTTTCGATTCTTTTTCCACATAACAAAGATTATGCGCTACGATTTCGGCCATTTCGTAACCGGGCGCGACAAGACCGTAGATCATTCCTTTGTGAAGAGCGCATTCTCCGATGGAATAAATTCCGGAAGCGCTGGTTTCCAAATGATCGTTCACTTGAATTCCGCCTCTTTCACCCACGGCGATTCCCGCATTCTTTGCAAGTTCGTCTCTGGGTCTAATCCCCGCGGAAACAACGAGCATCTCGGTTTCTAAAACCGAACCGTCTTGAAATTCAAGACCGGCAAAAGATTCTTCCCCGATCGCTCTTTTCGTATTTTTTTCCAGATGAATGGAAACACCCAACGTTTCGATTTTGGATTTTAAAATCGAAGAACCCGCGTCGTCCAACTGACGAGGCATCAAACGAGTCGCGAACTCGACTACATCCGTTTTTAGATTCATATCGACGAGAGCTTTTGCGGCTTCGAGACCCAAAAGTCCTCCGCCTAACACAGTCGCTTTTTTTACGGACTTGCCGTATTCTAAAATTTCTTCCAAGTCTTCGATGGTTCTGTAAACGAAAACTCCCTTCTTGTCGATTCCTTCGAAGGTCGGAACGAAAGGAGCGGAGCCGGTTGCGAATACGAGTTTATCGAACGAATAAGCCGCTCCCGAGGACGTTTCCACTTTTTTGGAAGTTACATCCACGGAAGTCACTTTTTCCTTTAGGCGAAGTTCGATTCCGTTTTCAGAATACCAATCCTCTTTGGAAAGATACAACGGATCGACGGAACGATTCGTAAAATATTCGGAGAGATGAACGCGATCGTACGCCCGTCTAGGCTCCTCTCCGAATATTAGAATATTAAACTTTTCGATTCCACCGAACTCGACCAATTTTTCGGCCAGCCTATGACCGACCATCCCATTACCTACTATGATCAACTGTTGTTTTGACATTTTTATTTTTCTCCCGATCTCTCTATACGTGCAAGTTAAGCGGTTTCGATTTCGAGTTGAGTGTCCTCGATTTTACTCCAAACGTAAAAGTTCGTTCCGTATAATACCGCCGCACCGATCAAGACGATGATTCCGAGGATCGTAAACCCCGCGGAATAAGTTCCCCAAGCCGACTTCAAAGACCCGAGAAGATTCGGAACCAAAAATCCGCCGAAACCTCCGAACGCCCCGACGAAACCGGTTACGATTCCGATGTCTTTTTTAAAACGGGACGGAACGAGTTGAAAAACGGAACCGTTTCCGAGTCCCAAACATAACATTAACAAAATGAAAAGTGGAAGAACCAGACCCAAACTCGGCAGAGTTGAAATTCCGAAAAAGATCATGGATACGAGAAGAAGTACGAAACAAAGAACGGTGGCTCCTCCGAATTTATCGGAAAGATAACCTCCGAAAGGACGAATCATACTCGCACCGATGATACAATACGTCGTGTATAAACCTGTGGTGACTTTATCCGCTCCGTACTGATCGTAGAAAAAGATCGGAAGGAAACTTGCTAAACCGACAAACCCGCCGAATGTGATGCTGTATAAGAAACTGAAAATCATCGCGTCTCTAGACTTGACAGGCGCCAAATACTCGAGAATCGTTTTACCGGAAGGTTGAACCTTTTCTTCTTTTGCGAAAAAGTAGAAGAAGATAAAAACGAGAACCATCGGAATCAACGCAAATCCGAAAACCGCGTGCCAACCGAAACTACGAGCCAAATCCGGAGCGAACAATGTAGCGATCACCGAACCGCTGTTTCCGGCTCCGGCAATTCCCATTACTAAACCTTGATATTTTGCCGAATAACTTCTACTCGCAAGAGGAAGCGCAACCGCGAAACTGGAACCCGCGATTCCGAGAAGAAGACCGATCGCAAAAATTTCGGTCATGGAGTTTCCGAACTGCCATCCTAAAAACAAAGGAAGCATGGTAAGAATCATTCCCGTAAGAGCGACTCTTCTCGAACCGAAACGATCGGATAACAATCCCATCGGAATTCGAAGTAACGTTCCTCCGAGAAGCGGAACGGAAACCATCAATCCCTTTTGTGCGGGATTTAAGCCGAATTCTTCGGAAAGAAAAACTCCGAGAGCCGCTAAAAGCATCCATACCATAAAACTAAAATCGAAGTATAGAAAAGCGCTCATAAGCGTCGGAAAGTGACCGGCAGATAAGAATTCTTTGATCTTTTTCATTTTAATATTTTCCTTAAGTGGAAGTTTCCTTTTTAGATTCCTGTCTCTATTCAGCAAAAACCGTACCAGTTTCGGATTAATTTTTAGGCAAAGTGACGGATCGGCCTCCTTTCTATGCGTATTTGCAACTTATAACTTGAAGTGCCGCATTCCATAAGGATCCGAAAGGGCAAAAATTCTCTTCCGAAACGCCGGAGTGAGAATTTTCTGCTGATATATTCAGCATTTGGTACAGTATCCTGTAATTATTTTTGATTTTCGAATATATTATATTTTTATAATATGTTTCAATTGGATTACGAATTCGTAATTCAACCCCGCTTCAGTGTGTGAACGGAAAAGATTTCAATCGAATTAGGGATCGGTTTACCGAAATCGAAACCTGGTACCATTCTTGCATAATATGTACCGTGAACATCGCGGAAACATTTCAAACAACATGCTCCTATTGCGGAGTCGGGTGTGGAGTTCTTATACATAAACATTCTTCCCAAGAATTGAAAGTGGAAGGAGATCCGACTCATCCAGCGAACAAAGGCCTTTTATGTTCCAAGGGAATGAATCTAAACTATTCTTTGTTAAATCGTTCCGATCGTTTGTTCTTTCCTTCGATGAGGAAGGACGGAAATTCTCCGCAGATCAGAACCGATTGGGATTCCGCTCTTCAAAGAATCGCTCAAGAGTTTAAAAAAATCATACAAGAACACGGACCGGATTCGGTCGGCTTCTACGTTTCCGGTCAATTGTTAACCGAAGAATACTACGTAGTAAATAAAATCGCGAAAGGTTTTATCGGAACCAACAATATAGATACGAATTCAAGACTTTGTATGAGTTCCGCGGTCGTCGGTTACAAGATGGCTTTGGGCGAAGACAGCGTCCCGGTGAGTTATGAGGACATTGAACTCGCCGATTGTTTTTTAGTCGCTGGCGCAAACCCCGCCTGGTGTCATCCCATTCTATTTCGCAGAATCGAAGCGCATAAACAAGCGAATCCGAACGTAAAACTCATCGTAGTCGATCCGAGAAAAACGGAAAGTTGCGAGGACGCCGATCTTCATCTTCAAATCAAACCGGGAAGCGACATTCATCTCTTTCATGCAATTGCAAGAATTCTAATAGAACAAAACAGAATCGATTCCGAATTTTTGAAAAATCACACGGAAGGTTTCGAAGAACTCAAAGAAAAAGTATTTCAACAATCCGTTGAAGATTACGCGAACGCTTGCGATATTCCTTCGGAACAAATCCGCCAAGCGGCCCAATGGATCGGCGATTCCAAAGGGTTTCTTTCGCTTTGGGCGATGGGTCTCAATCAAAGTGTGAT
The DNA here is from genome assembly GCF_002811925.1 of Leptospira barantonii. Classification (NCBI taxonomy): domain Bacteria; kingdom Pseudomonadati; phylum Spirochaetota; class Leptospiria; order Leptospirales; family Leptospiraceae; genus Leptospira; species Leptospira barantonii. The sequence goes on from NZ_NPDS01000005.1 coordinate 188,769, forward strand.
CGGAGTCAATAAGAACCTCGCCCTTTTGAATCTTTCTCTTCTTACGGGACAAATCGGAAAACCCGGATCGGGACCATTCTCCTTAACCGGACAACCGAACGCGATGGGTGGTAGAGAAGTCGGCGGTCTTTGCAATTTATTGCCCGCTCATAGAAACTTGGCGAATCCGGAACACAGAGCCGAGGTCGCGCAATTTTGGGGTGTGAATTCCATCCAAGAAAAACCGGGTTATAGCGCGACCGAGATGTTCGATCATCTTAGAACCGGAAAGATGAAAGCGATCTGGATCATCTGTACGAATCCGACGGTAAGTCTTCCAGATGCGCGTCTTGTGGAATCCGGTCTTAGATCCGCGGAGTTCGTAGTCGTTCAAGATATTTCCAAAGATTCTTCCGCGATTCCGTTTGCGGACGTGATCTTACCGGCCGCGGGTTGGGCCGAGAAACAAGGTACGATGACCAACTCCGATCGAAGAATCACGTATCTTCCGAAAGTTCTGGATCCTCCGGGCGAAGCGATGCCCGACACTTGGATCTTAAATCAGTTCGCAAAAAAGATGGGATGGACTTCCTCCTTTGCATTTGAAAACGAAGGAGAGGTTTTCGAAGAACATTGTCGCTTAACAAAAGGAACAAACATAGACATCGCGGGACTCGACTATTCCGTTCTTATGGAAAAAAGATCCGTTCAATGGCCTTATCCAACGAAGGGTCACGGTGGCACTCAACGTCTTTTTACCGATCGCAATTTTTATAGACCGAACGGAAAAGCAAAGATTCACGCGGTGGAACCCGATGACAGTTCCGAAAAAGCGACTTCCGATTTTCCTTTGATCTTAACCACGGGAAGAATTCGGGATCAATGGCATACGATGACTCGAACCGGCAAGGTTCGCAAACTCAACGAACACAAACGCGAACCGTATTTGGAAATTCATCCGAATGACGCGAAGATCAGAAACATCGAAGAAGGATCTCTCGTCGAGATTTTCAACGAAAGAGGTAAGACAAAGGTCAAGGCGACGATCACCGAGTCGATCAAAGAAGGTGTTGTTTTTCTTCCCATGCACTGGGGAAAAAAATTAGGAAGGGACGATTCCCGCGCGAACAATCTTACGAGCGGCGCATACGACCCGTATTCAAAACAACCGGGCTTTAAAATTTCCGCGGTTGAAGTTAAAGTTTATCACAAACGAAAAGAAAAAATTCTCATCATAGGCGGAGGCAACGGAACTCTTGCGTTCCTTCGTTCTTACAGAGCTTTGGATCCAGAAAGCGAGATCACGGTTCTTTGTAAGGAAAAAAATCCGTTCTACAACCGCATTCTTCTTCCGGATTATATCAGCGGCGAAAAAATCTTCGGCGACCTGATGGGTGTGAGCGAAGAGGAAATTCTTTCTTGGAACTTCGATATCTTCCCGGATAGGACGGTGACCCAGGTTCATCCCGAAGGTAAGATCGTTCGAGACGATCAAGGCAACACGTATTCTTACGATAAACTGATCTTCGCAACCGGAAGTTCTCCGTTTATCCCGAGTATGATTCCGAAGGAAATGGAAGGAATTTTCGCGCTTCGTTCCAAAGAAGACGCGGAAAAAATCAAGGGCTTTTTCGTAAGAGACACACACGTTCTGATCGTGGGCGGCGGACTTTTGGGTTTGGAACTCGCGGCCGCATTACGATCTTTGCATGTTCGTGTTAGCGTATTAATCCGAACTGACAGACTGATGTCCAAACAACTCGATCCGATCGCCGGAGAAATTCTAAACGAAGAAATCGAATCGAGAGGAATCGAAATCATCCGCAACGCGGAAATCGTAAAGATCAAAGGAACTTCCAGGGTTCAAAGCGTCAAACTCAGTAACGGAGAATCAATCGTTCCCGACGGAATCGTTTATGCGACCGGAACAACTCCGAATCTTCAACTCGCAAAACTCGCGGGTTTGGAATGCAAACAGGGGATTCTCGTGGATCCTTATCTGCGTTCCTCCGATCCGGATATCTATGCGATCGGCGAAGTCGCAGAACATACGTCCGGTCTTTACGGAACCGTAGCCGCAACGGAAGAACAATCCAAAATCGCGGCCAATCATATCTACGGATACGCATTCGATTTTTATAATGGATCGATTCATTCCAATCTTCTAAAAATCCCGGAACTCGATCTTGTTTCATTGAGACTCGCCGATACTCCGATGGATCTTTCCGAAGATAAGTCCGGCGAATACGAGGAAGTCGTTTTTCTCGATCGTAAAAAAAGAAAGTATAAGAAGTGCATTATCAAGGGAGATAAACTCGTAGGAGCGATTCTCATCGGAGATAAATCCAACTTCCAAGATTTTAAAGAACTCATCTCAAGCGGAATCGAACTCGGTGATCGAAGGGAACAACTTCTTTCCGGCGGTGGCACTGCGAGAAAACCCGTAATCGGAAAACTTGTCTGCTCCTGCAACGGAGTGGGCGACGGAAACCTCCGGGAAGAAATCAAGAACGGTTGCAAATCCATGGAAGCCCTTGGTAAGGCCACGGGCGCCGGCACAGGTTGTGGTAGTTGTCGTCCCGAGATTTCTAAAATTCTCAAGTCCGACTTGGCGATGAGTGAAATTGAAAAATGAATCTTAAAAAAATAAAATCGAAAGGGTCCAAAATTGAAAGCTTACAAACAGGGAACGAAAATTCTCGTGTACGTCCTAGTCGTCTTTTCTTTTCTGAAAATCGACGCTCAGGAAACGAAGGAAACTAAATCTCCGGAAGTTCAGAACAACACAATTCAACTTCAAAACAAAGAACCGATTCAGGAATCTCAAAAGCAGGAAGTCAACTCTTCGACGACTACAACGCCGGCTTCGACTTCGAACACGGTTCTTGTTCCACCCAAGGAAACGAAAAAAGAATTACCTTGGTATGAAACCGTTAAATTCGGCGGTTTGATTCGAATTCGTCCAGAAGCGAAATACAACTTCGATTTCGATAGATTCAAAAATGATAATGCGTCTTTCGTAGGCGCCAAGGCGCAGATTTGGATCGAGAAGGAACTCACCGAAAAAACAAAAGTGAGAGTGACCTTGCAGGACACCACTTTGTGGGGAGCGGAAAAAGGTTCGTCGACCGGACTCGATACAGCAAACGATAACACAAGACAATCCGTGGGAATCCGCGAAGCCTGGATCGAATCCAAAGAACTGATCGGTCCGGTTACCTTGCAGGCTGGAAGACAGATTCTCAAATACGGAGACGAAAGACTTGTGGGCGCGTTGGAATGGACCAACGTGGGAAGAAGTTTCAACGGATTTCGTTTTAAAGTGGATAAGGAATTTTTCTCGTCGCACGCATGGGCGATGATCGTGGGCGAACAAGATTCGGACATCGCGGGCAATTCCACTTATTTAGGAAAACGGAATACGTTTCAGACACAGTATAATTGTCCGGCGAATTCTCCAGCAACTACTACTTGTTCGTTATCCGCGGACCTTACCAAACAACAACCGGGGGACGCGACGTTTACGGGGTTTTACAACACATTCAAACCTTCTAAATTTCTTCACGTAGACGGTTACTACATCGGTCTTTATCGCAAGTGGCTTCCTCAAAACAATTCCACGATTCTTCTTTTAACGAATCCGGAAACGGTTCCCAGAGACTCGAGATACGATCAACTTCATACGTTCGGTTTCAGACTTACGAACAGAACGACGAAGGACAAAAAATCGGAAATCCCTTTCGACTTCTCGATCGAATACGCCGTACAAACCGGAAAAACTGGCGTCAACGTAACTCCGGGTTGGGATAGCTTGAATACGAATCTTTCCACGATCGATCCTCTTACGGGCAAAACCGTAACGAAGAGCGTATACAAAGAAAGACAAGGATACGACGCGTACGCATTCGCATTAGATATCGGTTATACACTTGGATCGTTTCGACTCGGCGCGGAATACGACGTCGCGAGCGGAGATCCGAATCGCAAAGACGGAAAGGTCGCAACGTTTTCCAATCTGTTTCATTCCAATCACGTTTTTTACGGAGAAGCGGATCAAGTGAGTTGGGTTAACATGGTCGGTAAGTCCGCGAACCTGACTTGGGACGGGGGAGAATTCGGCAAACTCAGACTCGCCTATTGGATCGTGGATAAACAAAAAATGCAAGACGGTTGGTATGATATAACCGGAAACCTCAAAGACGGAGCGAGTACGGAATCCTACGCAAACGATCGTTTTAAAAATCCGTATCCGCAAAGCGAGAAAGGCGTTCTGGATCAAAGAGGAGTGGGAACCCTCGGAAAGAATCTATTCCGAGAAATCGACTTGGTTTATTCTCTCAAATACAAGGACATACTTTGGGCCTTTGGAGCGAGTTGGATTTATGCGGGCGACGCGGTCCGGGGAAAACTCAACGATAACTCGATATCGCCCGAATTCAGAAAAACGAGTTTTTTACCTCAGGCCCAGTTCGCTTATCTATCGATGACGGTTCAGTTTTAAATCGAACTCGAAAAAGAACTTTCAGAAAGTTGAATGTAGTTTGAACCGAACTGCATTCTTCTTTTTTATACTTGTATTAATAGCCACTTCTAAAATCGTAGTAAAAACAGACGTCTTATCAAACGAAGACGCAGAATATCTCCTGATTCCAGCTCTTCCTCTCTTCGATCGGCTTTTTGATCTTCCGGATAGTTCATCTTGAAAATTCAAAGTATAGAGGTTCCCGGAATACGGGCGATTCATTGCTTTGAAAGGAACAAACATGAAGAAACTCAAGTTTAGCGAACTAAACTTATCCACAGAGATCCAAAACGCGATTTCTGAAATGGGCTTTGAAGAAGCCTCCCCCATTCAATCGGAAGCCATTCCGGTTATACTCAAAGGAAAAGACATCATCGGTCATGCGCAAACCGGAACGGGTAAAACCGCCGCGTTCGCAATTCCTACCATAGAACTTCTCGAAGTAGAAAGCAAACATCTACAAGCGTTGATTCTCTGCCCTACTCGCGAACTCGTAATTCAAGTAAGCGAACAATTTCGTAAGCTGATGAAATACAAAGGAAACTTCGAAGTGGTTCCAGTTTACGGCGGTCAGGAAATCGACAGACAATTAAGAGCGCTTCGTAAAAATCCTCAGATCGTAATCGCGACTCCGGGAAGAATGATGGATCACATGCGAAGAGGTTCCATCCGTCTCGACGATATCAAGATGGTCATACTCGACGAAGCCGACGAAATGTTGGACATGGGTTTCAGAGAGGACATGGAATTCATTCTCAAGGACACCCCGGCGGATCGCCAAACGATCATGTTCTCGGCGACTATGACCGACGACATTCTTACGTTGATGAAACGATTCCAAAAACATCCTCAAATCATCGACGTAACACATCAAAAACTCAGCGCTCCGAAAATCGAACAGATCTATTACGAAATTCAAGAAAACGCAAAGGGAGAAGCCCTTGCAAGATTGATCGAATACAAAAACATCAAACTTGCATTAGTGTTTTGTAATACAAAAGCTCAGGTCGACACGGTCGTGGAACTTTTAAAATCGAGAGGATACTTTGCCGAAGCTCTTCACGGAGATCTCAATCAGAAACAAAGAGATAAGGTGATGAACGGATTTAGAAGCGGAAGTATCGAAATCCTAGTAGCGACCGACGTTGCGGGAAGAGGAATCGACGTAAACAACGTGGAAGCGGTGTTCAACTACGATCTTCCAAGAGACGGAGAAGACTACGTTCACCGGATCGGAAGAACCGGAAGAGCGGGAAAAAAAGGAATCGCGTTCTCCTTTATCGTTGGAAAACAAATCTACAATCTTAAAAAAATCGAACGTATCAACGGAATCAAAATCGAATTGGGCAAAATCCCAACGTTAGACGATCTCGAAGAAACAAAGATTCATTCTTATACCGAGAAAGTAAGATCCATCGTAGACGCGGGTCATATCGGAAACTACGTAAACCAGGTTGAAAAACTGATGGGTGACGATTATACCGCTCTTGATATCGCGGCGGCTTTGTTTAAGATGACGATTCTCAAAGACAGCGTCACCTTCGACGATTCCGTTAAGTTCGAATCCGATTTCAAATACGATGATAGAAATCCCTCCAAAAAGAAATCCGGAGGCGGTGGCGGTAGATACAGAGATCGCAACTTCGGAGGAAGATCCGGAGGCGGCGGTGGAGGTTCAAGACCTAGATCCAATTCAGGCGGCGGATCCGGTTCTCATTCGGGAGGCGGTGGCGGACGTTCTTATGGATCTCACGGAGGCGGATCGGGATCCGGCGGTTCTTCCGGTTCCAAATTCTCCAAAGGGGATAAAAATCAAAAATCCGGCGGAGCCTCTTCCTTCAAAAAAAAGAAGAAGTAAGAACGGTTTCTGCCGAAAATTGAAACAGGACCATCCCTTCGATAGGATCGGATGGTCGTGTTTTATGATCTTCGAATTCATCCTTTCATTGAAACGCATCTCCCTTCTCCTTCTCATCCTATCTTTGGGATCGATTCTTTCTTTGTCCGCGCAATCGACACAATCCTCGCCACAACAAGAAGACCCTTCTCTCAACTTAAGAATGGTTCCGTTTTGGAAAGGAGAAGTCGAAGCCGTTTATAGAGGAAAAGGAAAAGTAAAAATTCGAATCCGAAGAGGATCTATTTTTTACGGAAAAGAAGAAGAGGAAATCAAAGCCATTCTCGAAAGAAAACCTCAATACGCGGTTTTACAATCGAACCCCGAAAAAGAAATCGGTTCGTTTTCCATCCGACAGATCTCCGTCGCATATCAATCCAATTCAAAAGGGAAGAAGGCTTCCGAAATCGAACTCTTCGGAACGTTTAGCGCGAACGTAGGAGTTCCGGAAAATCTTTTAACGGCGGGAACGTTCATACAGGACTACAAACAAGAAGTCGCGTACGTCGAACCGGGCGCATTCTTCACCGAAGATAGAAGAAGAACCAGACCCGCGAAACAACTCAGACATCCGAGAGACGGAAAGGAAATGGTTCTTGTTTCGGGCGGATACGAACAAAACGGAGAATTGTTTTACGAGTCCATGGGATTTTTTCTACACGGACAAGGAAACGAATCGGCCGAAGACAGTTACAATCCGTTCTACTTCAAAGCGGAACGAGGAAATCTTCAGGACATCTCCTCGTATTACATAGACAAATACGAAGTTACAAATCAAGAATATTCTAAATTTCTAAAGGAAACGAACACACCTCCGCCTCCGCATTGGAAGCAAGGGACTTTTCCTTCGGGTAAGGAACACCATCCCATAAACGGAATCACTTACAGAGAAGCCGAAGCCTATGCGCGTTGGTCCGGTAAACGACTTCCCACAGAAATGGAATGGGAGAAGGCCGCACGCGGAACCGGAATGACTTGGATGATCAATCGGGACGAGTCGTATTCCTTCTTTCCAAGTCCTTTGGAATATCCATTCGGAAACGATTTTGATTCTTCTCTCTGTAATACCCTGGAAAGTAAAAAGTCGGATACGATTTCGGTTTACGAACTTGCAAAAAAATCTTCAAGCCCTTACGGTGCGATCGGAATGTGCGGCAACGTAGCGGAATGGACAAGTTCGGATTATCTTCCGTATCGAGGACATTCCTTAAAACGAAACGCATTCGGAAAAATGCATAAAGTCATTCGAGGCGGTTCTTATTCATCCACCAAGGAAGAATCTACCGTGTATTTCAGATCCTTCGGCGGGATTCCGAATTTAAAAACGGATCGAAGAGCGGGCATTCGTCTCGTTTGGGATTTGCCGGGAAAGTAAGACGTCTCGTTTTTCCGACGATCTTGTCGTAAAAACGAAAAGATCCGACCCGTATTACGTTACCCTGGCTCTTCTCAAAAGTTTATCCAAAAGAGAAGGTGAGAATCTGCTGATCCAATACGCCAACATTTCTCGAAACTGAGAAGGATAAACGTCCCTCTTCTTGGATTCGATCGCTTTCAAAACGATGGCCGCAACCTTTTCGACTCGCATTCCATTCTTAATTCCCTCGTCCATAATTCCGTACGCGGAACCGTCGCCCGACAAGGCCTTCACGGAAATATCTGTCTTCACATAACCGGGAGAAACGGTCATAACGTGCATTCCGCTTTCGTAGGTTTCCAGTCGAATGCTGTCCATAAAGGCTTGGACCGCGTGTTTGCTCGCGGCATAACCGGAACGATATTGAGTCGCGAACCTTCCCTGCAAGGATGACACTGCGATAAAATGTCCTTGGTTTTGTCTGAGTTCCGATTCCAAAAGACGGAACAGATGAATCAAAGGATAAAAATTTATGTTCATTAGACTTTCATAAACTTTAAAATCCGTTTCTTTTGCAAGACCGCGCATACTGATTCCGGCGCTGTGGATCAGTCCGTCGATTCGTCTCACTTTCTTTCTAAATTCTTCCGTGATCTTTTTGATTTGGGAAGAATCGGAAACGTCACCCGGAAGAGCGATCACCTTGTCCGGAAACGAAGCTTCGTTTTTTAAGTCCTTTAACAATTCTTTTCTTCGAGCAATCGCGCCTACCACTGCGCCGTTTCGATTGAGTTCCAAAACGAGAGCCTTTCCTATTCCGGAACTTGCGCCCGTAACCAAAAATGATTTTTCTAAAAAGAAGGATGTGATCATAAAACCCGATTGAAGATACCAGAAACGAACAAAAAAGCAAATGAAAATAGAGGGAAAAAATCCTTTAGAGAATCCGAACCGATAAAAAGATGATCCTATCGAACGCAACAAAAGCGAGATGAGGTTGGAATGAGTAGCGCTCTACAGGAACTTAAAGAGAGAATTCGTTTTCGAAACACGGACTTTCAAAGAAATTATGAAAGTAGATACTATTGGTTTCCGGAAGAATCTCCTCCGTTTTGTGTCATCGAAGTGAATCAATACGATCCGTATCACGACATGACCTTGTATCTTGAAGTCGATCTTACAACGATGAAAATCGTGAAGTCCGCAGTGGAAGAAAAAAGGGTTCCTTACGAAACCTGTCCGGCCGCCGTGAAAACATACGATTACTTAGTCGGAGAGGAAATGTCCTACGCGAAACTGATGAATCGTTTTCCCGCGGATAAAACGTTAGGTTGTCTTCATATCAACGAATTGATTCAAAACGCCGCGATGAATTTTCATTCCGCATACGCGTTCTATCTCAAAGAAAGAAATTTCCCGGCACAATACGACGAGTATAAAATGTATGAAGGTGATCTTCCCGCCCGCGAAAGAAGAGAAATCGGAAGACATTGGTGGATGAAGGATCGAGGAGTGAAAAATTCCTGTTATTCTTTCTCCACACGTCATGAAAAACCGGACCTCAAAGAACAGGTGAAACATCTTGACAGCATCACCGCAATGATGGTAAAAGAATTCAAGAAATCGAGAAGGGAAGAATCGTAACGTACGATAACCCCGACTTGAAATCGACTTCAAGCCCGCTTAGCTCAGGGGTAGAGCATTTCCCTCGTAATGAAAAGGTCGCCGGTTCAATTCCGGCAGCGGGCTTTCGCTAAATCTCTTGCCCTTTCGCTTTCGATATTCACTCTGTCCATCGTGTCTCATCTGATTCTCATTCCCCTATGCTTGATCGCGGGTTTTATACTCAAACGAGGGAGAATTTTTCCGGAAAACGCGGGGTTAACTCTCGGCAGTTTTGTGATTTATATTTCCTTACCTTCTTTGATTCTAACGAACGTTCCAACGATGAGATTGGAAAGTTCTTTGATCTTTTTGGCGACGATGCCCTGGTTCATCTTCGGACTTTCCATCGTATTCTTTTACTCGATCGGAAAATTCTTCCATTGGGATCGGGAAACTCGAATCGCCGTTACGCTTTGTTGCGGACTCGGAAATACATCTTTTTTAGGGCTTCCCGTCTTAAGGATGTTTTACGGAGAAGAAGTCACCGATTCCGTATTGATCATCGATCAGTTCGGAACCTTTCTTTGTTTGGCGATTCCCGGATTTATTTTAGCGTTGCGTTTCCTTTCCAAAAACGAACAGGAAAAAAGCGAGAACCCGTTGAAATCCATTTTGAAAAAGCTATTCACTTTCCCACCGTTTCTTGCTTTACTTTTTTCGTTTTTCCTCAGACTTTTCACCATTCCGGAATCGATTCATTCCGTATTGAAAATCTTGGGAGAAACTCTGGTGCCGATCGCCCTATTTACAGTCGGATTTCAAATGGAACTGCCGGCTTTGAGTTCCAAAAACGAGAAGTCCGAGAATTTCATACAACCGTTAACGTTTGGACTGATTTATAAATTGTTCATTGCTCCGATTTTGGTCTTGATCGTGTATCGATTTTTCAACGTGAATCTGAAACACTTGAAAGTTGCGGTTTTGGAAGCGGGAATGGCTCCCATGATTACTGCATCCATCGTTTCCATGCAGATGGGTTTTAAACCGACACTCTCTGCGGCATTTCCCGGAGTTGGTATTCTTGTTTCCATTCCTACTTTGTTTATACTCTATTCTTTACTGGAGAATTTTTTCTGACCGATTTTTCAGACTCATTGATCGACCTCTTTTCCGCAGTCAAAACCGGGAAGACGGATGAAATCCAAAAACTTCTTTCTTCGATGGAAGGAGAACCAGTCCTAATCGATTGGCTGAAGGATTACCGTGACAGCTACGGTTCCGGCGTTTTATCTTGGGCGGTTAAGAATTTGGATCGGGAATCGATCGAACTTCTTCTCGAAGCCGGAGCCGATCCCGACGAAACGAACGCAAGAGGAGAAACCCCGCTCTTAACTTCTTTGGATCAGGGAAAGGAAGATTTGATTCGAATCTTTCTCGAAGCCGGAGCCGATTCCGGTAAAAAAGATTTTTCCGGGAACACACCACTTACAAAAGCGGTAAGCACCGGGAACTTGGAAATCGTGGAGATGGTTTTCGAAAACGAAAACGCAACACCCGATCTTGAGGAAAGAAACGGAGAAGGATACAGTCCTCTTCTACTCGCGGTGGATCTCGGTCATCTTTCCATCGTGGAATATCTTTTGGAACAAGACGCGGATTTTTTAAAAAAGAATTCGGAAGGAAGAACCATTCTTCACTTAACCGCTCTTCACAACGATTACGAAATCTTGGATTTGTTTTTGGAAAAAGAAGAAACCAAAAGCATTCTTGAAAATCGGGACGCGGACGGAAATACGGCTTTGTTACTCGCGGCTTCGCACGACGGCGTGGAATGTTTGGAAAAACTTTTAAAAATCGGAGCCGATTTCTTAAAAGTAAACGCTTCCGGAAAAACCGGTCTCGAAGAAGCCGAAAGACAAAAGTATCATCACGTTTCTAAAATTCTCAAAAAGGTACTCACCGAAAGACTTTTCGATGCCGCCGAACACGGCGAAGACGATTTATGCAAAACCGTTCTTCGATTGGGAATTTCGCCGAACGTGATCGATGCGGAGGGGAACACTCCTCTTCACATAGCCGTAGTTCACGATCGGATATCCACGGCCACACTGTTGTTGAGTTTAAACGCTTCCCAATTCCTAAAAAACTTGGAAGGAAAATCTCCATTAGACATCGCTAAAGAAGAAACCAAGGAAGAATTGATTCTCCTCTTGGAACCGGAACCCGAAAAGGATTAAACGAATCTTTTACTAAGAAGATCGAGTAGTTCTTCCGGGTCGTCCGACACGATTAAACCCTCTTTCGTTTCCGGGTCTAAAAAGCCGTCGTCCACCATTCTCCCCAATTGTTTTAGAAGAAATTCGAAGTAACCGTTTACGTTGAGCAAACCCAAGGGTTTTGAAATCAGCTTCAATTGATTCCAAGTGGTGATCTCGACGAGTTCGTCCAAGGTTCCGATTCCTCCGGGCAACGCGATAAAGCCCGAAGATTTTTCGTACATTCTAAACTTTCGTTCGTGCATGGAAGAAACGATCATCAGATCCTTAACACGATCGTGTTTCACTTCCTTGATGGAAAGAAAATCGGGAATGATTCCCGAAACGGTTCCGCCTTTTTCCATCACCGCGTCGGCGATCGTTCCCATAATTCCGCAGGAAGCTCCTCCGAATACTAAGTCGAAATTTTTTTCCACGAGCAAACGACCCAGATCCTGAGCCGTCTTGGTATAAACCGGATTGGTTCCGGAACGGGAACCGCAAAAAACACAAACTGCCGGATTGGTTGAATTCATAATCTCTCTTTTAGTTCTATTCAATATGACTTTTAGGAACGTAAATTCTTTATAAAATCATTCGTTCTATTTCTTTATTTTCATCGGAAAGATTTCTGTAACGTTTTTCTTTTTCTTCGCTTGGGAAAAAAATGTTTGAATTTCGGATTCTTTCGTCTTATCTATCTCTCACTCTTTAGAACCTATGAAAAAACAAATTCAAAAAACGATTCCCTATCTTCTTACTATTTTTTTCCTTTTGTTTCAAATCGGCGTATCGAACGTGTTTGGCCAAGCGAAACCGGTTCAACCCGATCCGGACGTTTTGGAAAGAGAAGCCAACGAACTCGAAATCAAAGCGGGCAAGGCTCAGGATTCGGTTACGAGACAAAGGATGATTCTCGAAGTTCAGAGAAAAAGAACAGAGGCCTCCGAACTCAGGGACAAACTTCACGAACAGGAACTCGCCAAAACTCCGAAAGGGGCTACGTTCGAAATTTCGATTCTTTTCAACCAAGCGACTTGGGTTCCGGAATCTTTAGCGAGAAGACAAAACGTTTCCGTCAACGAGGCGAACACATTTCTTTATACGAGCGGGTTCTATCAAAACGTAAACACGATCGCAAGAGTCGGAGGATTCGACGCGCACCTCATCAACAACACGGGAAGTTTTTATTCCGATCCGCAGGGAAACACAAAGACCGCGTATCCGATCAAATTTTTATTCTTAACCGAATCCAAGAAGTTCGGAGTGGAAGGAAGTTTTCTCGATTTTAGAATCAATCCTTCGTATTCTTCCATGAACATCAATCCTTCTCCCGCAAACTTGAATCAAAGTTACAGCGTATACGGACCTCAATTTAGAAGAACGGATATCCAACTGAATCTTTTGTATTTTTTTGAAACGGGTTCGGGGACCAGAATCGGGCCTTCCGTGGGAATCAGAAACCTGGATATCTATTCCAAAGAATACGGAAACTTACCGGGCGGTTTGGGCTTCGGAAACTTGGAGGAAAAGGCCGGAGGATTAGGTCCCCAAATCGGATTTAGAATCGTAAAAAAATTGAACAACTACTTTCAATTTCATGCGAACGCCGATTACTTTAAAACATTAGGAAAATATCATCTAAAGACGAATGCGACCACGGCTTACAATGGCGCTCAAAACTTTTTAGTCACCGAAACCGCCGGCTCCGCAGGCGAGAATCTCGTGAAACGAACCGGTTACCAACTCGACACGGGAGTTTCTTTTTCAAGAACAAGCTGGTTGAAGTTCACGTTCGGTTTTCAATATACGGAAATGCGATCTTCCGTGAGCGGATATAACTACAACGCGAATCTTTTGTTTCCCGATCTCGTAAGTACGACCGCTTTGAATACGATCACAAAACCCGTGGACTTAGCGACGACGAGACCCGCCTTACAAAAGGAAGTCATCGATACTTACTACGGATTTTATCTGGGAATTACTTTAACGCTTTGAGAAAGGTTGGAGGTTGCCTCGCAGAACTTTTCCAAGTTTCGAGGCAACCGTATTCGGAAGAATCTTACTTAACGGGAACGGTTGCGAGTTGCATCCAACCGGCTTTTTCAATCAGAGCGAATCCGCCGAAAAGAACCGTGGTGTAAAACATATCGCCTAAAAGTGTGTTCTGGAAAAAAGGGACCGCCATGATGTAACACTGAACGAGTCCGTTCAAATCATAAGTATAATATCCCGCAAGCCATACGTAAAAGTTCGTAAGGATAAAAAACGCTACGGAACTTCCCAAAGAAGTAAGCGCGATTTTTCCAACGGAAGAAGAAGTTCTTAACTGCCATCCAGCCACAACAACCAGAAGAGTCGTTGCGTAAACAGGCAACATTTGATCGTGGAACCCGAGAATTAAATCGCTGATAAACAGAGCGGCAATCGGAAGAAGCAGAGAAAGTTTCTTAGAAGCGAAATGAGCTCCCGCAAAAAGAGAAATCGCAAGAATAGGCGAAAAGTTAGCCGGGTGCGGAAAATAACGGCTTGCAACCGCAATTAGAATGAGGGAAAGAACGATAAAACTTTTTGAACGTACCATAAAGCGCCTACAAAGTATTTTTTAGTACTATACTTGAATTTTGCGGCTCCCGTCAATCCAATCCCGATTCAAAACCGGCCGAAAAGGAGTGCAGAGCTGGCTCCTCGATAAAAAATTGGAACAAACCCCGTTCGATTTCGGAGAAACTACAATGCAGGCAAAATCACTTACCGAAGAAATCTCCAAACTCCAAGAAGTAACTGCCGTCCTCCGAGGAGAAAACGGATGCCCCTGGGACAAGGAACAGGATCATCAAACCTTGGTTCCCTATTTAATCGAAGAATCCCAAGAAGTGATCGAAGCGGTTTTAAAAAAAGACGACGAGCTTCTCAAAGAAGAATTGGGTGATCTGCTCTTTCAAGTTGTCTTTCACGCAAGAATCGCCGAAGAAAGAAAGGCATTCGACTTAAGCGACATAGCCAAAGGTATTTCGGATAAGCTGATTTTCCGACATCCCCACGTCTTCCGACCGGAAGAATTGACCCTTTCCTCCTCCCAAGAAGTCGTGGAAAATTGGGAAAAAATCAAGGATAAGGAAAAGAAGAAACCGACTTACTCGTCTATTTTCTCAAACGTTCCCGAGAATTTTTCCTCCTTACTGAAAGCGGAAAAATACCAAAAGAAAGCCGCTAAGGTCGGATTCGATTGGAAGAACGTAGAAGACGTACAAGGAAAAGTAAGAGAAGAGATGGAAGAATTCTTAACCGAATTCGGCCGTGAAAAAGCGGACGGGAACAACCAAGTAAGAATCGAGGAAGAATTCGGTGATTTACTTTTTAGCTTGGTGAACTTAGGAAGACATCTCGGAATTTCGGCCGAATCGGCTCTCACGAGAACGAACGCAAAATTTAAAAAACGATTTCAGTACATAGAAGAAACCTTACAAGGTCGGGGGAAAACTCCGAACGATTCCGACCTGGAAGAAATGGATTCTCTTTGGAACGAGGCCAAAGGGTTGGAAAAATGAACGGACCCGGTTCGTTTCAAAATAGAATCGAACATACGGAAGGATTGATTTCTTTTCTTTCCGAAGAGTTTCCGTTGGAACTCAAATCAAGCGGGGAAGAATGGCCTCGCGAATATGAAATGATTTATCTGAAAAAAAAATACAAGGCCTTATTCTCCATCTTCGGTTCTTTTACGTTGATACCGGCGGATGCAAACAAGGTCGTGGGAACTTCTCCGATCTATTATCTCAGTTTAGATGCGGATTCTTCCCAACAACTCGTTTGGACCAAACCGGACGGGGAAATCGTAAACGACCGTCCTCAAATCGTGAACGAGTTAAAAAATCATATTCAATTTTTTGAATCCGGAATTTCACAAATCAAACTTAGAGAGACGCCGATTTGAAAGTGCTCGTTTTGGATTCAGGCGCCACGGTAAGAAGGATCATATCCTCTTTTTTTCCGCCGGAGGATTTCGAAATCGTGGAAGCGAGTTCCGCAAAGGAAGGACTCGATCTTGCGTTTAAGGAGAATTTCGATTTAATCACGATCGGAATGATTCTACCCGACGCGGACGGGTTTACCGTTTGTAAAATCATTCGAACCAGCCAGCGGGACAACAAAAACAGTATATGCAAAAATTCTAAAATATATCTGATCACATCCGGCGACATAGAAGCCAACCGGGTCAAATCTTTAGAATACGGTTTTGACGGAATTTTTCCGAAACCGTCCGGGATCGACGAGTTCAAAACTGTCATCAAAGAAATCATAGAACTCGCATACGTTGCGGAAAATACGAACTCCGGTGAAGCGCAAAAGTTCGGAAAAATTCTGATCGTAGACGACTCCGAATTGAACTTACTTTTGCTCGGAAAAATTCTGAAAAAAAACTGCTATTCTTACCAAGCGTTTACGGAAGGAAAGAAGGCTTTAGAGTATCTTCAATCTTCGACCGAGACGATCTCTTACATTCTTACCGATTGGATCATGCCGCATTTTTCCGGAGAAGAACTCGTGGAAGCGATTCGCAAACAGGAAAGATTCGATAAAATTCCGATCGCGGTCATCACGGGTCTGGAAGAGAATGCGGGTTTGAATATTTCCGTGGTTCAGAAGAACGTGCACGTTCTGCAAAAACCGTATTCCGAAAGAAAGATTTTAGAATATATTCGAAAAGCTTAATTTGCCGCCGGAAATTGAATTTCCCGGACCACGTCGGGATGACAATCCGTTCTGAATTCTCCCATAAAAGGTTTTAAACCGGAAAACCATTGTCCGTTTTCATACTGCAAATCGTTCCAATATAAAAACAAGGTCGTATCGCCGAATTGATTGTTGAATTGAATTTGCTGGATTTCTCCCGTCGGCGAAGGTTCCTTAAAAAATGTTTCACCCGAAAACGAGATCATCTGGATCTGATAAGGCTCGGCTTTATAAGGAGTTCCTTCCTTTCTTTTATTCGACGACTTCAATTTCCAACCCGTAATTTTGATTTTAGAAACCTCTTCTAACTTTAGAGATTTTGAATATGTAATATTGCTTTTTTTATGCTGAAACTTGAATTCAAGCGGCGGATTTTTCCAAAATCCTTCCACGTCGCGTCCGTCGCATAAGATCAATTTGACCTTTTTTTCGCCCTTCTCGTCGACTCCTGTTCCACCTTGTTTACCTCCGGTTTCTCCTCTTGGATTACGTGAATCGCCGACGGTCGGTTCGTTTGGTAAAGTCGGTTCTTTAGGACCTTTTTGAGAATGGAGTGAAACAACGGAGAATAAAAAAAAGAATACGAACCACCAACGAGCTGTTGAAGAAAGAATCCGATTTTGAATCAAAGTCTTTAGTTTCATTGCGGTTTCGGTTTTTTGAATGAGGGTTGTTTAGGAGTTGAGGGCCGCGTGTGAGCGACCGAAAGGTCGTTCACACGCGGATTCTTTATATCGGAACGATTAAAGTTTTTTCTGAATCGCTTCCATAAACTGAAAGGTATCCAGAGCTTTTGCGTTCGGATCGGTGCAAAGAAGAGTTAAATCCTTTGTCATCTCTCCGCCTTCGATCGTATCGATCACTGCCTTTTCCAGTTTTTGACCGAAAGCGACAACGTCCGGAGTTCCGTCCAATTCTCCCCTTTTCATCAAAGCACCAGTCCATGCAAAGATGGAAGCAACGGAGTTTGTGGAAGTGGTTTCACCTTGTTGGTATTTACGGTAGTGTCTAGTTACCGTTCCGTGAGCGGCTTCGTATTCGAATTTTCCGTCCGGAGAAACGAGAACCGAGGTCATCAAACCTAAGGAACCGAATCCGGAAGCAACCATGTCGCTCATAACGTCCCCGTCGTAGTTCATCAGGGCCCAGAGCATTCCACCTTCGTTTTTCATGATCTGCGCGACCGCGTCGTCTATCAGATAATATGAATATTCGATTCCCGCTTTTTTAAGATCTCCCGCTTTCGCTTTTGCGAGTTCGTCGAAGATCGCGCGGAAACGAGCGTGATATTTTTTAGAAATGGTGTCCTTAGTCGCGAACCAAAGATCGATTTTTTCTGAGATCGCGTAGTTAAAACAAGCCTGAGCAAAACTAAGAATGGATTTATCCAAGTTGTGCTGACCCATTATCACACCGGCTCCGTCGAAGTCGTGGATCAAAGCTCTTTGTTTTTCTGTTCCGTCTTTTCCGGTATAAACGAGTTCCACTTTTCCGGCTTCGGGAATGTAGATTTCCGTATCTTTATAAAGATCTCCGTAAGCGTGACGACCAACTGTGATCGGTTTTTTCCAAGAACGAACTGCGGGAGGAATGTTATTTACGATGATCGGTTTACGAAAAACGGTTCCGTCAAGAATCGAACGAATGGTTCCGTTCGGAGATTTCCATTCTTGTTTAAGTTTGTATTCCGTAACTCTGTCTTGGTTCGGAGTAATCGTAGCGCACTTAACGCCCACTCCGTATTTTTGAATCGCGTGAGCGGAATCGACCGTAACTTTATCGTCGGTCTTGTCCCGGTATTCTACGCCTAAATCATAATAGTCCAGTTCGATATCGAGATAAGGGTGAATGAATCGATCCTTGATCTCCTTCCAGATGATCCTGGTCATCTCATCCCCGTCAAGTTCTACAAGCGGGGTCTTTACCTTGATCTTTGCCATTGAATTCTCCTTTAAAAATTTGCGATGATATAATAATAGAATATTATTCTGTTCTAAAGTCCTAACGGGTTATTGGGAAGGAAAATTCGGATTCTCCGTGATTTTCATAACGCCGTTTCTCAACCAGGCGAGATTCTGCATTTCAAAATAATTGATCGCAACCGGAAGAGATACGATTCCGATCACCGAAAAATATCTATATTTTAACGAATCCTTCGAACTCAGACCTTGGATCGTTTTTTCAAGACGAACGAGAATTCTTTTCCAGCGAAGAAAAAGCGGTCTTAGTTCGGGATTACAATCCTCGAAAAAAAGTTCTTCGGCGCTTTGAGTGATGATTTCTTTAAGACCGATCGGCAATGCGGGAGAACCGAACTGATCCCGAAAACGAACGAGGTCTTTTTCGATTTCTTCCTCGGATTGTCTTGCGATGGGAAGAATGGAACTGATTCCTACGGAAATGGGAAGTGAAACTCTTAGGAAAAAATCCCCCGCGACCATTGCCTGAAGAAAGGATCGAACCGACTCTCTTGGAGTGGTCGAAAAATCGAGTTGATTGGAACTAAAATTCTTAGTGGTCTGAATGATATATTGGGTCAGTTTGATTTTTTCTGTCCAAAATATTGCCAGTAGATCGGATTCCATAGTTCTGAATGATACTATTTTGATTTTCGCTATTTTAGCAAGAGTTATTAAAAGGAACTCGCTTCAAAGCGCTCAGTCAAAATCCCTCAAAGAATATCCCTTCAGTTTAACATCAAATCGCCGTTTTTTTTAAGAAAATTCGTGACATATTCGTAAAATCGAAATCCGGCAAAAAAAAATTCAAATTTGAACGCTCCGCCTCGGTCCTTGGGAACCGCTTTCAGGGGATCAAATATGAAAGACACAATCGATTTAAATCGAGGGGAATGGATGAAGCTGATTTCAAAGAAGGAAGAATTCTGTCGAATCGTATCCACGTTAAACCGCTTCTATATTCCGAGAATTCCGTTTTCTAAGTTGAACGAAGGTCAAAGGATGAGGCTTCGTCTTGGGGAGAATCCAGTAAAAGACTTCGAAGTGTTTTTCAAAAAAAACCGAGAATACGAGTTCTTCGTTTTCTTAAAGATGGAAGGTCGTTTCGAATCTTGGATTCATTTGGACGGAATTCAGAAAGAAAGGGATCGATTCTTAAAAGAGGGAAAAACGGATCACGATATTTTTAAACTGATCTGTGTTTCGGATCTTTATGAAAACCATTGTGTTTTTGCCGGGGAAGAGGAGACGAAAACTCTGAAAGTGAAAGATTCTGCTTGATCATTTTTTTCCCGGGTTGAAGCATCTTTGAAATGTTGAACCAAGCCGGATCGGGAAAAAATCGTTTTAGAATTCTGTCTCTTCCAACCTTTCGATTCTTATTATCGTTAGTACTTTGTTTTTTCCTGAATGGAAACGGAGTTCTAAACGCCGATGAGACAACGGTTCTCAAACGTGCGGGGATTAAGGATTATTCTTTTCAACCTTATACGCAGGAAGGTTACTTCCAAGCCTGGAACTATTCTTATAGGGACGATAAGACTTTTATCTACGCGACTTTTTTGGTGAGTAACTTAGGACCGGGAACCAAAAACTGCGGAATCAGTTTAGTGATTCATACTTTGGGAGAAGGAACTCAGTTTATCACCAAGGAATTTTCCGCAAAAGAATTAACCGCGGAAAAGGGAAAATTCGATTTAAAGATAGAAAACAATCGTATGTCCCTCAACCAAGAAGGAATCGAAATTCAGCAGGATACGGAGAATATTAAATTATTCTTATCTTTTAAATCGGATTTTAAGCAGGGTGTTTCTCTTTCGGGAGGGAAACATACGGTCAAGGATCCCGGCGGTTTTGTTCAAGCGGACATGGCGTATTCTTTTCAATCGGCTTGGGGTTATTTGATTCAAGACGGCAAGAAGAAGGAACTTTTGGGAACGGGCGGACTCGAACATCTTCTTACCAATTATGAGGTGTATAAGTACAGCCGGAGATGGGAGTTGTTCCGTTCGATCAACGGAAAAGAATTTCGTTTTTATACCGGCGGTTTTTTAGGGAACGATTCTTTTCCGGGAGGTTACTTTAGAACTGCCGCTCTTTTGAGTCCCGATGGCAAGACCGTTATTTCCGGTAAGATCACTAAGTTCGAGGTTCTGGATTCCGAGAAGGAACCGTTTTCCGGATACGATCTTCCCGTTCGCGAGAAATTTTATTTTGAAGACGGTTGTTCCGCGGAGATTGTTCGCAAGCAGTCCGTGGGAAGCATCAATGTTCTTTCGAATATTTCTTCCGTGCTTCGATTTTTTATCCGTTTGTTTTTTGCAAAACCGTATCAGATTTATTCATTAGCGGATTTGAATGTTCAATGCCCTGGTAAGAATTTGCCCGCCGGTTCTACGGAGACTTTTAGCGGAATTCTTTCTTATTATCTGATCAATCCGTAAGGTCGCGGTTCTTAGGAATCGAACCAGTCTCTGTAATCTAAAACGTGGAATGTGTCGGTTGGTTCGGTTTCTAATCTGCGAATTATGCTGTTATTGAGGAGATCGAGGTGGAGGATATAACTGTAATTTTTGTGAAATGTGGGACCTCCTTCATTCATCGTATTCACGGTATAATCTCCGACTCCTACCTCATCCAACCAAAGAAGATAATTGAAAAGATAACAGCGAGACACCCCGTGCACGAACGCGAGCATTCCTAAAAAAGCCCAACTTCCTGTACTCAGCCGAACATTCACTCGACGCATCTTCTTCGGACCCGGACTGACCTGATACAACGTTTTCCGCGCATTCTTCCCCAAACGAGGAATCGCAGTCAGATACTTTCCATATCTCCGCAAAAGCATTGGAATTCTTTTCCCAAGAAGCCTCAGCTCCTTTTCGCGATAACCGAGCAAAGTCAACTCAGGAATCAGAAGAGTAACCACTTCCGTTTTCCTTTCCTGAAGAATGGAACGAAGATTTTGATCCGAGCTTAAGAGAAGAATTCCCATACAAGGAACGGTTCCAAAACGCGAAGGGAAGAATTGTTTTTAGAAAAATAAAATCAGGAAATCAAAAAAAGTAAAACCTTAAGCTTTCCAAAGAAGACGTTCTACCCTTTTAAAAACTCGGGCCTATCGTTCTACCGACGACCGGCCACACGCGTACGCCGATTCGAATCAAACCTCGACTTCAAGTTTCTTTTTTAAAAACTTGTGAATGACCAATGTATCGAAATAAAAAATTAAAAAAACGCCAATGAGATATGCTAATAAATCCATCCAGTCAAACACCGAACCGAAAATGATTTTCGTACTCCGAGTTTCTTCAAACCCAAAAAGCCGGAGCATCTTAAAATATTGAAACACTTCCACGGAAAACGAAAACACGATTATAAAAATCGATAATTTAACGGGATCAAAATCGGCAATCGATTTGAAAAAAACATAAAGAAGCATAACCACGACCACGTCGCCGATAAAACCTCGGATAAAACGATTGAACCCAAAGAACTGAAGAATTAAAAAACACAGACCTAAAAAAAACAATACAAGGCCTATGTATATCAATCTCCTCTTCATCAGCTCTTTGGATTTTTTTCAAAGATTCTCGAGAACGTTTAAACTAAGCCGTCTTCAATTTTTTCCCTCTCCGAATTCCGATCAAAACATTGAGATAGTAAAGTCCGGTTAAGAAAAGCATCAACCAAGGAATCAAATTTCCATACTGCGTATAAAACGTAGGTGGAGAATCGATCACATCTACCGTTTCAGAAAGCGACTCGGCCTTCATCAGGTCAGTTTTTTTACCACCCACAAATCTTCCCAAATGATCGATGTTTGCGGAAATTCCCGAATTGGTGGAACGCACCATCCATCTTCTCAATTCGATAGATCTCAATCGGCCGAGCTCCATATGCTGATCGCTTTCGGTCGTGGTTCCATACCACTTATCGTTCGTAAGATTTACGATAAATTCGGGATTTCCCGCCGTTCTAAATTCTCGGACGAACTCTGGGAGAATGACCTCGTAACAAATCAACGGAAGAAACTTACCGGATTCTTGAACGTCCGTCTTTGCGGATTCATAATAAGAACGGACCGCTTCGTGATTCAGATTCTCCGTATCAAGCCAACCCAGATGCAGACCTTTCGGCGCCTTTTCCTTATCCGCCGGAGAATAATAACGAATCAAATTATGAGTCAGGCCCGGTTCGAATCTTCCAGTTTGTTGACTGAGTTCGTAAAGAAAATCGAAAGGCATGTATTCTCCGAACATCAAAAGAAATTTCTTTTGATACGCGTCCCTGCGATCTCCGTTCGGATCATACAATACGTTATTATTATAATATCTTAAATTACGAGCTCCCGGTTCTCCCTTATAGCCTGCGTCGATTTCGTTGAAGAATACGTTCGCCTTATATCGATTGGCCAAAAGAAACATCAAAGAATCGAATCGATGCCAGTAGAGCCTGCGCGCAACGGTCGTAACCGGTGTACTGTGCGCGGAAAAGAACGGAACACCCGCTTCGGGAAGAACGATCAAATCCGGCTTCTTTCCCATTTTCGCAACACCCTCGTCCGTCAACTTTTCGATACGGGCCATAAGAGCTTCGATCGATTCTTTGACTTCTCTTCCGTCTCTAAAACTCAAAGGAGCGTCCGGTTGAATGATCAAAACATTCAAAGACTTGGTGGGCTTTACATTCTCCCATTTTTTATAAAGAATCGCCCCTGAAACGACAAAGCTCAAAAGCAATAACGCGGGCAACGCAACAAAACGAAGATATTGTTTTCTCTTTTCCTTTGAATTAATAATTTCTTTCCAATGCCATGGATTGGATTGAAACAAAGTATAAGAAACCACAAAAACTAAAAAGCTGATTCCGTAAACTCCGGTGATCTCCACATTCTGCGCGAGAATCAGATTCCCCGCCGCAAGATTTCCCCAATACCAAGGAAACAACTGAGGACCGATCAACTCGGACAAAAGCCCGCAAAACCCGGCGACCCAAACGGAATGACGTCCGATCTTTCCCGATAAAAAGGAAAAACTCATCATAAAAATCGGAAACTTTAAACTGAATAAAAGTCCCGCAAAAAGAAGAATGAGAATCGCAACCACATACGGAAAATTTCCGAACGTAATCGCCATATGAATGATCCAATGAAACGAAATCGCATAAAAGACGACTCCGATGATAAGACCCTGGTAAAAAAGTTTTTTATACTTTCCGTGATATTTCAAACTCAACCAGAAAAGTCCGAAAGGTGCGATCCAAACAAAATGACTGAGTGAAACGGGTGCAAACGCTAAGAAGGAAAAAAGGCCCGTCCAAAAATAACAAAAGATATCGAACCAGATTGTTTTCTGGAACTCTTGAAAACGATGATGTAAATTGTCCATGGATAAAACGTTCATCTCCTAATCGGAACGGGAAGTCAACAGAATTCAGCGGGAACGGTTGTTCCGGTTACAATTCGATTGCCAGAAAGACCGGATCCTACAGCTTATCACTATGAGTTCTTCGTATTTTAAGATCATTGGAAAGACCCCTCTTCATGGAACCGTGGTTCCACAGGGAAATAAAAATGAGGCACTTCCGTTACTCGGCGCCGTTTGTATGGTTCCGGGAACCGTTCGTATCAGCAACATTCCGGTCATCTCCGACGTGCTGATGCTGATGGAAGTTCTGCGTCATTTGGGTATGGAGATTACGGAAGAAGAACCCGGAACTTATACGTTTAAACACGACGGCAATTTAAAAAATCAATTACCCGAGGAACTCTGTTCTCACATTCGCGGAGCCGTAACTTTAGCGGGTCCGATTCTCGCGATGACCGGAAGAGTATTCTTACCCAAACCGGGCGGAGATAAAATAGGAAGAAGAAGATTGGATACGCATCTTCTCGCCTTACAGGCGTTAGGCGCAAGCATCGAGGTTTTTCCGGACGGATACGAAATCAAAGCCGATCGTCTTCGAGGCACCGACATTTTGATGGACGAAGCCTCCGTTACCGGAACGGAGAATGCGGTGATGGCCGCCGTCTTCGCCGAAGGCACCACGATTCTTCGTCACGCCGCAAGCGAACCTCACGTACAAAGACTTTGTAATTTTCTAAATTCTTCGGGTGCAAAAATCTCCGGAATCGGTTCGAACATTCTTACCATCGAAGGAGTTTCTTCTTTAAAACCTCCCGAGAAAGAACACAGAATCGGATCGGATTATTTGGAAGTCGGTTCGTTTATCAGCTTGGCCGCCGTGACCGGCGGAGAACTTATGATCCGCGACGTGGAACTCGAAGACATTCGTATGATTCGAATGGTTTATTCTCGCCTTGGAATCGAAGTGCGTCCTCACGAAAACGGGATCTTAGTTCCTTCCGATCAGAAGATGGAAATCATTCCCGATTATCACGGAGCAACACCGAAGATAGACGATTCTCCCTGGCCCGGTTTTCCGGCGGACATGACCTCGGTCGCGCTTGTTACCGCGACTCAGTGTAAGGGAACCGTTTTGATTCACGAGAAAATGTTTGAGTCAAGACTCTTCTTCGTGGATAATATCATCGCTATGGGAGCTCAAATCATTCTTTGTGATCCGCACAGAGCCATCGTGATCGGTCATTCCAGATTGTACGGACAAAAGGTCGCAAGCCCGGATATCCGCGCAGGAATGGCGATGATCATCGCGGCTCTTTGTGCGGAAGGAACGAGTTATATTCACAACATCGGTCAGATCGATCGGGGTTTTGAAAACATCGACACTCGTCTGCGCGCGTTAGGCGCAAGAATCGAAAGAGTCAGGGAAGATTGAACCGAAAGGATTTTTTTAAGAAAGGTCTCGCGAGAATGTTCGACCTCGCTCAAGAAAGCGCGGCCGATCTCGCTTCCGGTTTTAAGGAAATCGTTTCCGAAGATTCTTCCTCATCGACACCGGAGAAAAATCAACAAACACAAACCGGGCCCGCTTCCAAAAAAACGAAGGCAAAAAAAACCTCGAAAGAAACCGGATTCATTCTTCCCCAACAAATCAAACCGAATCGAAAACGAAAGATTCGGAACGTTCAATCCCCGCCCGGTGCATTGGATGAAATGCAATTCCTAAAAAAATGTACGGGTTGTGGGGATTGTATTTATGCCTGCCCCTACAGCGTTTTGTTTCCGGTCTTCGACGAAACCTCGGAAAAACATATCCCGAGAATGGACGTAAATCTCAACGCGTGTATGCTTTGTAAGGATTGGCCTTGTATCAACGCGTGTAAGGACGAGGCCCTTCTTCCTTTAACAAAAGCGCCTAAATTCGGACAAGCAAAAGGAATCTTCGAATTTTGTATCAATCACAAAACGGGAGAATCCACCTGCTCGAATTGCAAGGACAGTTGTCCCGTGGAAGGGGTCGTAAGTTTCAAAGGAAACAAACCCTCTTTTGCTAAAAGTTGCACCGGTTGCGGTCAATGTGTTTCCGCTTGCCCTACGTTTCCAAGAGCGATCCGAATTCAGTAAAAATTTCCATCTCGATAAAATACGGTTGGCATTTGTTCCGCAATAAAATATTTCCATTCTTTATGACGAGCAATACGTTACCCACAAAAATCATCCTCTTCTCCGCGTTGTTCACTTACAGCTGGATCGTTAGTCAATCTTACATGTATGTAATCGCACTTGAGAATGTGCAAATGGCGATGGACGCCCCCTCTTATATCGAACTACGTCAACTGCTCGATACAAGTTTCAAAGCGAATTTCAAGTTTGCTATGATCGGTGCACTTGTAAGCAATCTCTTGCTCGTGATTTTCACGGCTCGCAACTATCGCAGTCCGTTCTTTATTGCGGCCGCGCTTTCGTTTCTTGCATTGATAGTAGATACTCTATTGACTTTAAAAGGGAACGTTCCCCTCAACGAACTGATCAACACATGGACTGCAACGAGCTACCCGGCCGATTGGTCGGAGACCCGCACAAAATGGCTTCGAATTTTTCATTATCGTCAGATGGCGAACGGTTCCGGTTTTGTGATTTTACTCGCGGGAACGATCTTCGGTCTGCGCGATACGAGTTATACGAGAAATCAATAACCGAGATTCTTACGAATCTTTTCGGGAATTTCTTCGAAGTGTTTGTACTTATGTTTTTTTCCATCGGGAAAAATCACGTAGTAAACCCCGTTTAAAATTTCCATATAATACTTGCCGGCTTTTTTTTCTCCGGTCGCTCGATGGTCCATTTCTTTGACCATTCTTTGATAGCGGGAAGGAAGGGTTTGCCAAGAACCGTAGACTTCGATTTCGCCGCCGGTGTTTACGGTATAAATTCCGTTTTCATGCATGATCTTGATTCCGTTGTAATCGAAGACTTCTAAGATATTCGTCTTTTGATTTTTATTCTCCCTTGAATCCGCTCCGCGATTGATCGAAGCGTTCGGATCGTCCTTCGGAAGAGAATACTTAACTACGGAGTTGTTTTCGGTTTTTTCTTTTTTTCTTACAAGAAGAAGAAACAGATAAATCAAACCCGCGAAGAATAAACTGATGATAAAAAACCATTCGGCGGGTTTCATTTTAGTTTCTCAATATCGGAACTCGATCGCCTTACAAGTGGCCGGTGTTGAATCCGCAGAGGTCGAAGCCCAGGACTGGCAACTCACCGCGAGAACCGCGTTCACACAAAGATCGATATCCTTTTTGCGGGAACGTCCCGGAACAAAGGCCGTAACTCTTCTGCTCGTATTGCAAGTCACATCCTTGGATTCGTATGCGAAAATCAATTTCGTATTTGCTTCTTCGAACGTATAAAAATCGGCGTCCGTATTTTTCTGATAACAGCCTAAGCAAAAAATCAATCCGAACAAAGCGAGTTTCGGAAACAGGTTGAGATCGAACCTGAAATTCTTCATATTTACCATTCTTATCAAAGAGAGATTGGAATCAAATCCCAAAGAATTTTTCAAAGTCCAAGGCCGTTCTTCTTTCCCGTTTTCAAAGGAATTTTTTCGTTCACCGGAATCTGAACCGGACCGAAGATCGTCTCGTATTCGAAACTTCCTCGAACCGAAAAGTTGAGTTCCTTTCCGGCAAGCCCGGCTTGTAAAATTCCCAACGCGATCTGAAGAAGATTTCGATCCATCTTCTTTTCGAAAAGTGTTTCCACCTGAAGGTCCACTATCTTTTTCTGAAGAGCGGGCAGAACGATCTTCTCGTTGGATACAACGCGGGCCAGCTCCGATTCTTTTTCGGTTTGATCCGGTACAAAAAATGAAAGATCGAACTTATGAAGGGTCACATCGATTTCGTTCGGATTTTCGATTTCAACCTTCGCTAAAAAAAGAATCTTAGGAACGGGCGGAAAAGAAATCAATTCCGCCTTTTGTGTTTCCAGAGACAAAACCTGAAACTTACATTTTTGAAGAGCCTTGTAATTGTCTTTCAAAGCCGAACAAGAATGTAAAAGAATCGAAATTCCTAAAAAAAGAATCCATCCGATCGAAACTCGCGAAAACCGGAAAACGATCCCGTTCAAAATCTTATTTACCTTCGGCATACGGAGTTTGAATCAAAACTTTTCCTTTGGTCATATTCACCGCGTAGTTGTCGATCGCTTCTGCCGCCTTCTCAAGCGGAAAACGCGCCGCGATGTCGGTCTTCAATTCCTTCTTTGCAAGAGATCTGAGTTCTCTGGAAAGTTTCCATATTTTATAAAAACTTTGTTGAGGAGCCCAAGTCGACAGCCAAAAACCTTCCACCTTCTTATCTTGGAATATCATAAGTCCTGCATGTAATGGAATCTCTTTTTCCGAAAGGGCGCCGTAAACGATGACTCTACTTCCGTAAGGCATCGCTCCTAAAACTCTTGCGGTTAATTCTCCGGCGACCGCGTCCAAACAGACCGTGGCCTTGAGTTCGTTTGAAAGAACTCTCAACTGTCTATCGAAATTGGAAGTTTCGGAATTTAGAATATGTTCCGCGCCTACGGCTTTCAACGCTTCTTCCTGTTCGGGCTTACGAACCACGTTGATCACTTTCATTCCTTTGCGGGCGGCGATTCCCACCACCATCTTTCCAAGTGCACTCGCGGCCGCGGTTTGAACCAAAGCCTTTGCTCCGATTTTCTGCGCTTGTTCGACCATCGCGATCGCGGTGATCGGGTTTACATAAAGACAAGCTCCTTGTTCCAAGGAAAGATCGTTTCCGATCGCAAGACAACTGAACGCATCGGTAATCATATATTCCGCGTAAACACCGTCCCCTCTTCCGGGTGCGGTACAGGCTACATTCTTCCCTTTTAAATAAGAACCGTAAAGTCCTCCACCGGAAGCCACAACGGTTCCACTTCCTTCAAAACCCGGAACAACAGGAAGTTTCTTTTTGATTCCGTAGAGCCCTCTCAAAAACATAAGATCCGAAGGATTGATGGAAGCGGAATGCATCCGAATCAACACTTCTCCTTTTTTCAAAGGACGAATCGTTTTTTCCACAATGGTCGCTCGATTTTTATTCTCGCTGTATTCTCTGAGTTCTAACGCTTTGTATGTTTTTGGGAGATTCATTGGTTTTCCTTAATGATTAAATGTTCGATCTTTTCAATTTGTTCCGATTGTATATAATATTTTAAGAATATATCCACGTCCTCTTCCGTTCTTAGGGAGAACCATCGTCCCTCCGGATAACAGACTTGAACGGGACCGAGTTCGCATCGATCCAGACAACCCGCTCTTTGAATTCTGATTTTTCCCGCGATCGGGAGATCCTTCATCTTTTTTTTGAGGGAGGCAAGAAGTTGAATCGAACCCGAACGCCCGCAAGAAACCCTTTCCCCTTCGGCTCTTACGTTTTCGCAGACGAAAACATGTTTGGTATAAAAGTTCGACATCAATGAGAAACCTCGATTTTCATTTTCAGTAGAATCGGATGCCCGGTCGATTCTGCAACCCGTTTCCATGGGAAGAATCATTCGAAAAACAACTTAAGGAACCTGCGAACGGTCTAACAATCGTTCTTAACCTGAAAGGCGTATGATAAGTTGTCATTCTGAGCGGTTTTAAATCGAATTGCTTCCTTTGAGAACTTGGTGATCTAAAAACAAATATGAGCATTTTTTGGATTTTAAACGATTCCGTACTTTACACCAAGGTTTTTTCGAGAATTGTAGACTTAAACTTTGTTAACGATCTTGGAGATTGGTTATAATGCAGAGAATTTTATTCTTATCAATCAGTATTCTCGTCTTTTTATCCGTTTGTAAAAAAGCTCAGCCTCAAATCACCGAAACCGAAAAGGACGCCCTACAACGGGTTCTCGTGGAAAACGAATCCATCCACGGTTTCTTAATGAAGGAAGAGAATAAAATTCCCGACATAAGCAAGTTAGTCGCTCGTGTTCAGGAACTTTCTTCCCTCAACGGTGGTTTGAAGGAATCCGCCGAAAAAATGGAGAATTCTTTAAAAGACAAGGAAACGAAGGACGTCGAAAAATTCTTCCTAGCCTATTCTTCCTTTTCGGACAACCTCGCGGACGGTCTCAAACTGGCCGGTGGAAACGGGGTTTTTAACAAATTCTTTTGCCCGATGGTAAACAAGAGCTGGGTAAGCCACGGAACCAAAATTCAAAATCCTTACGCGCCCGAAATGAGAGATTGCGGAGATTTAGTTCCCTAATTAGGTTGCGTGGAAATTTTCCTGGAAAAAGAAATTAAGACCCATTGTAGAATCGGAATTTCCTTCGGAGAACCGTGCCCTACCAACTGCAGACAGAATTTGATCCCGAACGAATGGAGTCGGGAAATCAGAGAATCCTGCATCGCCGGCGAAAAGATGAACGCCTTTGCGGAAGGAAAGGCGGGAATCAACGTGGGCGCTTCCGCATTCTTACAAGCTCATCCTTTGGTCTTGGAGGAATTCATATCCAAGGGAGAAGTATACTTCGAGGTCCTTCGATACTTTCTCGCGATCATCGAACCCGCGAAAATTAAGGAAGTCATCGAGGCGTTCAGCAACAAACTTCTTTATAAAATCATAATTCACGAATATAATATCTTTCAACAAACCGAAGACGAAAGAAGAAGATTGAAAAAAACGGCTTCTTTTCTGGACTTAAAATCGAACGAATATTGGAGTTCCTTAAGTCCGAATCGAATTTGCAGTTTTATCGCGTATTGTCTTCAAGAAGCGAAAGATCCCGAGTTCGCTTCCCAATTTTTAACCGTACTTCCTTCCGAAGCGGTTTCCGATTTAAAACATCTGGCGGGACTGGACATCGAGGAAGAAAAGGAACTTTATCTTTCTCTCAAAGACGGAATCTATGAATTGCCGATCCGAAGCCCGGGGATCTATCAGCACATTCTAAAATTGTTCGAAGACGATCCCGAAATTTTTCTAATCCTTTCCACGATGGAAGACTTGGTTTCGAGAAAACAACAGATCATAGAATCGTCGCACGTAATTCTAGAAAAATACAGATCCGGAAAACTCAACCATCAATCCCTGTTCGCGGACTTATCCTTACTCGAACCGGAAATCACGATGGAGATTCTGGGAATTTTCGAAGAAAAAGGGATTCTTGGAAGGTCCGAAAAGAATCTCATCAAAGAACTTTTATCCAAACAAAGACATTCCAAAAACTGAATCTAATCGTTTACAATGACGCGTCAGATTTTTAGTTATCTATTCTCGCCGTTTCTAAAAAACGAAAAAGAAATCCAAGCCTTAAACGGAATCCGAGCGATCG
Organism: Leptospira barantonii; assembly: GCF_002811925.1. Lineage (NCBI taxonomy): Bacteria > Pseudomonadati > Spirochaetota > Leptospiria > Leptospirales > Leptospiraceae > Leptospira > Leptospira barantonii. Next base: position 219,785 of record NZ_NPDS01000005.1, read on the forward strand.
CAATTCTTCTTGTAATTGTTTACCACGTCTGGCTTCCCTTCGGCGTAGCCGACTTTCCGCAAATTCTTAAGAACACGATCTCGAATTTCAACTCGGGAGTGGATCTGTTTTTTGTGCTCAGCGGATTCTTGATATATTCAGGAATCCTAAAATACTCCGACCATCCGGAACGTTTCAAAAAAGGAAAATTCTTTTTGGCCCGCTCCTTAAGAATTTTTCCGGCCTATTACGTTTGTCTTTTGATTCTGTATTTATACTTTCAGGGGCAATTCGATCGATTGTCCCTGATCGAAAACCCGAACGAGTTTCAACTCGCGGAGCTCAAATCGGTTTCCGAAGTTCTACGAAGTAGTTACGCGGACTTTCTCTATATTTCCAATTATACGAAACAAAGGCTTTCGTTGGTCGGTTGGTCCTTGTCGATCGAAGAACAGTTTTATCTCATTCTTCCCTTTTTTGCGACTTGGTTTCTGTTTCGGTTGAACGCCAACCGGAGAATTTTGATCCTTTCCGTACTGTATACAGTTCCCCTAATATTTAGAATTTTTTATGTTATCGACGATGCGAATTTAAGTGTTTTGATTTATTCTCACACGAGAATGGACAGCCTTGTGATCGGAATGATCCTGGCGGAAATCAAAGTTTTATCGTCGCGACGCGATTCTTTTCTTTTGTTTTTAGGAATCGCCGCCTTAACGATCGGACACGTTTTCCCTCTCGAACACTGGTTTCGAAAAACGCTCGGTTATAATTTTTTCAACATAGGGTACGCGATCTTGATCTATTTATCTTTAAACGAACAAGGAAGAATCGCGCGAGTTTTAAGTTCGGCGATCTTCAGACCGATCGCAAGACTCAGTTATACGATGTATCTTTGGAATATTCTAATCGCAGGCGTCGCGGTCTCCAAGGTTTTTTCCGGCGTTTCCCAACCGCACGCAGGCCATTTCGTATTAGCAATTTTTACCGCGATCGTTTATTGTTTTTTATTCTCTTGGATTTTGTATCTGATCGTAGAAAAACCGTTCTTAGTCTTAAAGGAAAGAATTCTTTCCTCCGAGAAATCCGCAGTATTCCGGTGATAACATACGATTCTCCTAAACGTGAATTTTGGAAATTTTACGAACCGATTCCGCGATACGATCAATTCCCATTTCGATCGCGTCCAAAGAAGAATGGGAAAAATTGATTCGCATCGTATCGGGCTCGGGTTTGTCCGCATAAAATGGAATGCCCGGAACGAAAGCCACATTGTTTGCGATCGCGACGTCGAACAATTCCATGGATCGAACTCCGTCTTTTAACTTGAGCCAGAAAAACATTCCTCCTTTCGGAGAAACCCAATCCGCAAAGTCGATCATAGTTCGATTTAAGAATTCTTCCATACATTCCTTCTTGATTCGATACGAAGAACGGGTTTTTTCGATCTGTAAATTCAAATCGTATCGATTCAAATACTCGTCCAAAACGATCTGGGAAAGCAGATTGGAATGAAGATCGCTCGCCTGTTTTGCGATCAAAAGTCGATCCATAATTTCTTTTGGAGCGCAGATCCAACCGACTCTGAAACCCGGAGTTAAGGTTTTGGAAAAAGTTCCCAAGCTGACCGTTCCTTCGGGATAAAAGGATTGAACGCTCTGAAGAATCTCCTCATCAAAACGAATCTCTCCGTAAGGATTGTCCTCTATGAAAATACAATTCTCCTTTTTCAAAATTTCGGAGATTCGTTTTCTTTTGTCGAGGGGCAACGTCTTTCCGGTCGGATTCTGAAACGTAGGATTCGAATATAAGAATTTAGGATCGACGTCGCGGAAAACCGTTTTCAAGAATTCCGGATCCAATCCGTCGCTTTCCATCGGAATTCCGACCAAGTTCGGTTCGTATAAGGAGAACGCTTGGATCGCGCCCAAGTATCCCGGTCTTTCAATGAGAATCGAATCTCCCGGATTGATAAAAACTTTTCCGATCAAATCCAAGGCCTGTTGAGAACCGGTGGTAATCAAAATATTTTCCGGTCCCAAAGAGTAGTTTATGTTTTTATAATATCTCTCGAAAATTTTTTCCCGAAGCGGAGTGAACCCCTCCGAAATTCCGTATTGAAGAAGTTTCGATCCGTATTTTTGAAACGCTGATTCCGTGGAAGCCGCAAGTTCTTGAACCGGAAATAAGTCCGGATCGGGATGACCCCCCGCAAACGAAATGATTTCGGGATGAGAAGTCACTTTTAAAATTTCACGGATAAAGGAACGGTTCGACTTTAAGATCCGATCCGAAAACAAAAATCGATTCTCGTTCATACTTCGATCCATCCTTCCAAATAGGGAACACAAACTCCTCCGATTCGAACTCTATCTCCCAAATCTTCGCAGAAAAGTTTCCCTCCTCGGCTCGATGCTTGAAACGCTTTCAGATTTTTTTTACCTAAACGCTCGGACCAAAAAGGAATCAACGTACAGTGAGAAGAACCCGTTACCGGATCTTCCGCCAAACCTATGCTCGCGGAAAAGAATCGGGATAAAAAATCGAATTCTCCGTTACCCGGACAGGTAAGAATGACGCCTAACGCATCCATATCCCGCAAACCTTCGACTGAACAAGTTACGTTTCTGAGTTGGGTTTCGTTTTCGTAAACAAGCATGTAATCCCTGGATTTGAAAACTTCCGCCGGAGCAATCGAAAAAGAATTCAGGATCGATTTCGGGATTTCGGTCTTGTTCGGTTTTCGGGATGGGAAGTCCAAATAAAGAATATTCTCATTTTTGAATACGTTTAATTCTCCCGAAGCGGATTGAAAACGAATTCGATCGCCGGCCAGACCATCTTGAAAAAACAAATGATAAGCGGTCGCCAAAGTCGCGTGACCGCAAAGATCGACCTCGCGCAAAGGAGTAAACCAACGAATTCGATACGAATCCCCTTCTCGAACAAAAAATACGGTTTCGCTCAGATTATTTTCCAAGGCGATCTTTTGCATGAGGTCGTCCGAAATCCATTCCTGTAAGGGACATACGGCGGCGGGATTTCCCTGAAAGACTTTTTCCGCAAAAGCGTCGATTTGGAGAATTCTCAGTTTCATAAAAAAATGATTTCCTTACTACGTTACTCATGTTATAACAAATTTACTTCGATCATAACAGATACAGAAATGAACATTTTAACCAGTACAGATCAGAATTCTAAATACGAAACGATCGCCGGGACCTTAAAAGTTATGTTGGAATCTGGCGTTCTACGCGCGGGGGACAAACTTCCTTCCTTAAGAAAGATTTCTTTGGAAAAGAAGGTGAGCATTTCTACCGTATTGCAGGCTTACGAACTTTTGGAAAACGAAGGTTATATAGAATCGAAACCGAAATCGGGTTATGTCGTTCTCGCAAGAAAGGGAACTTCTAAAATTCCTACCATGCCCAAAAAACCGAAACTCGTTTCATCGTTCGGAATCGACGAACGGATTTCTTCGCTCATTGATTCATTACAAAATCCTGATATTCTTCCCTTAGGAACCGGAATCCCCGAAAAGGAATATCTTCCGATTCCATCGCTTCATAAAAATTTGAAGAAAGCGATTCTTATGGCGGACAGTCATAACTATCAAAATTCTCAGGGATATCCCGGCTTGAGAAAACAATTGTCCCTTCGTTCCTCGTTGCAGGGAGTTGCCACTCACGAATCCGAAATCATCGTGACCAACGGATGTCAGGATGCGCTCAATCTTTGCATTCAGGTTCTTACAAAACCCGGCGACTTGATCGCGGTTGAATCTCCCGTTTACTTCGGAATTTTACAAAGCGTTCAAAGACTCGGAAGAAAGCTGATCGAAATTCCGGTCAATCCGATTCATGGAATGAGTCTTTCCCATTTCGAGGAAGCTCTCAATCGTTATCCGATCCAATGTGTGATCATCAATCCGAACTTTCAAAACCCGACGGGCAGTCTTCTTTCCAACGAAAACAAAAAGATCTTAGTCGATCTTTGTGCGGGTAAAAATATTCCGATCATCGAAGACGATATTTACGGCGATCTATACTTCACGGCTTCGAGACCTCTTTCGTTGAAGTCCTTTGATAAAAAGGAAAACGTATATAAGATTTCTTCTTATTCTAAGATCATTTCACCCGATCTGAGAATCGGTTGGATCGTTCCCGGAAAAAAAGGTCCCGAACTTCAAAAAGAAATCAAACTTTCAAGACTTGCGCTTCCTAGCATTCCTCAAATCGCGTTGAGCGAATACTTAAAGACTTCTTACGAAAGAAATTTAAAAACCTTGAGAAGAAATCTTTCTTCCAATCTTGCAAAGATCCGAGAATCCGTTCTGAAACATTTTCCGGAATCGACTTACATCTCGAATCCGCAAGGTGGTCTTGTGTTTTGGATAGAACTTCCGGATAAGATCGACAGTCTTCTTTTGCAAAACGAAGCGTGGAAACACAACGTATCGATCGCACCCGGCCCGATTTTTTCGGGAACTGGAAATTTTAGAAATTTCCTAAGACTCAGCGGTGGGGTTCGATTGACTTCCAAGGTCGAGGAAAAAATCAAAACGTTAGGAAAGTTGGCGTCCAAACTCCGTGTTTAACGTATTATACCGAATCGACGGAGAATTTCAAAGAAGTTTCCAAGTTGACAGTGATACTCATAACAGTCATCAAGGTGGAGCTTTAAAAAGAATTAACGGACGTTCGATCCGAATCACAAAAACACAAATGAAGACTAAGATTCTAGATTATTTTTTCGGCGTATTTAAAAAAGATCCCAAAGAGATCGAATCATTAAACGGACTAAGAGCCTTTTCGATCTTAATCGTTCTCTTCTTCCATTTATGGGAGAACAACACGCATCGTTTTTTGGAAAACGGACTCGTTACCAAAACGACTCTGGAGTCGATCCTGAGTATGCGTCACTTTATGGATTTATTTTTTCTTTTGAGCGGGCTCCTGATCTACGCGGGTTTATTTCGCGTTTATGAAAAGTATTCCACGATCAACATCCGTGAATTTTATCTCAAAAGAATTTTAAGAATTTATCCCGCTTATTACACGGTCTTGATCATCACGTTTTTATTCTCGCTTGTGATCTACAACGAAATGAAAGTGAAAACGAATCCGAACGAAGTGGAATTGTTCGTGTTAAATCGCGCGGCCGAAGCGATCGCGAATCCTTGGTCCGATATTTTTCTTTTTTCCAATTACAACCCGAATCGTATGTTCGAATTCGGTTGGTCCCTTTCCCTCGAACAACATTTTTATATCGTTCTCCCGTTTCTTTGTTCGTTTCTGCTTTTTAAACTTCCGTTTCAAAAAAGAATTTTGGTGTTATTGGCGATCTACATTGTCCCTATATTCTTTCGGATCTACCATTTCTACAACGGACCGATCGGCGGAATTTATTACGCGACACATACTCGTTTCGACGCGCTTTTCGTGGGAATCATCGCATTCGAAATCTTCAATCAAAGATACTTCGATAAGTGGAACGGGTTACACGCGTTTCTTCTTTTTATAGGTTCTGTAGTTTTGTTTTTTATCGGAGTTCAAATCCGTAAGAACGAACTCTTGTCTCATACTCTGAGTTACAACGTGTACCACGTGGTTTTTATTCTTCTTACATTCTCGGCGATGATTCCATCGAGTCCGGTTTATAAATTTTTCGCATCGATCGTGTTCAGACCGATTTCAAGATTGAGTTATACGATTTATCTTTGGCACGGAGTTTTGGCGATTCGATTCGTTAGAAAGGAAATGGGATTGGACAGTCTTTCTTGGACTGGTTTCTTTTCGATCTACGTGATCGTTTGCCTAAAAATCTTTTTGGTTTGTTGGATTCTTTATTTGATTATCGAAAGACCGTTTCACAACATGAAAATCAAAATCGACAAGGTGCATCCGACCGGCGATAAGATTTAAAAATGTAGGAACTCATACAAAAACCGGATGAAGAGAAATCATCCGGAAATTTGTAAACGCACCCAAGAAACAGAATTTGTAGGAACTACTTCGTTTCGTCTTCCGAAGTTCGGTAAAAATCTCGACCGAATCAGTTAAGCCGTTTATCAATAAACGGCTCTTTCTTCCACCTGATATTCTTTGAATAAACTTTTCTGATTTCCGATTTCACTCTGAAACTCGACGGGATATTGAGCCGTAAAACAAGCGTTGCAGAATCCGCCGCCTTTGTGATCCAGAACCGCACGGTTCATAGATTCCACGGAGAGATACGCGATGCTATCCACTCTTAGATATTTGCGAATCTCTTCGATGGTATGTGTTGCGGCGATCAGTTCGTTGTGAGTCGGAATGTCGATTCCGTAGTAGCAAGGAGAAATGGTAGGAGGAGCGGAAACTCTGAGATGGATTTCTTTAGCGCCTGCGTTTCGAATCATCTTAATGATCTTTCGGCTCGTAGTCCCTCTCATGATGGAATCGTCGACCACGATCACTCGTTTTCCTTCGACGACGTTTCGAACCACGTTGTATTTGATCTTGGCTCCGAAGTCTCGAATCTTTTGGTCGGGTTCGATAAAGGTTCTTCCGATGTAATGCGAACGGATCAAACCGGATTGATAAGAAATTCCGGATTCTTCCGCATAACCCAAGGCCGCGATACTCGCGGAGTCGGGAACGGGAATCACAACGTCGGCTTCTACCGGCAATTCTCTGGCTAAGAATCTTCCCAAGTTCTTACGAACCTTGTAAACGGATTCGCCGAAGATATTGGAATCGGGTCTTGCAAAATAAATATATTCGAAAATACAAAGACTAGGAGTCGCTTTCGGGAACGGGTAATAAGAATTCACTCCGTTCTTATCCACGACGATCATCTCGCCCGGCTCCACGTCTCTTTCATATTTCGTATCCGTAATATCGAATGCACAAGTCTCGGAAGCGAATACGATCGCACCGTCTTCACGGCGGCCCATCACCAAAGGACGGAATCCGTTCGGATCGCGCACCGCGATCAGCTGGGATTTAGTAAGAATGACGAGCGAGTAAGCGCCCCTCACTTTTTTGAGCGCAGAAGAAAGCGCCGAGAGGAAATCGGATTCTCCCGAACGAGCCATCAAGTGAACGATTACTTCGGAATCGATCGTAGTTTGGAAGATACTTCCTTCTTTTTCGAGTTGGCTTCTGAGCTCCCAGGAATTGACCAAATTTCCGTTGTGGGCCAGGGAAACGGCCCCGAGATGGGACTCGACCCGAAGCGGTTGGGCGTTTCTTAAAAAGCTCGCTCCGGTGGTAGAATAACGATTGTGGCCGATCGCGGAATTGCCCTGAAGTTCTTTGAGCTTGGTTTCGGTAAAGATATTGGCGACCAAACCCATTCCGGCGTAGCGGTAGAGGTGCTCCCCGTCGGAGGAAACGATTCCGCTCGATTCCTGGCCCCGATGTTGCATCGAGTAAAGACCTAAATATGTGAAATTGGATGCTTCCGGAGAATTAAATATACCAAAAATCGCACATTCATCTTTTGGTTTGTCATCCTGGGCTTGTCTTCTTACTCTGGATTTATCGGGAATTCGACTCATTCTCTGCCTTCTTAAGCTTAAAATCTCAGGTCGCGTTTTTCATGCAAATAAATTCCGATTACATAGTCGTAGATACAATTCGAAGCCTACAACTCGTTCTCATTAATTTGAGCCAGGCAGACTCCATATCCATAGATACCGAGTCCTCCGGTTATTATACGTATTTTTCCAAGGTCTGTCTGATTCAAATTTCGGCTAAGGGAAAAAATTACATCATCGATCCGTTAAAGCTACAAAACTTAGATGGTCTTGGAACCCTATTTGAAGATAAAAAAATTCTAAAAATATTCCATTCCGCCATTGATGATATAAAAGCGCTCAAAAAAGACTTCGGTTTTAAATTCGTGAATATCGCCGATACCGGATTCAGTTCCCGTCTTTTGGATCACGAGCAATATTCTCTCACGTATCTCGTGGATTATTATCATAAAATTAAACTTTCGAAGAAAGAACAGAAGTCTAATTGGGAAAAGCGCCCACTTGAAAAAAGCCAGCTTCAATACGCGGCTTTGGACACGGTTTATTTAGAAACGATTTGGGAAAAGATGAAGGAAGAACTCACCAAGAGAAACCTCTACGAGGAAGCTCTTTCCGAGTTCGACAAAATCGCATCCGAAGAACCGGGCGGAGAAGGGAATTCCATTTCGATGGATAAATTCCCCGAGATTTTGGAATACAGCGCGGACGAAAGAAGATTCATCTATGACACTTTGGTTTTTCGGGACGATAAATCCAGAAAGTTGAATAAGGCTCCCTTTCGAGTATTCAATAACGAGAAAGTGGTTCTTCTCGTAAAGTCGAGAAGAGACATGGCGAAGTTAACCGAAATTCTCGGCAAAAAAGACGCGGAAACCCTGTTTCAGATTTACGCAAATCCGAGCGGGCCTCCGATTCAAAAGTCCGAACTTTTTAAAAAGCCGGGCGAGAATCTGACGAACGAAGAAGGCGAACGTTTCAAACGTTTGAGAATTTGGAGAGAGACGATCATGTCCATCAGAAGAATGAGTCATCAGATGATGCCTTCGAATAAAATGATCGCGGAGCTTGCGCAAAAAAATCCGAAGACTCTCGAAGAGTTAGGTGGAATGAATCTTTTTTCGGAATGGAAAGTGGTTCATTACGGTCCTTCGATCCTCGCGGCTTTGGAAAACGTACCTTACGAATCGAATATCAAAGGATTGATTCCGATTAATAAAAAATTCGAATAAGGATAGATTCAATATTTTGAATGCAGTTTAAGAATGAGATTTGATTTTCAATCGCTCAAAGATCGACTTGCAGTTCCTCAGGAAATTTTTACCGGAATTCCCACACCGCCGTTAGGAGAGGAAAAATCCAGAGCCTCTTCCGTAATTCTTCCCATCTACGAAAAATCGGATAACGAACAGGGAATCATTCTTCAAAAAAGGAATTCCAATTTAAAAGCACACCCCGGACAAATTTCTTTTCCAGGTGGAGCTCATTCCAAAACGGATAAGAATCTTTTGGATACTGCCTTAAGAGAATGGGAAGAGGAAATGGGAGAATCCAGTTCCGTTCTCGAAGTTTTGGGAGAATACGACGGCCTTTTTACACATACAGGATTTCATATTTCTCCGTTCATCGCGCGTTACAACGGATCCTTTTCCTTCAACACGAACCCGGAAGAAGTAGAACGTTCTATCCTACTCGATCTCAATCGACTGGAAACGGCTCCATTTTATTCGATAAAAATCCGAAGATCGGGTGCGAGAGAAATCGAAATTTATTATTTCGATCTGGAAGAAGGATTACTCTGGGGAGCCACCGGAAGAATTATCGTAAACTTTTTACGCGAATACGCTGGCTTTGAAAGAGAAGCAACCCTTGTAGAGCCGAATTTAGGAAGCCCTCCTTTTTTTGATCCGATCCGAAAATTCTCTAAAAAAAATTAAAAAGACATTTTTTTCTTCAGCTAGTTTGCCGTCTGAAAATTGTGGATAAGATTCTGTCGCTAAACATCGATCGACTGAATTTTGATTTTCTTATTTTGAAAAAATAGAACGAGAAACGAAAAGAAATTATACCGCGGATTTTTTGAGTCTGCCGATAATTATATAAGACATAATATTTTATAGGAGGTAAAGCTATGAAGATCATCAAAAACTTGTTTCAAACCGAAATGCGCAATTCATTCTTAAAAGAAAGTTTTCAAGAAGAAGAATGGTATCAATCCTTGATCAACCGTCCCGGCATCGAAGAAAGAATTCCTTACTTCAGGACCAAAGCGGAAAATAAAAAAACTACAGCCATTGTACGATGAACCCAGAAGAAAAAGCAAAATTATTAGAAACGCTGGATTTGATTCTGAAACACCTTCAGAATCAAAGCTCCAACTCCGGATCCGACTACAAAGTGGTTCTTTATTTAGTGCCCATCTTTGGAATCGTATTCGGTTGTTCTCTGTTGTTTTTCGTTTTTTACTGGTGGTACAGACAAAGAATCGAGATCATCAAAGCCGGGCTTTATAAAAAAGAAACCTTCGATCTTAGAACGTATTCCTTCTTTTTAGGTTTGATTCTTACCTTTGTCGGAATCGCACTTTCCATCGGATTCATTTCCGTACTAGGACAATCACTCGCAATGCTCGGCGGACTCGTTCCACTCGGAACCGGTTTGGGATTGCTCTGTTATTATAAATTCTCCAGATCTCGATGAGGGAAAACCTTCCCATTGTATGCAACCCGGAAGACTGGGAGTGCATTCAAAAAGTTTTACACGGCGACTTCAATTCCTTCGAACAATTGATGAACCGGTATCAGGGATTGGTTTATTCTCAGGCGATCAAAGCCTTTCGTAACGAAACCGAAGCCGAAGACTTCACCCAAGATATTTTCTTAAAGGCATTCGAAAGTTTATCCACGTTCCAAGGGCGATCCCAATTCTCCACTTGGTTGTTCGTAATCGCAAGAAACGAAATCATCCGAAGATACCGAAAGGAACACCCGGAAGTCGCCGGACTCGACGTTCTTCTTCTCGCCGAAAACGAAAAAGAAAAGAAATCGGAAATCTCCTCCGAACAGGAAACAAAACTCTTAAAACAGGAAAGTTACGAGAAGATTCGAAAGCTCGTAGAAAGTCTGCCGGAACTCTATCGAAAGCCGATCGCTCTCCACTATTTTGAGAATATGTCCTATAAAGAAATTTCTAAAAAATTAAACTTGAAAATGAACACTTTGAAGAGTTATATTTTCAGGGGTAAGGAAATCATGAGAGATTGGTTAAACAAGGAAGAGAATGAAAAACAAGAATGATTCCCCTTCCCATTCCGCGGCGATCGATTCAGTTCCTGCCGAACTCGAGGAAAAACTTCACTTTTTCGAAGAGGAAACGCTGAATCCGCGGGAAAACACGCCCGTTCCTCCCGATTTAAAACGAAGAGTGATGTTGCACATCGTTCCGGTTCGACACATTAAGATTATCTTATCCGGTTTGTTTCTTTTGGGATTTTCTCCTTTGTCCGTTTTATTCTTTTTAGATCTGGATTTTTTGATCGAGACCGGGATTCTTCCCTTTATTTTAGTCACGAGTAGCATTCTCTTTTGTGTTTTCGCTATTTTAGCGGGAATCTACCTTGTCCATTATAGAAACCCTTACACTAAAGAATGGAAAAATAAATTAGGTTTTTTTGAATGAATTCGAATATTTTTAAAACTTCTCTCCTTTCCCTTTTGATTCTTTTTACTTTGACGTCGACAAACAGCGTGTTTGCGGATAAGAATTCTTCCTCGACCGATTCCGGTTCAAAACCCGCGATGAGCGCGAAGGATTATCTAAACGCGGACTTGGATAAGATATTCCCGGTCATCCAAAAGATGAAAAAGGAAGAAGCGTCGATCCTAATCACTCAAATTAGGGAAGAATCCAAGAAAGAATGGCCTAACGCGGACAAATTTTATTTTTTAATTTCTCATTTGGAAAGTATCAAGGCGATCGAAGAAGAACACGAAAGATTAAAAAGTTTGAATGAAGTTTACCTCATCGGGGCTTTGTTACTTTCAGGTTTCTTAATCTTTTCCATTTTCCGTCAACGCGTTCTGATTCGTAAGATCAATTCGCAATTGGGCGATAAAGAATAACGTTTGTTTTCTCTCTGTCATTTTGTTTGAGAAGGGAGAATCGAATTTCTGTAGTTTGTAATTTTTTCGTATTCTAATTGTAACGAATTTCTGGAATATTATGGATTATAAACTTTGTCCGGTCGAAATATAAACCCGGAAAGATGAATAGGACTCATGAAAAACCAATCAGGGAACCCAGGGCAAAAAGTCCTCGTCGTTGACGATGAAGAAGACATAGCCGAGCTGATCCGATTCCACCTCGAAGAAAACGGCTACCAAGTCGACACTTGCCAAAACGGATTGGAAGTACTTCCGAAACTCGAAAAGAATACTCCGGACCTCGTCATTTTAGATCTTATGCTTCCGGGAATCGGCGGTATGGATCTTTGCAAGAAAATCAAGGAAAAGTATTCCATGCCGATCATTATGGTCACCGCCAAATCCGGGGAGACCGAAGCCGTTCTCGGACTCGAACTCGGCGCGGACGATTATGTTCGTAAACCTTTCAGCACAAGAGAATTGATCGCGAGAGTTCGTTCCGTTTTAAGAAGAACGAAAGAAGGCGAAGAAGAGGAACAATTCGAGGGAAACATCACCATCGGAAACATCTTTCTCAACTTGAAAGCGCATAAAGCATTTATAAGCAACTCCGAAGTCGATTTAACGTTGATCGAATATAAAATCCTGAATCTTTTCATGACCAACCCCGGCGTGGCGTTTACTCGGGACAAGTTATTGGATCGGGTTTGGGGAAAAGATATTTACGTTACCGACAGAGCTGTCGACGTAAATATTAAGAGATTGCGCGATAAACTCGGAGATGAAAAGGAAAGACTCGAGACTATACGCGGAATCGGCTATAGATTCAATGAGGCGTAGCTTATTTTCAAAACTTCTTCTTAGCAACTGGTTACTCTTGCTAGTTCTCCTCGTGGCCGCAGGTGCGGTTCTTTTTGTGGAGAAGTTCGTTCATTCCGATTTCAAAATTCTTCTGTTTTCGTTTTACGTTCTTTTTGCGATGTTCGGGACGTTCTATATGTCCTATTCGATCGCAAAAAGAGTGGCCGAACCCCTCGATCGAATCGAAAAAAAAACGAGCGACATCAACGCGGGTGACTTCGGTTCCGAACTCGCGTTATCCGATATTCGAGAACTCGCCGACCTCGCCTCTTCGATCAACTTAATGTCCGCAAGACTTAAGAACCAATTCGTGGATCTCACGATCGAAAAGGAAAAGTTTGATTCGGTTTTACAGAACTTAAAGGAAGGAGTTTTTGCGATCAATCCCGAAAATTCCTCCATTCTTTTTCAGAACAAAAGTATTCCGGGTTCTTTGATAGAACCGAACTCAAGATCGAGAAAGGTCGCCGACGCGACGAGAGATCCGAGACTTTTGGAATTTGTATCGAGCCATCTCAAAGGTTCCGGCGATTCCAAAATGGAATTGGATCTCGGGCATAATTTTTACACGATCAAGATGTATCCGTTGAAGACGAACGGCAAAACGTTGATGTATATCGGGGTAATTCGAAACATCACCGAAGAAAAACAATCTCATATCATCCGAGAACAATTCGTTCAAAACGCATCTCACGAACTCAAAACTCCGATCACATCGATTAAGGGATACACCGAAACGTTACTCGATCGTCTTCGTCTTTCTCCCGAAAGTCATGAAAAAAGATTCTTGGACGCGATCTCGAGAAACACGGATCGTATGGTCCGTATCGTCGAAGACATGCTAACGATCACTCGAATCGAAAACCAAACCAAGATTTCGGGCGATGAAGAATTCTCCCTCAAATCTCTTGTGGAGAATTTAAGTTACACCGTGGAAGGAGTCGTGTCTTCCAAGGGTCAAAAATTCGCCGTGGAGATGCCGGAACCTTTGATGATCGCGGCCGACTGGGTTCTTTTGGAACATATGCTTCTGAACTTGATCTCGAACGCTTCGTCTTATTCTCCCGAAGGAAAAACAATCACCCTGAAAATTCTTCCGGTAAAAACGGATCAGGTTCAGTTCCAAGTGATCGATCAGGGAATCGGAATTCAAGACGAGGACAAGAGCAGAATTTTTGAAAGATTTTTCCGGGTTGATAAGAACCGTTCTCGCAAAGAAGGCGGAACCGGTTTGGGACTTTCCATCGTAAAACATATCGTGCGTCTGCATCACGGTTCCGTAAAGGTTTACGACAATCCCGAAGGCGGAACCATTTTCGCAGTGACCATTCCCATCCGTTATCAACCCGAAGCGTCCTGAATTCTTCTTTTCGGCTGAGATAATTTTCCAAACATAGATCCAATCGACTCGAGAAAGGATCAACTTCATGGACATGCCTAAAGGCTTTTCATCTTTCGGAATCAACATCGGTATCAAAGACGACACAAAAGACTTCGGAGTCATTTATTCCGAAGTTCCCTGCAAAGCGACCGCGGTATTCACCAAAAACAATTATCCAGGCGCACCCGTGATCGTCGGAAAGGAACACGTCCAATCTGGAGTTCTACAAGCCGTCGTAATCAACTCCAAAAACTCGAATGTCGCAACCGGTGAAAAAGGAATTCAAAACTCAAAAGAGATCTGTAAGGCCATCGGAGAATCGTTAGGCATCTCCGAGACGTTAGTTCTTCCCTCGTCGACCGGAGTGATCGGCGTTCCTTTGAAGATGGAAGTCATTCTTCCGGCTTGTAAAAAAGCGAAATCGCTTTTGAAACCCGGAAACTTGGAAGAAGTCGCAGAAGCGATCATGACCACGGACACGAGAAAGAAAATTTCTTTCCGAAAAATTAAAACGAAATCGGGAGAAGGTACGATTTACGGGATCGCAAAAGGCGCAGGGATGATCGAACCGAATATGGCGACGATGCTTTGTTATATTCTTTCGGACGTTTCTCTTCCGGAAGGAACGGATCTTTATTCCGTTTTAAAAACTTCGGTCGATCAGAGTTTCAACTGTTTGACGATCGATTCCGATACTTCCACTTCGGACACGGTCGCGTTGTTATGCAACGGACTCGCCGGAGAAAGTTCCGTAGAAGATTTTTCAAAAGCTCTTACGGAAATCAGCGTCGATCTTACCAAACTCATCGCGATCGACGGCGAAGGCGCGACTAAACTGATCGAACTTACGATCACAAATGCGAAAAACGAAACTCAGGCAAGAAAGATAGGCAAGTCGATTCTCAATTCTCCTCTTGTAAAAACCGCGATCTACGGCGGAGATCCGAACTGGGGACGATTGGTGATGGCGGTCGGCAAGGTTTTCGACGAACCGATTCCGTTCGAAGGTCTTCAGATTTTTTTCGGGAGCCTTCCGGTTAAGGAAGCGAATCCCGAAACCTTGAAAAAGCTTTCCGAATATCTAAAAAATAATACTGAAATTTCCTTAAATGTAGTATTGAATGTTGGGACCGTTTCCATGAAATTTTGGGGTTGCGATTTTACGGAAAAATATATCGAAGAGAATGCTTACTACACTACCTGAAAACGAGGATACCCAACCCGGTTTTAAAGAATCGTTCCGTTCGCTTGTAACGGATTACTATCTTATCTCCGGGATCATCAATCTGTTCGCAAAGGGAATTTCGATTCTCATTGCGCTGGGTCTTTATTTTTTCGTTCTCACCGTAATTCCGACTGCGATCGAATACTACATGGAAGTAAGTCTTCTTTCCACTTTGATCTTCGCGGTGTTCATTCTTTTTCCTCTTCAGGAAAAACTCAGCGGTAAACTCAAGTCCATTCTAATTTCTGAATATTTAAGCGACGATCCGCGTTCCTCGAGATTGGCGTATCGAAAGTTCGATCACGAAGGTTTAATCAGAAACGTTTTTCCCGATTTAGTTCGTTTGACCGAAAGTAATTACGGAAAACTCGCGCTTCTCAACAACGACCTAAGAACGTTCGAACTCTACACATACGCGAAGAAAAAACAAAGAAAGGTGATCATACACGACGGGATCAACCCGGACGCAAAACTTTTAGAATACATTCTGAATAAAAAGAACGGAGCGATGATCGGAGAACCGGATCAGAACCACGAGATCAACGAGGACTTCGTAAGTCTCAGAGCGAATTTCATATTGCCCTTCGTATATCGAGAAACCTTGTTCGGTTTTCTCGCGGTCTCCAACATCCCGAAAGATTCCGTAAGACAGGACTTGAGTTTTCTATCCGGCAAATGCGGAATCGCAGTTCACAACCATATTCTTTCCTCGCAGGTTGCGGAGAATAAAAAGTATAGAAAGGAATTGGAAACCGCAGGAAAGATCCGCAAGTTTCTCGAAGCGGCCGAACCTCCGATGATCGGAAACATCCGCATCGAAGTTCTTTCCAGAGAACCGGGTGAACTCGTCGAATTTCTCAACTCGGACGGAGAAGAAACCTACTTCGTCATTCTTAAACTGGGAGTTACGAACCAGATTTCAGTATTAGTTCTTTGTTATATATTGGGAATTTTATATTCCGCGAGAACGTCCAGGTCCGTTCAGAGTTTGAATTACGTAAAAAATCTCGTGGAATCCTATCTTAAGGAAATTTCATGGAACGAAGACTACGATCTTCTGGTCGGAGTCATTCGAAGAACGGAGAATACGATATCTCTCAAAACTTCCGGAAAAAACTTCAAGGTCCACCGCAACTCTAACTTCGGTAAAAATCTTCTTTCTACGGGTTGGGAAGTGGAAGAGAACATCGAAAACGATCCGTTGATTCTTACTTGGAAAAGCAGGCCGATGATTTCCATTCATGATCTGAGGTTTCCTTCGTGAGAAACATACTTTTATTATTCATCTCGCTGATTCTTCTCAGCATCGCTTTACTTGTCGGAGTTTTACAATCTTCGTCGGAAACGTTGCGACCTCCATTCTATTATTATCCGAACGGAACGATCATCCAAAGTAACGAAGAGTTTCCGGGCATTCTCGGTAAAAAAGTGGATCTTTTGGAATTGGAAATCGCGGTAAAGATGGCGGAGTCCGGACAATCTTACGAAAACGGAATACACGTTTACGACAAGGGAGTCAGCGAAACCATTCCTGTGATTCTTGCGCCCAAATCCGATTACGCCGTCATTCAGGATTTCACAAGAGACATTCTGATTTCGCTTTTGTATCTTTCGGTCGCGATTTGGTTTTTCTTTTACACAAGAGATCTTTATATGCTCTTGCTGTTCGGATCCTTATCGTGTCTTAGCTTGTTCAACTTTTTCCTAGTCGGCTTTCACGAGTTTCACTTCCTATTTTTCTTTTTTCTCTATTTTACGGCATTCGTAATCTTGAATATTTCATTCCGTCTTCGAGGAAAGGAACTTCCAACGCGCTGGTTCGCACCGGAGATCATCTTTTCTTTGATCGCGGGTTTTGTGGGTAAATCTCAGAAAGCGGATCCGCATATTTTCGGAATCATCGCGACCAACGGAGTTTACTTTATTCTTTTTTGCTCCGTGATTTGTATCTTCTTTCTAGTTTTGGATTCGATACGGAATCTTTTTCCTCTTCAGAGTTTATTCAAGAAGTTCAGTTTGATCGTCGCCTTCAGCGCGATTTCGATTCTTCCTTTCGTTTCCGTGGAATTTTCGGAACTGATCTCCCCCGATCTTTCCAAACTTTTGATCTTGTCCGCATTTTTGATTTTTCCGGCGCTGATCATCTACGGAACGTTTACGTATTCGATCGTTCCGGTTCAGATCGCGTTCAGTTCTTCCCTTACTTCGATTTATCTGATTCTGATCTTGGCGGGCGGTTATCTTTTTCTGCTCGGAGCGTTTTTTAAATTCAATCCGATCGCCGCGGATAAGTATTTAGAGGAATTCAACATTCTCTTTTTATGTTCGAGCGTTTATACGGTGAGTTCGATCAACAGACGTCTTTCCAATCTTGTGGATACGTGGAGTTTTAAACGGAATCAAAAATTACATTCCGCTTTGGAGGAGATATCGGCGATGATCAGCGCTCCGATTTCGATGAGAGCTACGATCAACAGCTTGATGAGAAAGGTTTCCGAAGCGTTGGACATCACTAAAATTCTCGTTTTGATTCCTGCGGATAAGTTTCCGAGAACCGATCTGAAAAATATCAACTTTATCAGAATCTCCTCCAATTCCGAGATCTGGCAACATTTTGCGGCCAATACGGAGGTGATCGTTACCACACACCTCGCGTACGGACTCGGAATCCGCGAATCGGTCTATAAATTTTTGCATAACTCGGGAGTGCAACTAACGTATCCGATCTTCAATTATTCCAAGGGAAAAGAGGTTTTGGGCGTGTTTCTCGTGGGGGAAAAGAACAACAGAAAGAACTTCAACCTCGGAGAACTTCACTTTTTGAAGGAATGCACCCGAATGGCTTCGATGTTGTTGCAGAATTACGCGTTATTAGCGGAGGAAGTGGAGAAAAAAAGAATCGTACGCGATCTCAATATGGCTTCGATCATCGATAAAACTCTTCACGTTGCGGAAGGAGAACCGATCAAAGGAATTAAAATAGAATTCTTTTCGATTCCCGCAGTCGGAATCTCCGGAGACTACTTAGATCTTCAAAAATTAAATTCAAATACGATGTTGTTGGCTTTAGGAGACGTTTCCGGTCACGGATTGGGAACCGGATACCTAGTAAGTGCGATCAGAGGCATCATACAGAATCAAATTCGAAAAAAATCGGACTTATCCACGATCTTTAGAGTGATCAACTCGTTTCTTATCGAGAGATATAGAGGAAGCGAGTTCATGACTTTCATCTGCGGAGAATATAATTCTCAGGAAGAAACGTTTAAATACATCAACGCGGGTCATTCTTCTCCGATTTGTATTCGAAAAAACGGAAAAATAGAATTAAGAACCGAAACTCAAAGAGTTTTAGGCGTGTTACCTACCGAGTATAAACACTTAACGATACCGATTTATCCGGGTGATAAGTTGATATTATTCACCGATGGAGTCACTGAAACGTTCAATGATAACGAAGAAATCTTCGGTGATGAGAATTTTTTAAATCTTTTGAAGAACAATCACCAATTAAATCCGCAAGATCTAACGGATCTTGTACTAAAAACGATTCAAGACTATCGTGGAAAGAAAGATCCTAGTGATGATATATCATTTATCTGTCTTGAAGTGAACGAGAAGACTAACGATTTAAAAAGAAATCAGTCTTAGAAATAAATTTTAAAAAAAAATGTAAAAATTTATTAAAACACTTTACATTTTTATCTTGATCCATTAATTATGTCCCTAATCACGGCGTTAAGCTCTGAAAAAAATTCAGAACTTAATGTTAGTAACACGGAGGAAGAGTCAATGGTTGCAAAAAAGAAAGCAGCAAAGAAGGCAGCTAAGAAAAAAGTTGCTAAGAAAAAAGCAGCTAAAAAGAAAGTTGCGAAGAAGAAATAACTTTTCTCGCAATACACTTTCATTCTAAGAAGGGATGAAACTTTAAAACCCGCTTTTCGAAGCGGGTTTTTTCTTTTAAGGACACTCTTTCAATCGTTTTGAATCGCTCATCGATCGTAATTCGCGTTAAATTCCTAAAAATCCGGTAAGAAAACCCATCTCATCCTTCATCTCAGGCAAAATATCGCCGTAAGTCTTGATCTGTTTGGATTCTCCGTCCGAATTGATCTCGTAAAGACGATATTCTTGGTTTGTAGCGGATGATTTTTCCAACTTAAAGAAGCGAGTCGCCTTCTTAGAGAAACGATTGTATAAGGTGAATTTATGATAATAGAAGCCGTCTTTGTTCGTGTTGATCGGATAAGGAATAAAATATTCCGCGCCGATGAGCAATGAATCCGACTTCACGATCACCATTCTTGTCCAAGTGGCGAGATTGATCGGATAATTCTCGTCTATAAAGGATTTCTTGTACTTACTTTCCCATATAGAAAGAACTTTCTTACGAATTTCATTCGCTTGTTTGTGTCTCTGAAGTCCGTTTAAAGAAATTTCAAGCAGTGATAAGAGAGGAATCGTCTCATTTTTACCACTACGAGCGATTTCAAGTTGAACCATCTTCTTGGAAGAATGAAAGTCCTGATTGTATATCTCTTGCCAGATCTTTTCCTGAGCTTGTGCGCTCAATGGATCCGTACTTTCCGATAACAAGGATAACGGAAGTGTAATCCACAACGTTGCAGTGCAGATCAACGCCAATAAAAAGGCGGAATGGTCCGCATAACGTCTGATGGATCTTGTTATTTCTTCTAAAAGAATCATTTTAGATCAGAGTTTGTCTTTCCGCGTCGTGATACCAAGGATATTGTCTTTCGTTCCAGATTTGAAAGAAAGAATCGATCCCGCCTTTTTGAGCGTATTCTTTTTCCTCTTCCGAAGTCGGTAATAAGGTTAAGAATTTAACTTGTTTTCCGTTTTCGGAAACAAGTCCCGATAGATCCGGCGCATCGGATAAGGAAGTAAAACTTTCCATATCTCTGAAAAGAACGGAAGTAAAGTTCAAATACAATGCTTCCGGATCTTTGCGCGACATCGTAATCGTATGTCCGTGACCGAACCACTTCGCCATGTTCCATGGAAAACGAATCAATTCTCCGATTAAATGCGGAACCCAAGACTCCGATCTTTCCAATCCTTCCGAACCGATTTTAACCGCGAGAATCAATTCGATTCTCGAGTGATCCTCGTAGTCCTTATGAAAAAGTTCAACAGTAGGCATGTTCTGAGCGCTCATTCCGATTGTGGAATAGATTAAGATTCCCGGATATTTGTCGGATTGAAAACGTGCGATCCCTAGCTGAGGATATTTTCCTCCGTCTGCGGACCAATATTTATCATGTTTTCCGAATTTAGATTCTAAGAATGAAAGACGTTTCTCTTGAATTTCTTTCCAAGCGCCTTGTTTGGATCGAGCTTCCCAAAAATCGCGTGAAACACGCACTCGATCGGGAATAATTCCGTATTCCGAGTTTCCAAGAGGATATGCGGTGATCGATTCCACTTTTGCATGAAGAGAATAACCGTGAAACCCTTTGATACCGGACCAAGGAGGAAGAAACGCGATCAAATTCTCCTTATAAAAAAGAGCCACTCCGTCCCCTTCTTCGGTCCAGATAAAATAAAGATCCTTTTCCTCCAAAGGCGGATGAGGTTTTGTTTCGTTCACTTCGGAACGAACTAAAACGGGCGCGAGTCCGTTGGAAAGATCTTCGGCGCTTCTTTTTTCCGGAGCTTCTATACGATTACAAACCCATACGGACTTGATTCCGAATTCCGGATTTTGTTCTCCCTGAAGATAAAGATAAACGGATCTTCCGTCGTCTTCTAAATATCCCGTAAAGGTTCCGTACGGGTTCGCTTCTTGATAAAT
This sequence comes from Leptospira barantonii, assembly GCF_002811925.1. NCBI lineage: Bacteria > Pseudomonadati > Spirochaetota > Leptospiria > Leptospirales > Leptospiraceae > Leptospira > Leptospira barantonii. The sequence goes on from NZ_NPDS01000005.1 coordinate 240,707, forward strand.
TACTTTCGGTTCGGTTGAATGAGTCATTGTCATTGAATGGGAATTTCCACGATTCTCTGTTTGAATTTTTCGAGAAGGAATCGAATCGCTTCTGCGGTTCTATGTTCGTTTAATATTTCAGGATAATAAAAAGAAGCGTTGAGAAGACCCGTAAGTTCGATCTCGTTCCAAATCTGAAAAGAATCCAATACCAACGTAACTTCGTCCGAGATCGGTTCCCGGTTTTTTTTACATCGAATGAAAGTTTCGACTGCGCGAGTGGGAGTCATCGGTTTTTTATACATGCTTTCCTCGGTCTTTAGACAAGGTTCCAGCGGAATGAGAATGTTTCAACTCTCTAAAGAAAGGAACGAATACGAGGAAACGGAAAAAGGAGGGTGGAAAAATAAAAAAACCGGGAGCGATACGGCTTTCCCGGTTTCAATGGGCTCGAAAATTAACGGTGAACGTATTGTTTCAGAGCGCGAATAGGAATTCTTTCCCGGGAAACCCTGGTTTTGTACTGCTCAAACAGAATTAAGAATAGTAGTGTTATCAGAAATAAGTTTTCCATACATACAGTTGACTATAAATCCCACGAAAAATCGATTCATTTTGGAAATTTTTTTCCAAAGTTTTCGAGAATCGTTTCGGTCATTTTGGAAAAAAATTGACTGAATTTAAAACGGATGTTTTGAAAGAGGACGAAACCGATATCAATCCTTTAGAATACTCTTTGCGGCGGCCTTAATTGAATTCTTAAGTTTCGTTCTGCTTCCCGCGCTGAGCTTTGTCATGATCTCGATCGTTTTTACGAATTCTTCCGCCGCAAGATCCACCATATCCGCAAGACGGATATCGTTTTTTTTAACGGAAGAATTTACGGGCTTTGTATTTTTTTTCGGAGCCGCTTTCTGGACTTTGGTCTTTTTCTTTTGGACCATGTTTGAATTCCCCTAGGAAAAGAATGCTGAAGACGGATTCTAACTTCGGTTCGGTTCGAATCCAGCAGAAAGTGATTCTTATTCTAAAAATATTCCCATCACTCGATAACAGTCCATTTTGTTTTCCGAGATTTCGAAAACGGATCCATCGGGTCCGACTTCCTGCAATTTAATCGTATCCGGAAAACCGGTTTTAGAGACAGAATCAGAAACTACGAAGAAGGTGGAATATTTTCTAAGATTGAGACAATTTTCGACCCTTCTTCCGTGAAGGAACATCGTTCCTTCCTGTTCGTTGGAAGTATCGGAATCCGGGATCAAAATCAAATCGGAACCGTTAAAAATCCGAACCTGACCCGTTTGAACGTTCTCAGCCTTTATGTGCATATCGATCCATTCCCTAGAGAATTTCTCTCATCTTAGAATCCACAAGAGCCCTTCATTACTTTGACTCGGATAAAACTTCGAACTCTTGGAAAATGTACTGACTTATGATCGTGGAAATTTCTTTCAGTTCAAGATAAAATTCCTTTCAAAAAACCGTTTTCATTTACGATTTTTAATTTCGAACGATCGATTTGCAGGGCCTGATCGGTTTTTAGAAGTTCTCCCTTGGAATCGAACACGTTTACCATCACATATCTTCCCGGTTTCATTTTTACGAGCGCCAAAGAATAAGGAGCCCTCGTAAAAGAACCCGGATTCATGTTTACGGTCGTGGAAGAATAAACGGTTCCGATTTCGTTTTCCTTTGCCCCGTTGTTGTTTAGAAAAAGACGTCTCGGCTTTACCTTCTTCGGTTTTAACTTGGAAGGTGTGGAAGAAAAGATCGCGACCGAATTGATGCTATCCACTCCGCCGTTTCCACCCACCAAGGATTTTCCGGGACGAGTGACTTGCACGTTCGGAACCGGACGAGAATACAATCCGTAATGCGCGGCGACGTCGATCAAACCCGTGGCCGCGGACATGGACATAGCCGCTTGGTAATTTAAAATTCCGCCCATTTCGTTTATGGAAATCGTTTTACCGTTTTTGAATGTTAATTTTCCGTTTTTTAAACTTTCGGCCGCTTCCTTTTTGGACATTCCGAAATATTCGGCGGATTGTAGAATCACCATTCCCGTAAAACAATCGTAGATCCATGCGTAATCGATGTCTTCTCTTGCGATTCCCGAAGAAGCGAATGCAATATCGCCCGCTCTTCCAGCCGGTGTCGCAAAGTCACCCTTGAGCATAAAGTATTCCGCATGTGCCGCGTGACCCGCTCCGATCAGATACATAGGATCGATTTCTTTTTTGATCTTTCCTTGCGATTGCAATTTTTTAGCCTTCTTCTCGGACATAAGAAGAGTGGCAAAGCCGTGATCGGTTACGATTGCGATCATAGGGGCCGGGTAAGGATCGGCGATCGTTCTTGAAAGTTGTTTTTCCGTGATCTCTTGTTGATAAACGCTCGCTCTTGGATTTACGATCGCGTTCGCTCTGAATTTTTTCGTGATCGTCTCCAGATCCTTTTGTGTGATTTCGTTTTCGAACATCATTCTTTTCATCAAAAGTCCGTACATCGCGATCAGAGTCGCTCCGTAGTTGAGTTCGTAAACGGGATGACAAACGGTTTCGTTCAAACGTTTCATATCGGATACTTGTTTGAACGCGGACTTCGGTATGTCGGCCGCGGCGATCAACACTACCGCTTCCGGATCGGACTGAAGAATGGTTCTCGCTTGTCCCAAGGCTCCAGTCACACTCGCTCCGCCTAGGTCCACAAGATGAGAACGAAAGCCGGTATATCCGAGCTCGTTCGCGATCCGAACGCTATGTCCGTATCCGCTTTTACCCAAGGACGCAGGTTCTATGCTCACAAAATCAGTGATGATGTCCTTGAGAGTTTCCGGTTTCATTTCCAGAAAACCGAGTAGATCCGATATTGATTTTTTATAATGTTCTAATACTTTTCTTTCTCCGGACCATTCTTTGTATTCTTCGCCAAAGTCGGAAGCGACGGAGTCGCTTATTCCCAGTAAAACAGGATTCATGAATCTTCCTTATGATTTTGAATTTTTTGAAATCGATTTCTAAGTTTATAAACTTCGTTTGCGCATACGCGGATCGACGTCGATACGAACGTTCTTATTTTTTTAAAGAATCAATTGGAACTCGGAGGAAGAACCTTACATTCTCCCTTTCCGATCGTATCCCCTTTTTGATTGGTCCAGAGAATTTTCATCTCCACCATCTTCATCTTGGGAACCTTATTCTTCACTTCGACCGTACAAGTCACCGTATCTCCGGGATAAACGGGTTTCCGAAACTTAGTCACCGTTTCCAATGCGACGGTGCCGAGTCCCGGAAGTTTCATCCCAAGAACGGGAGCGAGCAAGGAAGCCGCAAGACCTCCGTGTGCGATCCGAGTTCCGAACATCGTGGTTTTTGCATATTCTTCGTCGACGTGAAGCGGATTAAAATCTCCGCTGATTCCCGCGAAAAGATAGATATCCGTTTCCGTAATCGTTTTTGAAAAACTCGCCTTATCTCCGATTTCTATTTCTTCGTAGGATTTCCCTTTTTGATACATTCGAATTTTCTCCGTTCTGTTAAGCCGACACCGCGTTGCCTAAGATTCCTTCTTTCAGGAATTCTATACAACTTTCTATTTCTTTTTCAGGCGCGTTTAAGCTTCCGAACGCACGAAGAAGTTCGTTTACACCATTCTCATCCAATTCTTTGAGATATGCAATTCCTCGAATATACCGAGCGGTAAGATAATATGCGAGAATGTTGAGATCCCTTTCCTTATCGGAGGTTTTGTAGTGATTGCTGTCCGCAATCAAATCCCAAACACTGAGTTTTAAAATCGTTGTGGTCGTCAAAAGATCCGCGAAACCGAACTCAAGGGCCTGTCTTTTTTTTCGTTCCGGATTTTCTCCAACCGATTTAACCAAAGAATCCAAACAACGAACTAGATCTCCGATCGCGGTTCCTTTGATTTTTTGTTCGGTTGCGTTTCGAACTTCGTCGGACGCCGCGCTTTCGATGATGTTTTTAAATTTATCGTATCCGCCGTAACTTGCGGAGATGATACTTCTTTGAACTTCGGAAGTCCCTCCTCCGATCGTTCCCAACTTTACGTCTCGGAATAAACGACTTACATGAACTTCTCTCATGTAACCCATTCCTCCGTGAATCTGAACCGCATCGGACGCGATCTCTTCGCTCACTTCGGACGCGAAAAGTTTTAGAATGGAGCTTTCCATAGGAAGACTTACATCGGGTTCGTTGTCTTTTTTACGGGCAACGAAGTATAACGTTCTTCTAGAAGCGCAGAGATAAGTCCAAACCCTCGCAATTTTTTCCTTCATCGCAAAAAAGGAAAGAATGGGTTTTCCGAATTGTTGTCTTTGCCACGCGTATTGAATACAACTTTCGACCGCGTTTTCCATTCCGCCCATCAAAGCCGCGAGAAGAACGGTTCTTTCCCATTCCAAGGTCGCTTTACCGATTCTTAAAAAGCCCGAGTTCAAAGGTCCTAAAAGATTTTCATCGGGTATAAACATATCCTCGAACGAAAGTTCCGCCGTTGTCGATGTGTTGTGCCCTAACTTTTTTAAAACCTTGGAAACACGAAAACCTTTACGATGAGATTCTACGATAAACGCGGAAACACCCATCGGCCCGCGGGACTTCGTAGTGCGAGCCATGATGATGAAAATTTGGCCGATCGGTCCGTTCGTGATGAACATCTTACTTCCGTTGAGAATAAAACCGCCTTCGGTTTTTTCGGCGTAGGTTCTCATACCGGCGGCGTCGGAACCCGAATCGGGTTCGGTCAAACCAAGACCGGCGATCCATTCTCCCGAAGCAAGCTTAGGCAAATATTTATTTTTTTGCGCTTCGGTTCCTTGAAACAAAATCGGAAGAGTTCCGATGATCATGTGCGCGCCCCAGGAAAGTCCGAAACCGGAGTCCAACGAACCCGAGTTAAACGCTTCCTGTGCAAGACAACATTGAAAACAAGAACCGCCTTGTCCTCCGTATTGTTCGGGAAGAGGGATTCCTAAAAGCCCCATGGAACCCATTTCTTTCCAGAGTTCGTCGTCCCAAGTGCAATCCTCGTCCCTTTGTTCCACGGAAGGAAGCGCCTTTTCTTTTGCGAAATCCTTTACCGTGTTGTAAAAATCCTTGTCTTCGCTTTCCAAATATGGGTTTAAAAACAACATATTACTTGATTAACTCCGTTACTTCTTTTTTAAAATTTTCTAATATTTCATTTCGTTTTATCTTTAAGGTTCGCGTCATTTCACGATCGGGATCGAAAGGACGAGGAACGATATAAAACGCGTTTTGAGGAATCAACTCGAACGCCTTAAAGCCTCCTTTGCGTGAAACGCGCGAAGAGATTTCGTTCTTAAAAATTTCACGCACCTTCGAATTTTGATTCCAGAGTTTCGGATCTTCGGGAAGACCTTCGATCTCGTTTTTCATTCTATCAAAATCCGGAACGATTAAAACCACAAGATGTTTGCTTTCATGTCCCGTAACCATCACCTGATTGATAAACGGAGAATTTAACAACTGATCCTCGATCGGAACCGGTTCGACGTTCTCACCACCGGCAAGTACGATCGTGTCTTTCGCTCGGCCCGCAAAGGAAAGTTCTCCCCTGTAGTTGATACGCATGATATCGCCCGTGTCGAAAAAACCTTCCTTATCGAAAACGACTTCGTTGAGTTCTGGTCGTTTGTAATAACCCATCAAAATTTGTTTCGACTTTAGCCAAAGAGTCCCCTTTTGAGAATGTCCGTTTAAAACTATACTTCCTTTTTCGTCCTTCAAACGATATTCGTATCCTTCCACGGGAATTCCCACGGTTCCGGAAGAAGGTCGATTCGGATCTCGAATTGAAGTAACGGCGGAAGTCTCCGTCATTCCGTAACCTTCCAACACGATCAAACCGATTGCGGATAAGAATTTATCTACCACACTCGGAAGCGCGCTCCCCGCAGAAACAGAAACTCTGAGTTTTCCTCCGAGAGCTTTGTGAACGGATTGAAAAATTCCGATCGCGCCTAACTTTAAAGGAGATAACAAAATGAGTTTTATCAAGGCGATCTTTCTTTTGAAAAGTTGAGAGAACCAGGAAGGTTTTTCCAATTGAAAGTCGTAACCGAACAGAATCGATTTGTTATGCGACCAGATCATTCCTACTTTTAAAAAGAAATGGAATAAGTTTCGTTTGAACGCGGATTCTTTCGAAACCTTTGTCATGATCCCGTTGTAGAGAGATTCCCAAATTCTCGGGACGGATGGAAACAGAGTCGGACGGAACTCCTTCAGATCATCTCTCAAAGACGTAATATTAGAAACTAAGAATGTAACTCCCAGTGCGACTGTGCAGTATTCGATAGCTCGTTCGAACGCGTGCCAAGGGGGAAGCAAACTTACGCCGGAATCTTTCGAAGTCAATCCGACGAAACCGATCACCTTTTCCACAGCGGAGATCCAACCGGATTGATTGAGCATAACTCCCTTCGGGGCGCCGGTCGTTCCCGATGTATAGATCAAAGTCGCGAGTTCATCCGGGGATTTTTCGTTCAAACGAGTACGAATCGCGTTCGGATTTTTTTTGAGATATTCTCTTCCCGATTGAATCAAACTCGAAACACTTTCAGGTCCCGATTTTAATTCTCCCTGATCGTCCTCCAATACGAATATTTTTTGGATGCTTGGAATTTTAGAAGCAAGCGCGACGAGCTTTTGTTTATCTTTTTCTTTTTGAACGACCGCGTATCTGCTTTCGGAATGATTTACGATGTATAAAATATCCTCGTCGACTACATCAGTGCCTCGAGGAACACAAACCGCGCCGGAACTGATGATCGCCAAATCCGCTAAGAACCAGTTCACGCTCGAATCGCACAAATAAAGAATCTTATCTTCTTTCGTAATTCCTTCTTCGATCAAACCCGCGGTCATCTCGTCGACTTGTTCTTTCAACCTTGCGAAGGTTCTTCCCTGAATTCCGTTTTCCGTTCGTTTGCAAAAAGTTTCCTTTTCCGGAAATCGTTTCGCTGAACTTTCTAAAAAGTCGTATAAATACTTAAACTCGGCTTTCAAATGCTTTCCTCAAAAGAAACATCTCTTTCGGCAGAAAGAATAGAATCGGAATTCACTCGATCAAGTTATTTTTAGAATGTTGGATTAAATCGAAAAGAAATGAATCTTCGTTCATCGCAAATAAATAAACATTTGTTCATAATTAAACGACGTTCGTTGAAGAAAAAGGAAAGGTCGAAGCAGAACGGCAAAGAGTTATAAGTCGAATATAAGTAATCTGGATCCTATGGCTGTGTTGGGCCAAGAATACGATTCGATTGATACGTAGTTGGGGGATTCAAAAAATTCTAAATCGGATTTTTAAAATCGATCTTGAAAGACTTCAACAAATCCAAGAATTGTTTTTCGTCATAGACGGCGATTCCAAGTTCATTCGCTTTTTCTAATTTAGATCCTGCACCCGGTCCCGCCAACAAATGAGTCGTTTTGGAACTTACCGCGCTCACCTTTCTGCCGCCGTAATAAACGATCAGATCCATAGCCTTGTCTCTGGGTTGAAAGTTTTCAAACGAACCCGTAACACACCAAGATTGATCGGCGAAGGGTTGTTGATCCGCGACTTTTACCGGATCGGCTTTCATCTTGAGTCCGGATTTTTTAAGACGATCGATGAGTTTTAGAATTCTCTTATCGGAAAAATTCTCCTGAAACGCCTGAACCGTGGAAGGTCCGATTCCCGGAATTTCCAAAAGAGAATCGATTTTGTTTTTATCCTTGGATATGGAAAGAATCTCGTCCATCGAATCGATGCCGTGTTCGATTAACAATTCGGTGACCTTATGTCCGAGTTCGGAAAGCCCGATCGAAGGAAGAACAAAACGAAAATCCTTTTGTTTGGATTGTTCGATTCCTCCGAGAATGATCGCTACGCTTTTTTCTCCGAAACCTTCTTCTTCCATCAGCTTATCTTTTTTGTTTTTGAGTTCATAAAGATCGGCTACGGATTTTATATAATCGTGATCGTATAAGAATTCGATTTGTTTATCTCCGAGTCCTTCGATGTCCATTTGTTTTCTTTGGCAATAGAAGATGATTCCGTTCTTAACTCGATCGGGACAATCCGGGTTCGGACAAAATAAATCCACAAGACTTTCTTTTTTGATCGTCTTCGTTTTGCACGAAGGACAACGATCGGGAATTTGAAACACGTCTTTACCGGGCGTAACAACTTCTTCCACTGCAGGAATGATTTCTCCCCGCTTAGCGACTCTTACGATCGCTCCGATTCCGACTCCGAGTTCGTCTATGTAATCCTGATTGTGAAGAGTCGCAAACGTTACGGTGGTTCCCGCAAGACTTACCGGTTCTATCTCCGCTCTTGGAGTGATCTTTCCCGTACGACCGACCGCATACGTGATGTCTACGATCTTACTTTCCTTCATCACCGCGTCGAACTTATACGCTCTCGCCCAACGAGGAGAATGAGAAGTATAACCGAGCGCGTCCCGTTTGGAAACGTCGTTGAGTTTGATGACGAGTCCGTCCGTGGGAAATCCGAGCTTATCCTTTTTCTTTTTAAAATCCTGGATCGTCTTTGCGATCTTAGGTCCGGTCGCAAAAACGGTGTCAGGCGGGACCGGGAAGGTAAGTTTTTCGAGCTTGTTTAGAATTTCCTGATGTGTTTTGAACTTTTTGGCCACATCGGGAAACGTCGCGTCGTATGTAAAAATTCGAAGAGGACGTTTTGCCGTATCCGTAGAATTTTTTTGTTTGATCGATCCCGCCGACAAGTTGCGCGGATTGGCATATTTCCCCGAAGAAAGTTCGTTGAATTCTTCGAAGTCCTTAAAGGTCATAAAAACCTCGCCTCGAAGATACACGGTGATCGGTTCCGGCAAACGCAAAGGTATATTACGAATCGTGCGAATATTATCGGTTACGTCGTCCCCGATTCCCCCGGACCCGCGTGTGACCCCGTTTTGGAGTATTCCATTTTCATAATACAATACGATGGAGGCTCCGTCGATTTTCCATTCCACGGAATAAAGCCCTTCGGGATCGGTCTTATTGACCCAATCCAAGAGTTCGTCGTCGTTGTACGTGTTGATCAAAGACAATACGGGAAGTTTATGTTGGAATTTTTCGAAGTCCTTGTCCAAATCCGAACCGACAACCAACGTAGGACTGGCCGGGTCCTTAAACTTCGGAAATTCTTCCTCTAAATCCTGAAGTTTCCGAAACAACTGATCGAAGTCGTAATCGGAGATCTTCGCCTGATTTTTAACGTAGTATAAATACTGATGATTGCGGATCTCGTCGGAGAGTTTGGCGATTGCTTCCTTAGCCTCTTTCTCCGAAAGAGTTTTTTTAGAATCGTCTTTTTTCTTTGGCATATCGACTCCGGATTGAAATCAATAAACGGGGACTTTGAGATAGTCCATCGGATCGGTTCGATTGGATTCTCCGATCCAAACTTCATAGTGCAAGTGAGGGCCGGTTACGTTTCCGGTGGAACCTACGGTCGCGATCAGATTTCCTTTTCGAATCTGTTGTCCGTCCCTTACGAAAATTTTCGTACAGTGACCGAAAAGGGAAAAGTAACCGTTCGCGTGTTGGATCACGATATGATTTCCATAACCGCGATTGGAATAAATCACACGATGAATTCTTCCGTTACCCGTCGCATAGATCGGAGTTCCGGGAACGTTCGCAAGATCGATACCGTCGTGGTATTCCATATAACCGGTCGTAGGCGAACGTCTCGTTCCGAAGTAAGACGTGAGATTGTAAGAATACAAAGGCTCCCCGAAAGGAATCGCATCCATCACGTCGTATCTGAGATTTAGAAAATCATAAACGCTATCCATCAACGGACGATGTTTGTCCATATAAACGCGGGCAGTACGATAACCGTAAATTTCGGAAAGATAACTTCTTCCCAACATCAAATCCTTATCGGCCGCTTCTTCGGTTTTGAGTTCCGTGAGCGCGATCGTTTCTATGTCGGATTCGTCCGGAAGTTTCAACATCTCGTCGCCTTGTCCGTCGATGAGAGAATAGATCTCCTCTAAATTCTCCGTTAACGCGAGAAAATCATCCTGAACACCTTCGAGTTGTTCGGAGTATTCGATATACTCGTCGAAATACTTTCCGTAAACCTGAGCCAAAGCGTTGATCTGCTTTCTTGTATTGTTGTATTTTACGATTCCGAAAACCGCGATTCCTAAAATGGAAGCCAGAAGCCCGAATAAAAAGACGATCGTAAAAACAGAAATTTGAAAATGAAAAGATTTATCAAAACCGTGAGGAATGAGAAGAACGGTCAGGCGCTGGTGACCCTTCTCCTTAACTTTATCTATACGTTTGCGGATTTCTTTTTCCATGGGAATAGACTCCAAATAAAGAGTCTATTCCAGTGAAGTATAGGTCAAGTGGAAACCAGATCCATTAACATTCCGTACTTGGGTCTTAATGTGACTAAAGGTTCCAATTCGACCTTATGACCAGGGACGGGCTTTAAATCGTATTTTCGAGCGATCATACTTAGGATTAGAATTCCTTCGGTCATCGCAAATACGTTTCCGATGCAGATTCTCGGACCGCCTCCGAAAGGAATGTATGCATACTTCGGTCTATCTTTTGAGTTTTCTTCGGAGAATCGTTCCGGCCAAAACTTTTCCGGTTCCTTCCAAAATCTCGGGTCCCTGTGAATCGAATAGATACAAATCGAAACGTTGGTTCCGGTTGGAACGTGATAGCCACCGACCGTATCCGGTCCGAGCGCGGAACGTTCCACCGTCCAAGCGGGAGGGAACAAACGCATCGATTCTTCCAAAACCATTCTTGAATAGGTGAGCGAACCTACGTCCTCAAGGGAAGGAATTTTATCTCCGAGAACCCTCTTCGATTCCTCTTTGAGTTTGGAATAGATTTCAGGGTGATTGGATAAAAGATGAAAGGCCCAAGTCAACGCGTTAGCCGTCGTCTCATGACCCGCGAGCAAAAGAGTGATCGCTTCGTCTCTCACTTGTTCGAGACTCATCTTCTCGCCTGTTTCTTCGTCTTGAATTTCCAACAACATACTGATCAAATCATTGGAAGAATTTTTTCTTCTCTGCTCGATGAGTTCGTAGATGACCTCGTTCATCGCGTCGATCGAATTTAAAAGTCTTCGATTTCCGGGCAAAGGCCAATGAACCGGAGGAGGAAAAACCATCGTCAATCGTTTGGTCAATTCTTCCATCGCAGTTTCCACGTTCTTCGCTATGATTTCGGAATATTCTTTTACATCGGATCGAAAGAGGGTTTTTCCCACGATCGCGAACGTAAGTTTCATCATCTCTTCCGAAAGATCGACTCGAAGAGTTTTGTTCTTTTCTTTCGAATCCCATTCCTTGAAAAGATTGGCGGTTTCGTCGGCCATAATATGAGTAAATTCTGATATTCTTTGTCTATGAAACGCGGGTTGAATCAGTCTTCTTTGTTTTTTCCAAAAGTCGCCCTCGGAAGTCAAAAGACCTTTTCCCAAAACACGTTTGAGTTCGCGGTAGAATACGCTCTTATGATAATTGGAACTGTTCTCCTGAAGAACGTGACGCACGTCTTCCGGGCTTTGAATCATAAAGATTCTGGTTCTTCGGATTCCGAAAAGAACCACGTCTCCGTGTTTCTTTTTCATGTCCTCGAAAAATCCGATGATATCTCTGCGCATTCTCGGCAAATGACGAAGCGCAAAAAAACCGTAAGAACCGGGAGGGGTTTTGATTTTAGGGGCGTCCTTTTTAGGGGAACGACTGGAATTCAAGGTAAACATTGGGATTCTACAAGTTTAGTTTTATTTCCGGAAAACCGGATATTCCAGCCGAGACACTCGAATGCGGAACGGCAAAATCGCGTTCCGCTTTATTTATAGGTTTGAACGAAGAATTTTAGAATTCTTTAATATACCGTTTTATCTCCGATCCAGAGAAGCCTCGATCAAAGTATCCACATCCAAGGACACTGGATCGTTCGACATAGATTCTTCTTTGTAGAAGGAATTTTGCAATACCTTGGTTTGAGCTTCCACGGTCGCTCCGTAAATTTGTTCCTGTACCCAGGAATGCAATTCGTTACGCGCGATCGCGGATCCTTGATTTTCAAAAAAAGTCAACCAAACGATGGAGCTGGAAAAGAACGCGGATAAGAAAGTGATCAGCGCTAATTGAACCATTCTCCAGCGACGTTTTTTATAAACCGCGTCGCAGATCTTAGAACTCCAAACCTTACTGCAAAGTCTGTCCGAGATATCTTTGTCGAATCCGTTCGATTTCATACTGGCTTGATCCTATCTCTCACTTATCTACGAAAATTTTCTTTAACATTTGTTTTCCTCGGAAGGCCCTAGACTTTACGGTCCCCTCGGGAATACTCAGCTTTTCGGCGATCTGTTGTTCCTTGTAGCCTTCGCCCACAAGACTCAAAACCGATTTGTACTTCCAAGGAAGCATAGCCAATAGATCTTTCAATTCAAAATCGGTGAAACTGACGGAGACCGCCTCTTTTTCTTGAATCGAGTTGTCCAAGATGACCTTCTCTTTCAGCTTGCTTGCAAGCGCGGTTTGTCTGGATCTTTTTTGATTCATTCTCAAAGATTCGTTTCTTGCGATCGTATAAAGCCAAGTGCTTACGGAAGAATCTCCGCGGAACTTATTCGCGGATAAACTTTTGTACGCTCGGAAATACGTTTCTTGCACCACGTCGTCGATGGAATCGTGAAATTCCTCGAATAAATTCTTTTTAATCGCCGAAAGTACGATGTGTTTTGTCGAATCGATCAATTCGGTAAATTCTTTCTGGTCCATTGATACCTCAGTGTAAGATTCCTTGTATAGGAAGGATGATTCTCTCCGGAGAAAAAAGATTCACGGGGAATCCGGGCTCCGGTGGAGCGGAAGGTTCTTTGATTTTGGATTTTTGATCCTGGGTCAGTATTTTTTCGATAGCAAGACGATGTGAAATTTGATTGATCCGAATTTCGGCGGTGTATTTTCCGATCTCGACCAAAAGCCTGCGGATTTTCGTCAAATCAACGTTAGGTTCCATCAAAAGTCCTTCGAGTTCGATCTCGATCGGGGAAATTTTTTGAAGCCATCTAAAATGTTCGTGTTTGTGTTTCTCGTTGATCTTGGAAATTTCATCCAATTGTTTTTCGGAAAGAGAAAAACGTTCTCGGACTACGTCCACGTTTCCGAATACGAGACCGAAACTTCTGAGCTGGCGAATGGGCGCCAACTGTCGCATCGGTGGCGGATTGTTAGAATCTGCGCCGGAACGAAGCCCCATCAATTCCTGGGAAAAAATACCCGCCGGAGCTAGGACGCAACCGGCGACAGTAATTCTGACAAATGAATTCAGGAGATTCATGAGGTATTTGCTCAATCGATAAGACCCGTACTGCAATGGTTTGTTTCCTATTTCTAAAAATTTTCCCGATTCCGATTCGTTGGAAAGAAAAAAAGGACTTTCTCGTTTGAATTTGGCTTGTAAGCCGGAAAAAAAACCTTCCTGATTTTGACGGATTCCGGATTTCGTGTTTAGCCTAAATTTTCTCAAAAAATCGAAATTTTATACCCGAGCTTTTTTAATTCTTTGTTTGATTCTCGCGGCGCCGATCGCGATCGATTTTAGCTTCGAAGAATCGTATCTCCACACCGAAAAATATCAGAATTATAGATCCGCGAGACCTGCAATGGTCGCGGTCGTTCCAGGCGCCTCGGTTTATAAAAACGAACCTTCCGCCGTCTTAAAGGACCGTTTGGATTGCGCTCTGGAATTGTATCATCAAGGCAAAGTAAGAAAAATTCTCCTATCGGGCGACAACGGTTCCATTTACTACAACGAAGTGAAGCCGATGTTGCTCTACATTCTTAAGAATGAAGTAAACGAAAAAGACATCTTCGTCGATCACGCAGGTTTCAGAACGTTAGACACATTGGTAAGAGCGAAGGAAATCTTTCAGGTCAAGGATTTGATCTTTGTCAGCCAAAGAGTGTATCAACCCCGTGCCGCGTTTTTGGCGAAAAAGATCGGTTTGAAATTTCAGGCCTTCGAATCCGATCGAAGAATTTATACAAGCGGACCGTTCAGTCGATTCCGAGAATTTTTTGCGCGGACCCTGGCTTGGGTTGATATGAATCTTTTCAAAACCAATCCGAAATATTTGGGCGATCCGTTTCCGATCGAAGGAAGCGGGGTTAAAACTTGGAAAGGTTCGGTGCTTTAGAGTTTTATTATATTCGGAGATTGTAGGAGTTACGACAAAGATTGTGGGTCAGGATTTTACTTGCGTAAAGTATGATTTTCTGATATGGAGGATTTGTCTGGGTCTTCCCACCACCCACCCCTCCACCCTAAACGCGGGCGGGGCCGCAAAAGTTTTACTACAAAGTTGTAGGAGTTACGACAAAGTTGAAATCCACTTGTAAACGTCGCGAACCGTATCGGTTAAACCGAACTGCGGCTCCCAACCGAGTTGTCTAAGTTTTCCGCTGTCTCCGAAAAGACGTTTCATCTCGGCCGGACGAAAACGAGAAGGATCCACTTCAACCGGAATCGTTTGACCCGAAACGGAAATGATATTATCCAACACATCTCGGATCACAACTTCTTTACCGGAGCAGATATTGTAAATTTCTCCGGGTTTTCCCTTTTCGGAAAGGATTCGATAAGCGCGCACAACGTCTCTCACATCCAAAAAATCTCTCGTGGAAGAAAGATCCCCGACTAAAATTCTTCTTTCCGATTCGGATTTTTTAAGAGCTTCCAAAACCTGAGAACAAAAATTAGGAATTACAAAATTAGGATTTTGTTTCGGACCCGTGTGATTGAACGGTCTTGCAATCACAACTTCGAGTTCGGGAATCCATCGATGATACTGAAGGCAATAAATTTCCGCGCAGGACTTCGAGGAAGAATACGGATTTAAAGGAGCAGGAACGACCGATTCTTGAACTGGAAGAACCGATTCGGGAACGTTACCGTAAACATCCGAAGAGGAGATGTAAACAAAACGAACCTTCTTTTTCAAAGAACGCAAAGATTCTAATATATTCAACGTTCCGTGTACGTTGATGTCCAAGGTTTCGCCCGGATCTTCCACGGCTCTGGGAACGAATGGTTGTGCCGCGAGATGGAAAACCGTATCGGGCGCGAATTCATGAATGATCTTTCGGACCTGCTCAAGATCGCGTATGTCGCATACGGAAGAACGATACGATTTAGGAAGTTCGGAATCTTCTTCTACATTCGGTCCGGGCACGACTCCGATTCCTAAAAATTCGGTATAGGATTGTTTCAGTTCCTTCAGAAGGTAACCGCCTACGAACCCCGCCGCCCCCGTTATCAAACACTTCATAGAATTCTTTGTTTTCCGTAAAAATACTGTTGTTTTAGAAAATGAATAAAAAACAATCGAATAAAATTCTCTCCCCTTTTGAGCATGGAAGATAAATTTCAGGAACTATTCGAAATCAGAGATTCTCGGATCAACATCCGCGAGATCATGGAAGAAATCGAAGCCAAGCTCAAAAAAAATCCTTCCACAAAAGAAGATATAGAGAAACGCACTCATTGGAAATTTTCACCGCCGAGCCCGGAAGGTTATCGGGATTTTGATCCGGCGGAAATCGCGCATCTTTTCGAGAAAGGGATTTCTCCTCCCAAGTTTTCCAATCCGAAACTTTGGTTCGTACGCGGACCTCTCAAATGGCTTTTGATTCGGTTCTCCGAATTCTATTCTTTTTTGGATAAGAAACTTTCCGAAAACAGAACTCGCGCCTTCTACAGCGTGTTGCACGAACTCATTTTGATCCGTTCCGAAAATCAAAATCTAAAACGAAAGATGGAATCCTTTTATTCCGAATTTTTGGAATGGAACCAAGCCATCGGAAAAGAAGTCAGACCCGAATTTCTTTGGGCCAACGAAAATCTTTACTCGGAAAATTCCATAGAGGAAAGCGAGAACTTCCTGTTGGAGTCGATCAATCCTTCCGAAAAAGTTTTGGTTTTATCTCCGGGTTGGGGAAGAATTCTCAAACAACTTCTGAAGTTGGGTTCTCAGTTCGATTCGATCAGTTGGAATCGATCCTGCGTCGAATTCATTTCCGGTTCCGTGACGACGAACATTCGTCTGGAAGAACCCGGAGCGATCCCGAAGGATTGTTCAGAATATTCTAAAATTATAATATCCGAAAATTTATCGATCCATCCTCATTGGCTGATTGAAAAAGCCCTTCGAACTTTGAGCCTTCGAGCGTCTTCGGGAACCGAAATCCGTTTTCGTTTTTCCAACGAGAATTCGAATTACCCTTCTCCGTTTTTGCCTTTGAGACTTACGAAAATCCAAGAGCCGTTGATCCGAGATTATCTCAAACAACTGGGTTTTAGAAACATCATAGAAAAAAAATCGGAAGACGGTTTCACCGTTCTTTCTTTTCGAAAATGAAAGTGTATCAGCACGTCACCGAATTTAGGGACGGCGACGGAATCGGAAACGACATCAAAGGAATTCGAAACGTTCTCGAAAACTTGGGAGTTGCAAACTCCGTCGTCTGTTTAAAAAATTTTTCAAAAGAATCGTTTTCGATCGAAACACATCCCGATGTTTCCAACTTTTCAAAAAACGACGTGCACATTCTCAACTACGGCGGTTGCGGTTATCCTCTGGATTGGTTTCGCGATCTTCCCGGAAAAAAAATCGTTCGTTATCAGAGTTTTACGCCGTCGATCTACTTTAAGAATTTCGTAAGTTCCGAAATATACAACACTCTTCAGCTCGAAGAAAAACGATCCTTGCTCGAATTGTATTCCCTTAAAAACGAAACCGATTTGTTTTTGCCTTCTTCCGAATTCAACGCGAACTTTTTGCAGTCGCTCGGAATTTCGAACGCGCTCGTTCTTCCCATCGTAAAAAAATATTCGATCCGGGAAAAAAGCATAAAAGACAAACGCGAATTCACGATCGGATTTATCGGAAGAGTTTCTCCGAATAAAAAGATGGAAGACCTTCTTTCTTTACTCGAGTCGGTTTTGAAATTCAGACAAAACGTCCAGCTTCTGATCTGCGGAAGTGTTCCTTCCGTTTTCGAAGAATATTATAATTTCCTAAAGAAGACCATTCTTCGCAAACGTTTGACCGGAAACGTTCAAATTCGTTTGAACGCGAACGATTCCGAAATGGAGAATTTTCTAAACTCAATGGATCTTTACGTTTGTATGAGCGAACACGAAGGATTCAACATTCCCGTTTTGGAGGCGTTCGGCGCCGGTATTCCCACGATTTCGTATCACGCGGGTGCGACGCCGGAAACCATGAAAACCGGAGGAATTCTTTTTAAGAACAAATCCGATTCGGCAATGAATCTACTCGCAGGTTTGATCGACAACCTTCTTGAAAAGAAAACGTTACGCGAACAGATTTCCGAAAACGAAAAGGAAATCGTAAAACAATACAATGCGTATCCGTTCGAGAATCTTTTTAAAGAGAAAATTCTGGCATGAGACAGATTCAACAATTTTCGGCGGGCTTTAATCCGGGCGACGCGATCAGCAACGAAATGTTGGAGATTCGCAATCACTTAAAGGATTTAGAATATAAAGGAGATATATTTTCCGAAAACATAGGCGCGTCGAAACTTCCTTTCGTAAAAAAATACAAGGCCTACGGCAAATCCTCAAAGGACGTTTTATTCTATCATCATTCGATCCATTCGGGGGTTTTCAACTTTTTGAGAAGTTTCAGATCGCCTCGAATATTAATTTATCATAATGTTACTCCGCATCATTTTTTCGAACCCTACGACTTAAAGATGAGCTATCTTTTGAAAAAGGGAAGGGAAGAATTGACGGAGATGAGAGACAGATTCGATCTCGTCTTTGCCGTTTCAAAATTCAATCAAAAAGAATTGGAAGAATTAGGATTTCAGAATGTGGGAATTCTTCCCATCACGTATCAATTGTCCGAAAATTTTCCTAAGATTGAAAAAACCGAAACGCCGATCAAAAAGATTCTTTTCGTGGGAAGAATCACTCCGAACAAAAGACAAGACGATTTGATTCGACTTGCTTACGCGTATAAATCCATGTTCTCGGACGAGTTTCAGTTTTATCTGGCGGGTTTCAATTCGAGGGAACTGTATCTTTATCGCGAAGAACTCGAAAGGATGTTGGATTTTTACGATCTTAGAAAGAACGTTTTGATCACAGGTTTTCTTTCGGACAACGAACTCAACAATCTCTATCAAGAGGCGGACGTATTCGTTTCAATGAGCGAACACGAGGGCTTCGGCGTTCCTTTGATCGAAGCTATGGTGCATAGAATTCCCATTCTCGCTTTTGCCGGAGGCGCGGTCCCCGAAACCTTAAACGGAGCCGGCGTTCTTTTTCGGGAAAAAAAATTTCCGGATCTCGCGATTCTCATAAATAAGATTTTGACCGATTCTTCCTTTAAGGATCAAATTCTGAAAGGCCAGGATCTGCGTCTGGAAGAATTCAAAATGACGGATTCGAAATCAGTTCTTAGGAAAACGGTTGAAACCCTCTCTTAAAAAGATCGCGGTCGTTTCTCCGATTTTTTCGGACAAGGTTTCCGGCGGTTCCGAAAAACTCATCTTTCAATTCGTGGAATTGTTGGCGGCCGATTTCGAGATCACGGTTTTGACGACTCGAAGTCTGGATTATATCACTTGGAAAAATTCGATTCCTCTTACCGAAAAAAATTTCTTTCAAGAATCCGCAAATCCTTCCAAGCCGATTCTTTTTGAGGAAAGAAATTCTTCTCTCGGCGGAAAGTATAAGGTCCTTCAGTTCACCGTTGAAAAACAAAGAAACATAGAACGGTTCGATCGGCTTTCCAAAAAAATTTTGGAAGAACCTTCCCTTCAAAATAAGGAAAACGTAAATCATTGGCTCCAAGAACAAGGCCCTTACGTGCCCGAGTTGGTTCAGTTCATAGAATCTCGTAAAAGCGAGTTCGACGTTTTTTTCTTCGTGAGTTATCTTTATTATCCGTTGGTTTTCGGAACTCCGTTGGTCGCGGAAAAATCGATCGTCGTTCCCACGTTCCATGACGAAGCCCCCGCTTATCTTCCCGTATATAAGGAAGTTCTAACGGACCAAAGTTCGTATTCGTTCAATACTCCGGAAGAATTGGAAGTGTTTCAAAATATTCTCGGGTTTAAACCGAGCACGTATTCGATTACGGGAATGAACCTGAATCTGGATCGTTATACGAACAAATCCTCAAAAAATTCGGATCCCACGATCGGCAAAACGAATTCGTCCGGTTCCGAAGAAACACCATTCTTACTTTATGTAGGCCGTGTGGATCAGGGAAAGGGTTTTCTCGAAATGGCGGAATGGTTCGCGGAATGGAAAAAGAACACGAAACTTCCGCATAAACTTAGAATCGTAGGCAAGATCAACTCCAAAATTCCGAACAAAATATTAGAAAATCAGAATATAAAATTCTTAGGTTTTGTGGACGAAGCCGTCAAACTCGAACTGCTCGAAAGTTGCGCGTGTTTGGTCAATTCTTCGCCTATGGAAAGTTTTTCTATAGTTTTGATGGAAGCTTGGTTGAAGGGAAAACCGGTTCTTGTAAACGGAAAATCGGACGTTCTCAAAGGGCATTGTCTTCGGAGCAACGGCGGACTTTTTTATTCGGATCGAAAAAGTTTTTTCGCGACTCTCGACTACATTCTCGATCATCCTCAAGAATCGACCGTGATGGGCGAAAACGGAAAGAGATACGTGGAACGAAATTTTAATCCGACCACGGTTCGTGAAAAACTTCTTCGTTTGATCGAAAAGACGATTCAAAAAAAATACGTGGGGCTTTAAAAGCGCTCGCATTAACTCAGCAAAACGCTCCTTACGGGTCGCTCGACAGGTCGCGTTTCAAGTCGGGATGCGAAGATACTCCTGCATTCCTTCCATCATCTTTTCGTGAAGTACTCCGTTGCTCGCAACCACGTTCGGAATATAAGGTGTGAACGTATTGCCGTCATATGTGGACATTCTTCCCCCCGCTTCGTTTACGATCACCGAAGGCGCGGCCATGTCCCAAGGTTTCAAACCTTCTTCCCAAAACGCGTCGAACCTTCCTTCCGCGACCCAACAAAGATCCAAACCCGCGGCTCCGGTCCTTCGAACGCCTCTCGTCTTCAATAAAAAGTTTCTGTAATAAAACATGAGTCGATCGATTTTCTTTTCACGATCGTACGGAAATCCGGTGGATAACAAGGACTGCTTTAATTCTTTCGTTTTCGAAACGGAAATTCTTTTTTGATTTTTAAACGCGCCGTGACCTTTGCGAGCGTGATAAATTTCGTTCATACCCGGAAGAGGAACGATTCCCATCACGGCTTCACCGTTCTCCAAATTTTCCAAACCGATACAAGCGCAGTATAAAGGAAGTCGATGAGAATAATTCACGGTTCCGTCTAACGGATCGATGATCCACTTGAAAGACGATGTTCCTTTTTTATCGGTTCCTTCTTCTCCGAGAATGGAATCGGCAGGAAACATTCTATCAATCTCGTTGATAATTTTTTCCTCGGAACCCTTGTCCGCTTTTGTAACGAGATCGATCTCACCTTTATAGGCGATGTCGAGATCGGATTCTTCTTGAGTGGCCGCTAAAAATTCCATAACCTTCGGAAGAAAGTTTAGAAAGTGTTCGTATCGGATTTTAATTTCGTTGTCTAAGCTCATTCGTTTTCCAGAAATTTTCTGGCCTTCTCTCTGTGTTCTTCTCGGATCGCGGACTGAACACTTGCC
Source organism: Leptospira barantonii (assembly GCF_002811925.1). Taxonomy (NCBI): domain Bacteria; kingdom Pseudomonadati; phylum Spirochaetota; class Leptospiria; order Leptospirales; family Leptospiraceae; genus Leptospira; species Leptospira barantonii. Next base: position 261,505 of record NZ_NPDS01000005.1, read on the forward strand.
AGTACGGCCGCGATCACGCCCGCGTCATCCAGAAATCCGGCGCCGGGAATAAAATCGGGAACCGCATCTAATGGAGAAATGAAATACGCCAACGCTCCCGCGATGACAAGTTTGGTTTTAAGCGGGGTTTCCGGGTCCAACATAGAATAATAAAGCGCTATCAAATCTTCCGTAAACGGAATCTTGGAAATCACGGACTTCAATTTCGGCCAAAATTCCCTTTTTACCTTTTCGATCAAATCCATGAAAGACTCCTTTTCTTTCTCGTTCGATGATTTCTCTCTTGTCCCAAATTCTACGTTCAGGTATCAAGAAAGAAAGATGATTTTTATTTCCGTCGCCCTTTTCCCGGAGGCAAAACCCCTGATTGAATTTTTGGGTTTGAAAATTCTTCGGGATCAAAATCCGTTTCCGGTCTATCAAAACGAAAGCCATACCTTGGTCGTTTCCGGAATGGGGAAAATTTATTCGGCGATGTCGGTCGCATTTTTGTTAAACGAATTCAAAGAATCGATCAATGATTCTTCCTGGATCTTCAACTTCGGAATCTGCGGCGCTCCGAAGGAGTTTTCCGAAATCGGAAAATCGTTTTTAATCCATAAGATCACGGACGAAGGTTCGCAAAGAAACGTTTACCCCGATATTCTTTTCAAATCGCCTATTCCTGAGTCGACCTTGTTGACCGTGGACAAACCCGTTTTTGAAAACGAGGCCTCCGTGCTTCCAAACACGTTAGTTGACATGGAGGCCTACGGTTTTTTTCAGGCTTCCCGAAAATTCTTTTCCAGCGATCGGATTCGAGTCGTAAAAACGGTTTCGGATCACTTTACAAAATTAGAATCTACGCAAGGACTCGGAGTTGCGGAAACAATTTCTCTGAGAATCTCGGAGGAACTTCCGAATCTTCTCGCGATTTTGTCGACTCCGATCTCGAACCACAAAGAAATCGATCTTGAAAAAGAAGAAAGCGCCGCGCTTTTGAAAATGACCGAAATTCTGCGCTTATCGGAAACGGAAACGATTCAGTTGAAGGATTGGATGATCGGCTATAAGATCAAAACCGGAAATTCTCCCGCACCGGGAATCGAAATTTTAAAGAATTATAATATACTTTCGGACTTAGGCGATCCGCAAAAGGCGAAGGTCAAAACCAGGGAAGAAGGAAAAAAAGGATTGTATGCGCTCCGACAATTTTATCAGTCCTAAAAGATTCTCCCATATTTACGTGGAAGAATCGGCAAAGAATCATCGGAAGACATTGGAGATTCTTTCCAAATTTCCCGAATCGATCGTAGTTCCGATCGATTCCTACAAGGAAGTTTTCAATCCTTCCGCTCAGAATTTTCAGGTCCAAAAAAGAAGCCCGAAACTCATATTAGCGAAACGCAAAGAACAGTTTCTCTATTCCGGCTCGGGCGTCGCACCCGACTTCGGTTATCGTTTTTTTTACTACAACGCACTCGTTCTGAATTGTCTTTACAATTGTTCGTATTGTTATCTTCAAGGGATGTATTCATCCGCGAATCTTGTCGTTTTTGTAAACAACGAAGACTATATTCGGGAAACGAAGGAACAACTCGAACTTTCCAAACCGCTTTATCTTTGTATATCCTACGATACGGATCTGCTCGCACTTGAAAACACATTAGGATATTGTAAAGAATGGATCCTGTTTGCGAACGAGAACCCTGATTTGATCGTGGAACTCCGGACGAAAAGCGCCAATTTCAAATCCATTGCGGATCTAAAACCGACTTCGAACATCATTCTCGCTTGGACGCTTTCCCCCGAATCTGTGATCTTGGAACACGAACCGTTGACTCCGAGACTTTCTTCCCGATTGAAAAACATCAAGGACGCCTTGAACGCGGGCTGGCAGGTTCGTCTTTGTTTGGATCCGATTCTCAACGTTCCGAATTGGAAAACCGTTTATCAGGAATTCGTTCGTGCGATCTTTGCGGAAATTCCCGGAGAAAAACTTCGTGAAATCAGCCTCGGAGTTTTTCGGATGAATTCGGATTATTTTAAGAACTCCAAAAAAAGAAGATCGGATTCTTATCTTTATTATCTTCCGATGGAAACTCACGCCGGAGTCAAATCCTACCCCGAAGAATTGGAAAGGGAAATGTTCGATATGGTCGAAAAAGAATTGGAAGTCTTTGTTCCTCGGGAAAAAATTCACAGACTCGTCGCAAGCGAGATGGAAACAAAATGAAAACGAAATCGGAACCAAACAACGATTTGGCGATCGTAACCGGCTCATCCAAGGGAATCGGACAAGCGATTTCCGAATTTTTGATTTCCCAAGGTTATAAGGTCGTTGGGATCGCGAGAACAAAACCGAAATCGCGGATCTTAAACGATTCTCCCTTGTATCGTCACGTCGAATTGAATCTTTCGAACACAAAGGAAATCACATTCAAATTACAGAATATTCTAAAGGAAGAGCCTCCTCTCAAAATTCTCGTGAACAACGCCGGAATCGGCAACTTTGCACCTCACGAGGAAATCCCTTTCGACGATTTGGAAAGAATGCTCGTAGTGAACTTCGTTTCTCCGATTCTGATCACAAAACTGCTTTTAAGAGATTTAAAAAAGAATGAAGGTTGGATCTTTCAGATCCATTCGGTTTCCGCGTTTAAGGAATCCTTTCGAGGTGCGGCTTACGCGGGAACCAAGGCCGGTTTCAGGCATTTCGGATTAAATTTATTCGAGGAAATCCGAAAATCCGGAGTCAAATTGATAAGCATCAATCCGGACATTGCCGATACGGATTTTTATGAACGGCTCGATTTCGAAAAAGACTCCGATCCGAATTCTTATTTGAACGTTTCCGAAATTCTGAAAGCGTTCGAGTATGCGCTTTCCGGTCCCGAGAATTTGGGTTTTACCGAAATTACGATTCGTCCTAAACTACATCGTGTTTCTAAAAAACCGTTCGTTCGTAAGAATGAAAACGAAGAAAAATCCGATTCTTAACTCGATTGACGATGCAAAAAATGTTTCTGAGGAGAATGGAAAAAATTGAATCCCGGTGAACTCAACGTGGCTCTCGTTCAATGCGATCTTTCTTGGGAAAATCAAGACGCGAATTACGAACATGTTCGCAAATTGATCTATTCCACTCTCGATCGAAATCGCGGAGAAAAACCGGATCTGATTCTTTTACCCGAAACGTTCGCGACGGGTTTTACGATGAGATCCGAAAGAATCGCCGAACTCGACGAGGGGCCGACCGAAACTTTTTTAAGGGAGATTTCCAAAGAAACAAACGCGGTCGTTTGTGCGGGTTGGATACGGAAGAATCCGGACGGAAAACCGTTCAACACCGTCAGCGTTGTAAATCCGGACGGCGAAATTATATTACGATATTCTAAAATTCATCCGTTTACGTTTGGCGGAGAGGACCGTCACTACAGTTCGGGCTCCGAAATTATAAGTTATAATCTCAACGGTTTCCGCATAACTCCGTTTATCTGCTATGACATTCGTTTTCCGGAAATTTTTCGAAGACTTGCGGGCGAAACGGATATCTTTACGGTTCACGCGAATTGGCCGATTCCGAGAATTCATCACTGGGAATTGATCCTCAAAACAAGAGCGATCGAAAATCAGGCTTATGTTTTCGGGGTCAATCGAATCGGAATCGCAGGTTACAACAAAAGCGTTCATCACAACGGACATTCTCTCGCCGTGGAACCGAACGGCGAATTTGCGGACGCCGGTGAAGAAATCGAAACGATTCTATTTCACATGGCTTTCAAAAAATCGATTTCGGATTATAGGGAGAATTTTCCGGTTCTTCCCGATCGCAAGGACCCGACACAAATCCGGGTTAGAATTGCGGAGCATTCTTCTCAAATCTAAGAAACCGTTCGCTGAGCGGAAGAGTGGCTTCTATTTTTTCACCGGTAAACGGATCTTTAAATTTAAGAGAATAAGCCATCAATTGTAAGCCGTAAGATTCGTATTGCGCTCCCACTCTGGAATACAATAAGTCCCCGACTACAGGACATCTTTGACTTTGAAAATGAACCCTGATTTGGTGGGTTCTTCCCGTCTCCAATCCGACTTCCACAAAACTGAATTTTCTTCCGGAGCGAGAATTGATATACTTTAGTACTTTATAATGAGTTACGGATCTTCTTCCTTTGGGAGAAATCGTCATCTTCAATCTTTCAACCGGATGTCTGGAGATCGGCAAGTCGATCGTTCCCGCTTCGTCGGGCGGATGTCCTTGCACCCAAGCGTAGTATTTTTTTTCGATTTCTCTCTTCCGAAATAATTCGGACAGTTTTCCGTGAGCTCGATCGTTCTTCGCGATCAGAATCAGACCTTCGGTTGGTTTGTCCAATCGGTGGACGATTCCGGGTCTCGCTTCTCCCCCGGCCTGTGATAATTCTTTAAAATGATAGAGAAGTCCGTTGACCAAACTAGGAGATCGATCTCCGGGTCCGCTGTGACTTGCGATTCCAGCAGGCTTGTGGATGATTAGATAATTCTCTTTTTCTAAGATGACAGGTAACGCCATCTGAATCGGTTCTAAATTGAGAGGGGGTCTAGGAGGAATCGAGAGAAAGTATTGCTCGCCGGTTTTCACCTTCCAGGAGCTTTTATTGAAAACTTTTTCTTCGTGATTGCGTACATATCCCGATTCGATCCACTTTTGTATCGAAGCCCGGGAAACTTCGTCTCCAAAAGAGAATTTCAAAAACCGATCCAATCGATTTCCGGAAAATTCTTCTGCGACCTCTGCTTTTAGTTCTAAGTTCATTGAAAATAAGGAAAGGATTCCAGATTTTTACTTCGCGTGTTTTTAGCACTCTAAAAAAACAGTTTCCATTTTCCTTCCTAAGCCTTATCATGACACACTGAAACCAAAACCCCTTAGATCTAAGGAAGGATAGAAACATGGTCAAAAAGATTTTGAATCTGATTCTGCTCGGTGCAATTGCATTTTCATTCACTCTTTGCTCCTCCGCTGAAAAAAAAGAGGAATCTGCCCCTGAGCCCTCTTCACAAGAGCAATCTGCCGCGGCAAACAGAAACGTTGATGTAAATTCTCCGCAAGCAATCGCTGACTCCTTGAACGATAAACTGAAAGATTTCAGATATCCGGACGGCTTAACTCGTCCAGGATTCAGCTACAAAAAAGCGGACGTAAACGCTGGTGATTTCAGCGAGTGGTCAAAAGTAAACGCTCCAGTGATCAAAGAAGGTCTCGGAAAACTTCCTGATAGCTACGCTCTTGAAATTACAGGTCACACCGATGCGGTAGGTCCTGAACAAGCAGAAGGCGACAAAAAAGGAAATATCTTTTACTCTGAACTTCGCGCAAATGCGGTTAAACAAGCTCTGATTAAACAAGGAATTCCTGCGAATCGTATCGCTACGAAAGGCGCTGGTTCTTCCGAGCCTGTTTCTGGTTTGGATGCAAAAGACGCTAAAAACAGAAGAGTTACCTTCCGTTTCGCGACTTCCGCTCCTCAACAATAATTCAATAATCAGTAATCTGATTCAAAAGGGGCGATGAGAAATCATCGCCTTTTTTATTTTGGAGAGGGGTTTTATATTTTTCCAAACTCGTTTATAAAACCCTCTTTACAAACACATAAGGAAATGCTGATAGACCTCGAGCATCGGTTGTTAAACCAAATCTGAGCGGGGCATAACTCGAATCAACTGTAGGTCCAGCCACACTTGTTGAAGGATAACCATTGAGCTGTACTCCACGTGGAATTCCATCACCGATAGAACCTGCGGCTATCAAAGAACCTGCGCCCCCACCCGCACCCCCTTGCGGTATATCAAATGAAATGGATGTAGAAGCAGCGTGTCTGTGACCCTGGAACCGATCTCGTCTCCTCAATCCTCCGATCCATTCACCGTCTGAATCCATTACGGAAACGAAGCCGCGCCCTTGAACTGCAAAGTGACGAATCTGGTTCGTAATCGTAGTCCCTTGGACTGCATCCGGAAGACGATGTTTATAAAACCTCACCTTAACCCCGGAGAGCGAGCCACTCGAATTTGCAGCGGCGCAGGTAAAATTAATGGTTCGACTCGAAGTGGAGATTGCAGTAATCGCCAATGTTGTATTCGCCGGAACCGCGCCTACAGCCTGCAAAATAGTTCCTGTTATCCAATTCGTAAAAGAACCATGAACTAAATTTTCCTCCGCGAGAGCATTGATCATCTTTTGACAGGGAGTCGTATTCGCAAATGTCACCGTAAGAACATTGCTCGCAATCGTGTAACTAACCGCATCAAAATCGATTACGTTCGTTCCGAGCGGATCATAACGTAACGGCTTATTCAACCAATACGAAACTAAGTCCGGCATTCCACCCGTTCCGCTTGCATTGATCAATTGATCAGGGGAAGCCAAACAAAACGCAGGAAAATCCGTAGACGGCACTCGAAGCTCGTCCATCCAGAACATCTCTCCTAAGTATTTTTTCTCCTGCTTAAAAACGGTATCCGTGAAATTCTTAAAGAAAAGATAAACCTGATTGATCCCCTTCACAAATTTCAACGGATTGTTAACATCCGGGTTGATAGCTGTCACGATATCCGAATGCAAATCCGTTAATAGGCCAGTCTTAACCGAAGTAGATTGTTTTCCCTCGGTTACTTCGTTATCTTTAATGCGAAGACCTCTGATCCCTCGGTAGACTCTAAGATCGTTTCCTAAAGTTACGACACCGGAAACATTTGTAGAAACCGCTCGTAAAGCAATATCACCGGAAATCAACGCGCCTTGTCTTGCGATGATCTCATAAGAATTATCTCTCCAAGTGATCGGGCCATCATCCGGCATATTCATAGGACTAGTATATGCAGTTTCTTGAAATTTGTGCCTGACCACCAAAGTACAAGAAGCATTATTCGGAACTAAAATACCGATCGTTGGCGGCACTACGATTCGTTTTCCATCCTCATCATAAGCGACGAGTGAATCGGTTAAATCTACTTTGCTCGCCGTCGAACTAATTACAATTGTTCCTCCACAATCGATTCCTGAACCGAACGCATCCAAATCTCGATTGATAATTTCCTGACTCTTAGATTCCTGTTCTTTCTTCCAATCCTCTGGAAAAACTCGTTTTCCTAAACTTGGAAATTCTATTCCTGATAATTTATCCATAATTATAAGACCCTCTTAACAAACACATAAGGAAAAGCTGATAGACCTCGAGCATCGGTGGTTTTGCCAAGTCGAGGAGAACCATTTGTTCCGTCGGATTTAGCTTCTTTTACTATCGATTGTCCGATTGAACTTCCAGCGGTATCACCACCTTGAATATAACTTCGCGATACAGTGATATCCTGGCTCATAAAATCCCCGCCGATCGTATTGTGATGGTGTCCTTGAAATCTATCCCTTCTTCTCAAACCACCGATCCAATCGCTATCCGCATCCATCACCGAAACAAAGCCGCGTCCTTGAATTGCAAAATGACGAACCTGATTCGTGATCGTGGTTCCCGGCGTTATATCCGGTAATCTGTGTTTGTAAAAACGAACTTTAACCCCTGTTAAAGAACCGCTCGAATTCGCCGCTGTGCAAGAAAAGCTGATCGTTCTACTTCCGCTATTGATCGCCGAAATCACCAAAGTTGCGTTAGCAGGAATTGCTCCTATTGTCTGCAACAAAGTTCCGGTCATCCAATTCGTAAACGAACCGTGAACTAACTGATCTTCAGCTAAGGCGTCTATCATTTTCTGACAAGCAGGCGTATTTGTAAAAGTCAACGTAAGGACATTACTCGCTATTGTATAACTCGTGGCATCAAAATCGATTACGTTTGTTCCAAGTGGATCGTAACGTAATGGCTTATTCAGCCAATAGGAAACTAGGTCCGGCATTCCACCCGTCCCGCTTGCGTTGATCAGCTGATCCGCAGAAGCCAAACAAAACGCGGGAAAATCAGTCGACGGTGCTCGAAGCTCGTCCATCCAGAACATCTCTCCCAAAAACTTCCGTTCTTGTTTAAAGACGACTTCCGCGAAATTCTTAGAATAAAGATAACTCTGATTGATTCCTTTCACAAGTTTGAGCGGATTGTTCGCGTCCGGATTGATGAAAGCAAGCAAATCGGTATGCAGATCCGTAACAAGCCCCGTTTTTACGGATGCGGATTGTTTTTCTTCCGTTACTTGCCCGTCTTTGATACCGTTTGTGGAAACACCTCTCCAAATTCTTAGATCGGTTCCAAGTGTGACCGCACCGGAAGCGTTAGACGAAATTGATCTCAACGGAATATCGCCCGAGACAAGAGAACCTTGTCTTGCTAAAATCTCGAAAGAATTATCTCTCCAAACGTTCGGGCCGTCGCTCGGAAGATTCGAAGGACTATCGTATAACGTTTCCATAAACTTATGACGAATCACAAGCGTACACGTAACGTTATTCGGGACGGGAATACCCGCGACCGGAGCGGCTTCGATTCTTTTTCCTTCCGCGTCGTAAGCGACGATCGTATCGATCAAATCCACTCGATTCGATCCCGAACCCACGACGATCGTTCCACCCGATTGTAATCCGAAACCGACAAGATCCAAGTCTCGATTGATGATCTCCTGGCTTTTCGATTCCTGTTCCTTCTTCCAATCTTCAGGAAAAACCCTTTTGCTCACGCTTGGAAAAGTAATACCCGACAATTTATCCATGAACAGCTCCTTCAAAGGAAGGAAAATCGATTTCGATCGCTTCCAATTCGTTATAAAGAACGTTTACGTTCGTTTTTACGTTATTCTGAATTTGAGTGACTAACTCTCTTTTGATTTTTTTGCAAACGCCGCAGTAAGATTCGTATGAGTTCGCTTTAGCAAGAATTGAACTTGCAAGTTCCGTAATATCATCGTCTTCCATCGTTTTTGATTCGCTTACAAGCGCGATTAAGGAGGACTTTAAATTCTCCCTTTCCTGAGAATTTGCAGAAAGCCATTGTTTAGCTTGAGGACTTAAAATCGGCCAAGAAAGAGGTTCGCTTTGGGGATACCTGCAAAGAATCTGATCCAAGGCTTCGTCGAACTTAGAATGAATTTTTCGGATCTTTTTTTCTTTATAAGAAGAGATCGTTAAAAGACCGCATTGAAGAAGTTCAAGCTCCGACTTCGGAACGAGTCTTTCATCTTCGATCTTCATGTCTTCCGGAACGGAGATCAAACCTCGATCCGCTTTTTCGGAAAGGGAGAATTCCTTTAACTCGCCCGCTTCGAACTTATATCCTTCCGGAGGAAAGGAAATTCCCTGGTGAATTTTTTTCTTCAGACTCTCCGACTTGTCCCGATTAAAAAGTTCGATCTCCAGTTCTATCGAAGACAAATTAGAGCTCGGATATTCTTCCAGACTTTCGGAAGAATAAACAAATATTTTTTCCATAATTGCTCCTAACGGAGCGATCGAGTAGAGGCGGATAAAAACATTCCGCTTTTTATATATTTAATAGATTGAATATTCTTTTAATTTTTCAGCCCTGCGCGAATGAAACTTGTTCGATACGGAGCCGCCCATGACAAAAGGTTCGAACGTCCCTTGTTCTTCCCAAAATTCGCAGACGTTACCACCCACATTCACATTCTCCATAGAACGAACCAATTCGGCTCGATCGAACGAATCTGAAAGTTTCGGAAACAAAAATCGATAACGAAATAGAACGTATTTGCGAGACATCATTCTTCCGTCGATCGGGCCGCCCATAACGAAACAATTTTTTGATTCTTCCGTTTCATAAACTTTGGAATATCGGATTTCGCTCGAATCGAGTCCGGTGGAAAATTGAACGACCTGTCTTTTCGAAGAGACCGACGCGATCGACATTTTAAAAAGTTTCGCCATTAAAAGTCTGTTTCGATACAGCTCGTCTGTTTCTCCCGGAAGTTTTGCGATCTTATACCTGGCACCCCACAAAATTAATCCGAAACCGTCGCTGGTTTCAAGCCACATCTGTCTATACAACCAACTCAGCCTCGCCGCTCTTTCGTTTAGAATGGAAAGAATGGATTTCAATAACTTATACCATAAGCTGGATTGTCCAAGTTTTCGAATGAGGTTTCTCTGATTTTTCCAAACAACGGAATCGAAATCGAATATGAATTTATCAGACATACACTGCGCCTATCGTTTGAAATCCGGGACCTGCGTTCGCCAACGAGCCTACGGGAACATCAACATTTCCTAATGGATTGAATTCCACATCGATACAATTGGGAAGAACTTGATACAAAGCCTTCAATTGCGCGTCCACGAAATCCTGTCCTTCGCTCAAAGAAAGAAAGTATTCGTCCTTGATTTGATCCAAAACGACCTGGCTCGGAATCGTATCCGAAGAAGAGAACTTCACCGTAACCGTTTTGTTCACGAGTGTTTCCGAAATATTATCGACTAACACGTGTGCTACGCCGCCCGGATCGTTTTCCTCCGAATTAAAATGATCTTTTACTTGATCGAGTTGAGAAACGTTCAACGTTCCCACGGTTCCTTGCACAAGAACTTTCACTTCCCCGTCCGTCTTCAACGTCTTCGCACTTTTGAAGATCGCTCTTTTTACGAAAGAAAAAGTTTCCGCTTCTCCCTTATACCAAGCAGGGGTCCATTTCGATGAAACACCTTCAGCATTTTGCAAGCGAGCCCTTACCGAAGTTCTGGTTTCCCTATACTGACCTTGTTGAATCGGATTGATTTCTATGTTGGAAACAAAGTTGATTCCATCCGGTGGGTTTTCGATCAAGTTGATTGCACCCGCAACCACGTTTCCGATCGGACCGTCTACCGTACATTGAACAAGAGCTTCGACCGTAAACTTTTCTTGTGTATCGGCGGCGGTTCCCGCAGGAAGAATCAAAGCGTCCTTAAGAAAGAATCTTATTTTCTGATCTTCGTTACCGGAAGTCGTAACGATCAAAGACTGAGGGATTTCCCGATCCACCGAAGGTTGAACCGAAGATCCGATTCTCACCTTGAGAATCGAAGGAAGCGCCGGTTTCCATTGCATTCCTCTTCGAATCAAGTGTTCGTGCAACGCGTCGTCTTCCGCAGTATGAGGATGAATCGCTTTCTGAACGGAGATAAGATCCGTATCTATGAATAAAAAAACCGCGTTGGAAACCGCGCGTAGAATCGAAAACGTTTTCGAAGTTGGACCGAAAGTATGATTCTTCAATACTCCGGAAGCCTTTACGCTTTGAAGATGATCCGTAAGAACCTGTTCTTTAGTAATGTTTAAATTCATCGATTGCCTCCATATTACTTCATTAGAATTCCTTTAACCGATTCTCCCGTTTTTAATCGGAAATCGACAACGATCCGACTTTCCACGTCAAGTGTCACGTCGATCGATTTCAAATCGATCGCGGGATGTAACCTTAAAATCCTTTCGGCGTCTCGGATTCGAGCCGCCTGATCCCCGTACTCGGTCGAGTTCAACGCGATTCTTTGTCTACTATAGATCTCGGGATAGTCGATATCGTCGGCGACGGTCATCTCGAACATTTCCCGAACCTCCGATAAAACGATTCTTACCGAGTTCGCGTCGCTTAACAAATCGTCGTCCGAAGCGTCCAAAGTCAAATCTCCGAATCGAATCGGATCGTTCCCAAAATCGATCATCAGGTTCCTGCCTTCGGTTTACTCGAAACGGACGGTCCGACCGGGGTATCCACGTAATCCGTCAAGTGAGACGATAAACCCACCGAATTGGAAGATTCCGCAAACGCGGTGATTTCTTTTTTTGCATCCAACTTTCCGGTAGTTTTAAAATCGCCTTCCTGTTCTACGTTTCCGCGGATCTTGAACGTTTTTCCCCCGAGATCCAAAAGAAAACCATCGTCTTCGAGCGTAACCTTAATTATATTTTTATAATTTATATAAGCCTTATGTTCTTGGATTTCCAGTTCGACCTGATCCGCGACCTTCGTTTTGATCGAATCTATCTTTTCGAACGCAAACGCTGTGTATCTTTTTTCAAGATTGTCCCTTGCAATCAAAAGACATTTCGAACCCGTTCTCGGAACCACCGGCTCCGTCCAAGTTACGTTATAGATGAAGTCTTCTGAAACTTTTACGGTTAAGAGTTTATTATCCGAGTCCACGGAATCTATGATTCCGGACTTCGCGAAAAACATCGGAAATCCGATCTTCCATGCTTGAACGATCGCTTGTATGAGAGTTCTATCCGCCATTCTTCCCCTTTATTTTCCCCGATTCGATTTCGAACTTCCGCTCTTCGGCGGCTCGTGATAAAAGCCGGGATAAATTTCCTGACGATAGCCGTTCATATTAAATTTTTTGATTACACGATCCACGAAAGCCTTTGCGCTTCTGGAAGAATCTTCAGGGTCTTGAATATCGATGATCTGAGAATGTGTGATCGAAGGAAAACCGAAGGAAAGAAATTTCCCTTTGAATCCCGAGCCGCATTTTTCGTCGAAAATTTCCTTTGCTCTTTTTTCTGCGCCTTGAGAATCCAAACCGTCGATTTCGTAATAACGTGATTCTCCCTGTCCGTGTTCCCCTCTGTATGTTTGTCCCGTTTTCGGATTTTCACCGCGAACTACGATTTGGAAGGGTTTGCTTTCCTGCGGAGTCAATTCATCTTCTATAATATTCTCTCCGAATCGAAAGATCGGAAATTTTTCCTTTTTCGAAGACGCGCTTCCGCTTTGAGAATTCGATCCGCTCGTTTTCGAAGTAAGACTCAAATCCGGGTGAGAATATGCTTTTTGAACCACCAATTTCCAATCGTGAAAGAATACATCGACCCCGTGCGTTTTCTTGAGTTCCGATAGCGCATAACGCGCTGATTTTTTCGCGCATCGAATATCCACCGTACGTTTGATATCCGAGTCCCTTACTAAGATCGAAATATCCGATTTGATCTGTGGATGAATACAATCGTTTAGAAACGTCATCAACGGCTTTTGATGATAGTCCTGAGTCATGATTTTTCTCTGACAAAAGAAGAACGGATCCACACATTTCAATTCCAGCGGAACCTTAGGACTGATTTCCAAAACATAGCCGTTGAATTCCGGAAAAAGTCCGTATCTCGTATATCCCGCCTTCCAAGTGACCTTCGAGAATTTTACGATCGAATCCTTTTTCAAATTCTTATATTTAGGAAGTTTTATCTTCAATATGTCCGTGGGAATTTCACGAGAAGATTCCAACGTCACCTCCGTGACGGCGGGAAACTTAGCATTAGAGATTTCTAATTCTTGAATCAGTGTGAACATCAGGCCGCCGTCCTTTTTTTAGCGTTGGCGAGTTCGGTTTTTGAAACGAGCGCTTCTATGTATAAAGTGGAACCCACGTTCTCATACGGCTGAATGTTCGAATTGTCTTCCCTAATCTTTCCCGAAAAATGTTCGGTTCCGTAATGAAGCGCGCTAATGGATTCGTAGGTTTCTCCGTTTGAAATCGTATGGAAACGATTCTCCGTCAAAGGATCGGGGATTTCGATCAAGATTCCCGACTCAAGATTTGTCCAATCATCAATTTGAGGGTTCATATCCAGGATCAATCTCCATATCTCCCACTTTCCGTAATAACGAGCCGAAAGTCTCTGAAGAGTATCATTGTTTCTTAATACGTAAAATTGACTCATAAGGATGACTCCACAGCGCTGTTTTTAGATTCCACCGAAGCAAGATCCAAATCGTATTCTTCATCGGATAAAAACGTAAGCGTGATCGATTGGCTGTATTGAATCGGCCCGTCCGGCAAATCGAAACTTTTACAAACTACATTCTTAATTCCTAATGCGTTTAACATAGAATGATTCAAGTAAAGCGTTTCGTTCGTTTCCCAGAGTTTCTTCAATTCCCTTATCTTTTGAATCATACTTTTTACCAAAGGATTGGAAGGAGCCGCCAAAATTCCCGCGCCATACGTTGCGGCTAAAAGCGTGAACTCGACCGTGACCGTCCAATCACCGAATCCTGTAAGTTCCTTTACGGTTCCCTTTCCGCCTGGAATCGATGTGACTTCTATTTTCTTTTCTTGATTCGCTCGAATTTTTGTACCGGACGGAAATTCATATTCACTGGAAAGATCGAGACCGATCACCAATCGATCCGTATCCCCCGTTATGATTTCAGGCGGTATGTATCCTGCCGGAAGCGCAGGCGGCGTAATTCCTCCGATCATGCTAATTCCATCTCCTCGAATCGATCCAACTCTTGAAAGATCGCATCGGTTATGATTTCACCGATCTTTTTCTTATTGTTCGTTCTATCTCCCACAACGAGTTGCCCTATGATCGATCCTATCGATAAGGAAGAACCGTTTTGTTTTCTTCCCGAACCCATCTCCGTAACCTCGGATGTTTCGCTCGTTCTACGTACGACTCTCTTCGAATCCGAATCGATCGTTTCGTTAAATCTTTGTAAGACAGGATTTTTCTTAGGACGTTCGGAAGAAATTCCTGCTTCATTCAAATTTCCTAATGAAGAATTTCGACTCCTCTTGTTTGTCGATAATCCTCCGGCATTGATTCCTTGTGTCTGCATCTGATCCAACGTGATTCCCGGTTGTTTTGAAGTTTGCACCTTGAGTTGCAAACCCGGAACGGAAATTTGTTTCGAAGCGGGCGGAACTTTAACGTTGTTTCGAAGACCCGGAACGGGGGAAGAATTCGGACTTGAACCGTTCTTAAACCCGAGCAGTTTGCCAAAAGGACCTTGATCCTGTTTGGAACCTCCCGGTAAAAAACTTCCGAGAAATCCCAAACCTTCTTTGATGGGTTGTGTTATAAAGTTCAATCCCGCGAGAATTCCGTTCCCCAACGCTTTCATCAAATTCCATCCCGCCGTCTTTGCGGATTCCGGAATCGCATTCCAGATTCCGTTCCAAATCGCGTTAAACTGCTCCATCAACCAAGGCCCGATTGAAAGAAAGGTATTCCAAAACTGATTCAAATTCTCTAATATTAAATTTCCGAATCCGATAACACCTTCTACCAAAATGTTCCAAAGATTGGAAACGTAAGCCGCGATGCTACTCGCCAAATTCGAGATATCATCCCAGTAATTGTAAATCGTAAGTCCGATTCCCGCAAACAAACCTAAAAAGAGTGTGATCGGTCCGAGAATGACTCCCGCGATCACCGCAACGAGCCCTTTGGCCCAATCGGGCATTTCCATCCAGGCGCCTTTGACAGTGTCCCAAGCCGACGTAAGAAAATCGACAAAGGAATTCAATTTTTCTAATATATAGTCCACTGCGACCAAAGTCGCGGCTTTGATCTCGTCCCAATACGTTATGATCAATGCCGCACCGGCCACAATTCCAACGATGAAAAGCCCGACCGGATTTGCCGCGATCGCGGCTCTTAATAGTGAAAAGCCGACTTTAAGCGCGGCTAACGCTCCTTTTAACGTGAACAAAGCGGGAGCGATTGCTCTAAGAGCCGAGATTCCACCTGTGATTACTTTGAATGTTCCGATTCCATATAAAACGGCCGTTCCTAACGTGGTGAAATTTCCGGCGAATTCCAGTAATTTCGGATTATTCAGTAAAAAGACATTGAGAGTTTCAACTCCGTCGGCAACAAACCTGAAAATTTTTGAAAGCGCGGATTCTAAGATTCCGAACTTAACGAGCGCGGAGCTTTCGATCCCACTCCCTAAATGTTTTTTAAAATTTTCCCAAGCATTCGAAATTCTTCCGAATTGGGTGGAAGATCGATCCAAAGCCTCGGTGGCCTTTGCGAAATCATCTATATTACCGAAGTTTAATTGATTGAGATCGCCGTTAAAACCTTGAACGGATTTTCCGGCGGAGATGATTTGATTCGTAACTTCATCGAAACTGTTTCCGGTCGCGAGAACGTTATTTGTCACCGTTCCGACCATCGCGTTTAAATTGACCGCATTGAGATCTTTGAACGAAGATTTGATCTTGAGTGCGTTGGAAAGTATCTGTTCGACCGGAATCCCCGTTTCACCCGAAAGTTTAAACGCATTCTCTTTGATGGAAGCTACGTCTTGAACGCTTACTCCCAGTTTTTTAAAACCGTTCTCCAATTTGGAACTTTCACTTCTTGCATCGTATAAATATTTTGCGATCTTTACGAACTGAGTCGCGAGTTTTAACATTCGATTTCCGGAATCTATTTTTTCAACGGCCGCACCCAATTGAATCGCTCGATCTTTATTCTCGCCGATCAATGTTCGCATCGTGTCCCATTTCTTATTGATCTCGTCGATTTTACTGGAGGCGAGATCCGCTATCGTAAAAACAATTTTCATTTCGTTCGTGTTCGTATCAGCCATATCCCGCCTCTGGTAACATCTAATCTCCGTTAAACGCTTTTACGATCGCTCGAGTCAGAGTGTTAATCTCAATCAACCGCACGAATTCCAATTCGGCGGCCAATTGAGTTTCATAACTTTCGCGTTCGTCTCCGTCCAACGGATATTCCATCTTTCTTCCCGGGAAATAGTACATCAGAAGAACTTCCAATGCACCATTCCCGGCTTTAAGAAGCTGAAGCTTCTCCCCTATAGCTTTTTTGCAGTCACCTCTTGGGTCGTCGCAGTAAGCTCGATCAGTTTATTGCTGATCGGAATAAAAATTCCGGGAGAATCTTGAGCCCAACCGTTCACCACGTCGAAACTCGGATACAAACAACACTGACCCGTGAGACGTTGTGCGACATCGGTTTGTTTTTCCTTTCTCGCCTTTTCAAGGGTATCGTCCACCTGAGTCTTGTTAGGTACTCTGCAGATAATCTTTCTTCCTTCGCCCGCATCCAAAACGTGAACTCCTCCCTTATCCGCAAAATGTGATTTGATCGAATCGATCGCGTCCTTATTGCGTGTGATAAAGTCGTCGTCTATGTTCTGATAAGGCTGAGGAAGTTTTTCAAACGCTTCCTTTAAAGCCGGAATTGAACTGATTAATGGATTCATCTTGTTTCCTTTTTCCTTTTACGAAAATTCTCAACGATCTTA
Organism: Leptospira barantonii; assembly: GCF_002811925.1. Lineage (NCBI taxonomy): Bacteria > Pseudomonadati > Spirochaetota > Leptospiria > Leptospirales > Leptospiraceae > Leptospira > Leptospira barantonii. The sequence goes on from NZ_NPDS01000005.1 coordinate 278,464, forward strand.
CGCGAACGTAATGACCGGAATCGACAACAGCGCGATTTCCAACGGAACCGCAATCGCTCCCGAGTTTCCGCTTTTGATATCCGCGTTGTATTTCGTGATCTTAACCGCAGGTGCGATGTATTTAAAGTCCGGTCTTCCTTCCGCTTTTAAAATCGCGGTTAACGGTGCCGGAGGAAGCTTTTCGATCAAACCGCCGTAAGGCGCCGCAAGAAGAATCAAACGATCCAGCTCTTCGAAATAAATTTCAGCGCTGATGCTTCGTTTGTAATTCTTTGTCGTGTACCCTACGATCTCACCCGCCTTTCCGTATGTGAGTTCGATCTCTACCGCATGATCGAACGTGAAAGAGGAAAAGTTCACCATATCGTAGCCGAAAAGTTTCAACTCGAGATTGGTAAAGCTATAGTTTTCTTTTACTACTTCTAATGCCATTGGTTGCTCCTATTTAGGTGTGGCGAAAGAGGTTTCCCACTCGATCGCTTTAGTTCTATTGCTGACGTACATCTTGCACTTCGCTTTGAGAATACGATCGGTGTTGAAGGTTTTATTCGGATCGAGAATGATCTCGTGTCCCGAAATTTCCTTTCTACCCGGAGCTTCCATCTCGGCGGAGATTTTAGAATCGATGTATGTTTTCAGATAATCAAGACCGCCCGAGCCTGAATCGACTTCCGTATCCATATTCAAAAACTGAAGCGATTCGCGATAAAGAATGCGGTGCATTTTATCGGCGCGTCTACGTTCCGGAAGTTCCTTAAAGTCGGAATCGCTCGAAGCCTTGATCTTATCTCTTGCGATGAAGATTCCGTCGTAGTCGTCGTATTGTTTGAGAACCATCAAACCCATATCATGAAGCAGATCCATGTAGTTCCGATATCCGTTATCCCAGTAACGAATTTCGGAGAACGTCAACGAACGCATATCCTTCACATATCCGATCGAAACGTTTACCGGCGCGGCGGCGATCTTAGCGGTCGCCATAGTCGCGAAGTTTCTCCAAACTCCGATGGAATCTCCGGCGGACTTAACAGCGGAATAACCGCCGGATGCGTTGACTCCGCCTTTGATATAACGGGCCTCGCCGACTGCGATCATCACTCTTCCCTTAGGAGAAGCGAAAGGTTCGAACTCGTCCTGAACGTATTGAAAATATTCCGGAAGAGTTTCCGATTGATTCTTACCTCTCGCCTCCAAAATGATAAACGAAGGAAGATGATGTTCGGTTTCCATCTCCTCCAAAATAACGTTGCACGACATCGCGAACGCTCTGGATGCGGGACCCAAAACGTGGATCCAATACGCGCCGTATTCCCTTTTTAAAGCCTCGATCGCAGTCAACTTGGACGCGTTAGACGCGCTCGGTCCGTTGATCGTAAAGGTGTAAGTATCACCAACTTTAAAAGTGTTTGCTGGAGTGGACGCGGCCGTAAAGGTCGAGCTCACACCGGCATCCAAAGAAATCGGAGAACCGCTCGCGGGAGTGATCAACGGAGTGGAAAAGTTCGCACCTCCGTCCACGGATTTGCGATATTCCGCAACGCCGGGCGCACCTGCTTTTGTAATCTTAAGAATCACAATTCTGGTTCCTGTCGGAGTTCCTGAGGTTGTAGGCAGAGCCGCTTCTCCGTCTCCGGTTTTCGTCGGAGTTCCGACAGTTCCCGCGACGTCGTTTTGAGGACGTACACAAAGAACCGGAACCGGTTTTTGTCCTTTTGATTCGTCGAACTCTTCGAAGAATTGTTCCAAAGAATCCACGAGTTCTCCCCTTCCAAAAACGTCCTTTGCTTGAGGGGTGTTATTGATGACATAGACTCTGTTTACGTCGCCGGTTTCCGCGGTTCCGACTTTGGAACCGACGCGATCCGGTTTAACGTCGTTGAAGTTGATCCCACCGTCTTGATGGTAGGTAGTCACGTCGCCTGTTGACATTGATACGCTCCTAATATTAAGAGCAACTGAGTAGAATGGCGGACGAGCCGCTCTGTATATTATTATTTCTGAATATCAGATTTTTGATTCGGCTCGTTCGTTTTTACTTTAATTGAATTTTTTTCCTCTGCGTGTTCCGATTGATTTTCCTGTGCAACACTTTTGTTTTTGTCGATGTCTCTTCCCGAAAATTCGCGATAAGCGATCTTAAGAATCTCTTCTTTTACTTCTTCTTCGGGATCTCTTCGTAGATGATCTAAAAATCCCGCGGCCAGCGCCGGGGTAATTTCGTTCTTTTTAATAAACTCGACTGCTTTCATTGTTCCTCCGATGTTCCTATTTCAGTTGGCTCTTCGATCTGAAAGGTTCCCTGAGCCAAAGTGGGAACCGATTCCGTTTCAAAAAGTCCGTCGCTGAAAACGATCTCCATCATCAATTTGTAATATCCTAGATTTTCGGAAGGATCCGAGACGACGAAAGATTCGCCTGGTTTCACCGCTACGGTAGCTCCTTGCGCCGTCGCAAATTTCTGATGATTGGAAAGATAGATGAGAATTTGATCGACTATTCCGAGCGCTCCCGCTCCCGACCCCAAATGTCCCGTGGACGGAACGTCCTTCGAGGAATTCTGCATCCAAAAATGGATTGTATATGTAAATTCTTGAATATAATGTCTTTTTAAAAAACGAATATTTTTGACTCCGCTAACTACTGCGGGTTCCAGTTTTTGAAATCTTTTTCCGTCCGCGATCGAAACGAGTGGAGATTGAAAAATCACACAAAACGGAAACAAACTCGGATAATCGCTTACGTTTGGGCCCACTTGATAAATTCCGCTTTCCGAAAATAAGGAAACCGGCTCGGTCTCCGGAAGATCGGGGAGAACTTTGACCGAAAGGACCAAGGATTTTAAATATTCGATATGACTGATTCTCATGATGCAATTGTTTCCGTAATGATCGATAGTTTAACGCGTTTGCGTTTTCAAACAAGGAGCGAAACGTATCAAACCGCTCCTAATTTTTCCAGGTAGAAAATGCTTGGAACCCCAAGGTCGAAAAGAACATCCAGTTCATACTGAATCATATGTCCGTAAGGATCAATGTAACGAGGTCCTACTCCGTAAGGATCGGAAGCTTTTAAGAATTTTCGACCGTCCTCGGTGATTACAATTCCGATCCCGCGAATGATATGTCCTTTCTGAGTAAGATACGTCCCCAAACCGCAGGGAAATTTCCATTTCTCGAAATACTCGCACAGCTCTTCCTTGTTTCCTTTTTTCTTTACGACCCTAAAAGGAATCTCGTTGTCTTTCATTAGAATATTAAAATGTTCCGCGTGATCGAACGAATCATAAACGTTCTTTCCGTTTTTAATCACCCAATCCTCGAAGAGGGCATAATAGTTGTATGTGGTCAGTTGGATAAAATCGGAAATTCTATAAATCAATCCTATATAAACGATCAAATCCTGAAACACGTTGCCCATACACTGCTGATAATCTTTTAAAAAAAGACGAGGCGTAACCTGATCCTTTCTTTGCGGATTCCAAGGCGAAATAGGATGAGAAATGTATGATATCATAATATACTTCCTTCGTTTAACAAACGGGTTGATTGAGTTCGCAGGATCTTCGTATGGAGAATATACCCGGAATCAAACTGGATTCGAGAATACGAACCCTTAGTTCCGAACAATCCCTTTCCCACTCCGTCCATTTGCGAACGCATTCTTCCTTAAACAAACAACGGGAAAGATCCTTTGCGTGAATTCGATATGCGTTGTATCTTCCGGAAGTCACATACCATTCTCCGGCAATTCGAATCGACGGAGGAGAGCTCGCTTCCGTAGGAATCGTCAAAGCGTAATTTACGGATGAAAAACTTCCTTTACACTGCTCGTTGCGTTGATCACGGACACGATCTGCCGGATTCCGGCACGCAGTCAGAATCATAAGCAGAACCGGGAGAAAGATCGATTTCTTTGATTTCATGCGAACCTCCGCTGTGAATAATTTTTGAAAAAACAGAAACGCCCCTCGCTCCGATCAGAAAAACAAGAATTCCGAATATTAGAATCGCATAAAATTTCGTTTTCAGATCGAGAAGGTTCCACCAAAGCAGAAAGGAATTCATAACTGTCTGCTCCCTACTTCCGATTGAGAGCTTCTATCGGATTCTCCGCCTTGTTGAAAACGGTCTAAAATATCTCCAAAAACTTTTCGTTTCGTATTCAAGTCCTCGTTGATTCGTTTTCCTAGATACAAACTTCCAACCGTTCCGTAGAATACGATCAACCACTGGATCAAATCCATGTGCAACGGTCTTAAAGAATCTGGTGAAAGAATCGACAATACAGACAACGCAATCAGATAAGAAATTACTAATATAAATACAATCCAGGTTCTGAGAGTTGTATCCGAAGGTTTACCGGTTCTATCGTCTTTGAATAAGAATCTCATTCCGATCTTCTCCCTTTTGAAGAGGTGAGTTTGATCAAATCCTTGACATCGGCTTTGATTTCCGAAAGATCCTTCGATATGGATTCCATCTCAGTTTCTATCTTTACGATGCGAATTTCGTGGTCCTTATACATCGTGCTGTATTGAATCGCGGCTGAGACAACAAAACCTAAAACGACAAGAAACTCTTTGATTCCGAGTTTAATCTGACTTATTTTTGAACTCTCCATTCTTCCTCACAAAAAAAATCCCGCACTGTGGCGGGCTTCAATGACTACTCAATCGCTTCCGATTGTGAGGTAAGAATAACACGTCTTCCGATCGAATCCAAGGGTCGAATCGAATCGTATCTGCTTGTTCCGCTCTTAATACTTCGTACGTTTGGGAGCGAATGCGTTATTCGTCCTTGAAAGGAAGAATGGAAATCAATAGATTTGTTTTTTGGTTCTGCGAGAAAGCGCCACCTTTTCCAAATCTCCCACGAAAAATCTACGAACGCGCGGACTCCATTCTATAAAAGGAATCTCGTGATCGATCACGTATTGATTGAACGTTCTTACGGATAGATTCAAATATTGAGCGGCTTCTTTTGTTTTTAGAGATTTCGCATTTTCCTGAAACGTCGGAATTTCCGATTTTTTCGGGACCGAATTTTTTTGTTCGGATCGAGGCAAAGAATCGTTTTTTAATAAAGAACCATTTCTTGTGTTACCGTTGATTACTGACATAGCGTAAGTTTTGAACCTTGCACAAGTCGCTTGTCAAGTTGTTTGTAAAACTTTTTCTTTTGATAAAAATTTATCGATGCGATGGTCCTAAAAATGAATTTTATAAATTTAGAATATTCTATATTTATAATTTTTGGTCCGTAATCGGTTTCGACACAAAAATCAAAGAAAAAATTTGGACCGAGCAGGCGCACAGCGATTCAAAACGAAACAAACTCGAAAAAAAATTCGATTTTCAGGTTCCATTCTCCCTTGCAGAGAATCCGTAAATTAGCACTCATGTGACATATGGAAATTATTGTCATTTGCGTTTGATTTCGAAATGAATTTCAAAATGAAAACAAATGAAGACAAAAAAGAGTCACAGTTTCGGATTTAAGATGGATTTTGTCGGGGGTCATAAATATACTAAACATATATATAGATGATTCGTTGGAGCAAGAATTTGGAAACCAAGGAAGATTTACGCGAGTTGATTTATTGGAAAGTGGAAAGCGCTTTGAAAAAGTTCGAATACGATTTTCAGTTTTCAAGCGAACCGATTCAAGTTCTTCGGCATACATACGCGCAGGAAATCGTAAATCTTATGTTTGATTCTGCGGAAAATAAATGATCACTTCTTCTTTTTAAATTTTTCTATAACCACGCTCAACGCATCCAACTCACCGTCCGGAACATCCAAAAGACTTTCCACTATACTTTCCATTTGAGGACGACTTCTGATCTTCCTAAGAATGTTTCGATAACGATCGGTGTCCGCATCCGACTTCGAATCTACGTCCGTAATCATCATATCACCTTCGCCCGCGATCATCCAAAGAGGATTCACATTGTGAGCGGCTCGAAGTCTCAACAAGGATTCTTGTGAAAAACTTTTGGCCCGTTCGTTGATGAGATCGCTGATAAACGCGGGTTTGAGATCGATCGATCTTGCAAATTCCGCCTGAGAAACGCCCAAGGTCTCGATCAATCGCTTCAAACGATCGGGAAATTTTTTATCCGCTTTATACATTTTTACCGTATTTTTCGATTGACAATCATACATTTTTAACGTACGGTCATTTCAGGCGGGACAGGACTCGCTGAAATCAAAGTCGATTTCGACGTTCGATCCGGTCGTTCGCACGACCCAAGGCTCGCATACGGAAGCGAAATCGCAATCACAAAAAGGAGGCTCGATGATCATCATTAACGGAGATGAATGTAAAGATTTCATTTGTATCACGTTGCGAATGAAAACCTTAGCCAAGTTCGCAAGGGAAGCGGAAGTCAATTACGATTACCTTTCGAAAAGTTTAAACGGACAACATTCCTATACCGAAGTCAGAGAAGCATTCAAAAAATGGAATGTTCCGTACCGAATGGATCGCGCACCACGATCCTACAACAAACGAAAAAACAGGAGAGCGGCATAATGAATCAACTCGGCTCGGCGGCGATCGCCGTAAAAAATCCGATCGCGAACAGGAACAATTTGGATCCGATCGTTCTTTCCGATATAGAGGAAAAAATGGTTTTTCAAATCGCTGAATACGTAAGGGAACAATTTTCCACTTTCGATTGGAGATGGGACGATCACTCGGAAATGCACGATAAGGCGGTCACTTCGCTTTTTCTTGTGAAGAACGACATCGCACATATTTGCGAAAAAAATCCGAGTAAAATCCAGGAATTCATTAGCATTCTTGAATATATTTTGGAAGAGGAATTCGGGGAATAACCCGATTCGAAAACTTTAAGGAGAATTTAGAATATGGAAGTCAATCGTTGTTCACAGTGCGCCCAAAGGGATTCAATGCGTCAAACCGATCTTTGCGAGGAGTGTCTTATCCGAAAGTTCAAACCCTTGATATCTCTTTCGGATAAGATCCGTTCCTTACATTCGAACGATATGGTTTCTTCGATTCAAGAAGAACCGAAAGGAGCGGCGTAATTTTATGAACGACTCCAACAACACGAAAAGATCTCTCGTGAACGGCAAAGTCGTTCACGAGGGAAAATTTTGGAGAAGGGGTAGGACTCTTTCCAAAAGATTGGAACAGATCGTCATAGAATCCGAACTGAATCTTCGGGACATCGCGTATCAATATTCGCACGACGTCGATCCGAATTCTCCATTCCAACCGGGACCGATCTACAGAGAACATCTCGCGGACGTAATCAAGGGAACTCGAAAAACTCCACGTTATGTGAAAGCTATCGAAGAATCCTGGAAGTTATCGATCGAACAAATCCGTACGATCTATCGGGAAGACAAGGAAATGGAAAAAAGAGGCGAGGCATACTCCCCTAGTTTCATTCAAGAATTTGCAAGTTGGTATAAAGACGTTCTTCGTTCTCAAAAGGAAATTTCGAACTTAGATCCGATTCTTGAAGGAAGTGAAATCGAAATCGCTGTATAATATAAATAGAATCTTAGATTGAAACGCGACGTAAAATCGCCTAACACAAATCAATGAAAAATATCTTCGGGTTCCCAAAGAAAGCAAAGAAGGAGGGAATAAAATGGATCATATCGTTTATAAAAATCTTAGAAATTACAAATACCAACTCGTAAAACCTTACAGTTTTCAAACCGAAATCAAAACGAATTCTCCGTTACAAATCGGAAATCCCGAAATTAAAATTTTTGTGGATCTAAACCGGGAAGGTCGACTCAACATAGAAGCAGGATACGCGTGGGATGGACCGAGTGGACCGACCATTGATACGAAAACGTTTATGCGTGGTTCCCTTGTTCACGACGCTTTGTATCAGTTGATGCGCGAAGAAAAATTGGATCGAAACGAATATCGGGAAATCGCGGATAAAATTCTTAAAAAAATCTGCTTGGAAGACGGCATGAATTCGTTTCGAGCTTCCTACGTTTATAAATTCGTTCGTTGGTTCGGAGAATCCTCGGCCAAACCGAAAGATGAAAGTAAAGAATGGGAAGTCGCTCCTTGAAGACCTTCGATACAATCGTATTAGTTTTCGGTTATACGATCTTTTGGACGTTTTTGATTTGGTTCCTGATCGGGATCGGAGCGGCTTGTCTTTGGTATTCGCTCAGTGGCTATTGGAACTCGGAAAAAAATAAAGATGGACGATTTTAATTTTTTAAAAATAGAAAATGAAATTTCAGAAAATTAAAATATTCTGATTTTATGATTCTACTATAAGGCAAATAAAAAGCGCCTCGATCGAAAGATCCAAGGCGCTTTCAAACTCAAAGGGCGGTCACAAACGTGCAATACCCTTTTTATTCTTCTTAATCTACCGATGGATGAATCATCTTTTCCGGAAGAACCCACTGATCGAATTGTTCGCTTGTTAAAAGACCCAGTTCGATTCCGGATTCCTTCAAAGTTGAACCTTTTTTGTGGGCGTTCTTTGCGATCTTTGCCGCGTTGTCGTATCCGATATGCGGATTCAACGCGGTTACGAGCATCAAAGAATTATTCAAGTGTTCGTTGAGTTTTTCCTTATTCGGAGTGATTCCGCGCGCGCAATGTTCTTCAAAAGATATGCAAGAATCGGAAAGTAAACGAATCGAGTTCAACACGTTGTGAATGATCAACGGTTTAAAAACGTTCAATTCGAAATTTCCCGAAGCTCCCCCGATGTTCACCGCGACGTCGTTTGCGATTACTTGAGCCGCAACCATCGTCATCTGTTCGGATTGAGTTGGATTCACCTTTCCGGGCATAATGGAAGAACCGGGTTCGTTTTCGGGAATACTGATCTCGCCGATCCCACAACGAGGACCGGAAGATAGCCAACGTACGTCGTTCGCGATTTTCATCAAAGACGCCGCGATGGTTTTTAAAACGCCGCTCGCCTCCACAAGAGAATCGTGAGCCGCAAGCGCTTCGAATTTGTTTTCAGCGCTTACGAACGGAAGTCCGGTTTCCTTTGAAATCTGAGCCGCGGCCTTTACGGCAAACTGAGGATGTGTGTTCAATCCGGTTCCAACCGCTGTTCCGCCTAACGCAAGTCTGTATACCGCGGGAAGAACCGCCTTTACTCTTGCGATATTGTAATCCAATTGTTGAACATAACCGGAAAATTCCTGACCCAATGTTAAAGGGGTCGCGTCTTGAAGGTGAGTTCTTCCGATTTTTATAATATTCTGAAATTCGTCCGTTTTCTTTTTGAGCGTATCCCTGAGTTGTGTCAACGCGGGAATCAGCTTTTGATTCAATTGTTCCGCGGCGGCGATATGCATCGCGGTTGGAAAGGTGTCGTTCGAAGACTGAGCCTTATTAACGTCGTCGTTCGGATGAACCGGTTTTTTAGAACCCATAACTCCGCCTGCGATTTCAATCGCACGATTCGAAATTACTTCGTTAGAATTCATGTTGGTTTGAGTTCCCGAACCGGTTTGCCAAACGGAAAGAGGAAAATGTTCGTCTAACTTTCCGGAAATCACTTCGTCCGCGGCTTGAACGATCAATTTCTTTTTATCCTCGGTCAGAAGTCCGAGTTCCGCGTTTACGATCGCGGCCGATTTTTTCAGAACTCCCAATGCACGGATCATTTCCCTTGGAAATCGATCGTTTCCGATATGAAAGTGATGCAAGGAACGCTCCGTTTGCGCGCCCCAATATTTTGAATCGTCTACAGCGATCTCGCCCATTGAATCAGTTTCGATTCTGGTTTTCATGAATCCTCCGAAAGCTTACAAGTTGATTGAAATATAAAATTCTCCAAAACGAATATTGATATTTAATAAAATTCTAATATGATTAGAATTAAATCGGATCGTTATTCGTTTTGAAATCGTCTCAGAGTATCCGCGAGCGCGGAAAACTCCGGTTTTTTGGCGGAAACATTGTCCATATAATCCAGAGTGGTTTGGACCCAAGTCGAATCGGATTCCAATTCTCTTCGAATAAAAACGTGTCTGACCTGGTTCATCGCTCTGATTTCCAGATATCTCCGCTTCTGGTCATAGTATATGAGGTCGGCCACTTTGTCTTTTCCGAATTCTGGGGAGGCAACGGCGACCACGACTTCGTCGAGCCAGATCAGTCCGTTGTTTTTACGGTCCACGTAATCGATCGCTTTTTGAACTCGGGCGGGAACGATCATTTCCTTTTCCTTCGGTCCGACGATTACACCGAGCGACATTTTCTTTTTCGGTTTAACGGATTCCGGAGAAGAATTATCCGATTCGACGTTTTTGTTTTCTTTTCTGACTTGGCCCCTGTTCGGGATTTCTTTTTCTTTCGGTGCGAATTTAATTCCGAATAAGCCGAGAATGAATTCTACGATTCTTTCTAAAATCGATTTGGAAGCCCTTTCGGAACGGATTCTTTCCTTTTCCGTATCTTCTTCCCATTCCGCGATCGCTTTGCTCAAACGAATCTGTTCGTCGACTGCGGCTTGTCCGTCTTTCACATCGGAAACTTCTTTTAAGAATTCGTAAATTCCTCTCGGATAACCGTTCTGCCGAACGAGGTTATGGATCGAAGTTCTTCGAGGACGAACCTCGATAAAGGAACGAAAAATCATACTCTTTGCAAGAATCACAAGACCGATCGTTTCGCCGCCCGCGCCCTTTCTTTCTTTTTTGAGAAAGTCTTCTCGCGCGCGAACCCGATCCAAAACTTGGCGGAACAATTCGCTTCTGCTCATTCCGACGCTTTTGATTGCGGCGTCGTCCGCTTCGAAATTCGAAAGATCGAAATTGATCGGCTCCTTCGATTCTTTAAAGCGAAATAGATTTTCACCCGTGATCAAATTGATTAAGGATTCTTTTTTAAGATTTTCTAATGTGATTACGGTTTGCAAAAGCACTTCGTATGCTTTGATAAAATCTCCGCCGCCGGACCAATTCTTCCCCGAAGTGAACGCGGGATGTTTTTTCAACTCCTGTACGTATCTTTCCGCTTGAGAATGGCCGGTGAGTTCGATCCAAGAAGATTCCTCGCCGGGAAGAATCTGCAAAAGAATTTTACGAGCGATCACTGTGAATAAATCGAATATGATTTCGAGTTCGGTAAGTTTAGGAGGTTCGTCCTTATCCTTGGACGCGTGACGAAAGCTGAGAAGTTCGTCCAACGAAGGTTGAAACAAATGAAAACGAGGATGCAGTTGCAAAAGAGGAGATCGAGAACCCCGTTTTTCAAGAACCGGTAAAACTTCCGCTTCCACTTTGATCAAAGAAAGCTGATTTAAAATTTCTCCCGGCTTTTGATTCAACATTTGGAATATATTGCTGAACAAATCCCCTCGGACCTGCAGACGACTCAAAAGAGATTCCAGGGAAAGAGATTCCAAATTCTGCATGGACTTTTCCAAAAACTTGGAATCGGATAAGTTGATCGGCATTCCTTTCTCGTCCACGTTCAGATAATTCTGATGAACCCAATCCTCTACGTCCGAATTTTTGGAAACGTTGAGAATGAACTGATCTCTTGCGTGAAGCATCTCGAGAATGGCCGCAACACTTTGAAGAAGACAACCTCGTTTTACTTTTACGATCTGATCGGCTTTTAAAGACGCGGGTCGAATGATTACGTTCGCGATTTGAAGTTCCCTTACTTCTTTTTGAAACTGAAGATACTGATAGGATTGAATCCCTCTTCGTTCTTCCAAAAATTTTATATCGTGAAGTTTGAGATGTTGAAGTTGTTCGATTTTTGTGAGAGCAAACGGAGATTGATTGAAAAGAAAGTAATTCTCCACTCCCTTCTCCACCAAATCTATATCCTTAAACGCGCCCGGATTGAACTGAAGCATCAGAACCTTGAGTTCTTGATCTCCGATCATATCCTGCGTTTCCTCCGAACTTAGAACGAAGGTTTCGGGAGTCGGAACTTGATTTTCAGATTTGGACATAATCCACCGCGTCCCCAAAGGGTATATAGCTAAGAGACTTCAGAAATTTAGAAAAGTCGAAACCTATTTGTTTCAAAACCGGATTTTCCATTCTTAAGAAAGAAATTATCTCTTTGAATATCGGGAGTTTTCCGAAATAACTCAGTTCTTTTTCTCGATGGAGAATTTTCGATCTATCGATTGCGAAAGTGTTTTGAGCGACTCGGTTGAATTCGATAAAAAACGTCCCTTACGGAGACGTTTTTAAGATCGAATGATTCCTTCGAGGAAACCGAGATATTTTTCTCTTCCAAGATAAGGAATCCTAGAAGAACCGCTCGCTACAGCCGCTTCCGCAACTGCAGGTGCGACGTGAAACAAAACTCGTTTGTCGAACGGCTTCGGAATCAGATATTCCGGGCCGAACGTAAATTTTGCTCCGCCGTAAGCTTTGCTGACCGCGTCCGGAACTTCCAAACGAGCGAGTTCGGCGAGCGCACGTGCCGCCGCGAGTTTCATTTCGAGAGTAATATGACGGGCTCTTACGTCGAGAGCTCCTCTGAATATAAAAGGAAATCCTAATACGTTGTTCACCTGATTTGGATTATCACTTCTTCCGGTTCCCATAATCAGATCGGAGCGAACCGCCTTTGCGACTTGATACGGAATTTCAGGATCAGGATTTGCCAATGCGAAGATGACCGGATCTTTTGCCATGGAACGAACCATGTCTTCGTCGACCATATTCTCCACCGAAACGCCGATAAAAATATCGGCGTCTTTCATCACGTCTCGGAGAGTCGTAGCTTCGGTAGTTTGTACGTATTTCTTTTTGGATTCGTTGAGATCGGTTCGTTTATGATGAATCACACCTTTCGTATCTACGAGAAAGATCTGTTCTTTTTTGATTCCGATATGTTGAATGAGTTCCGCGATCGCGATTCCGGCGGCGCCCGCTCCGCAGATAACAACTTTTACGTTGTTCGGTTTTTTTCCGGTGAGTTCGAAAGCGTTCAACAATCCGGCAACAGTGATGATTGCGGTTCCGTGTTGATCGTCATGGAACACCGGAATGTTCATCTTTTCGATCAGTTGTTCTTCTATATAAAAACTTTCGGGAGCTTTGATGTCCTCGAGATTGATTCCGCCGAAGGTAGGCTCGAGAAGTTTAACCGCATTGATAAATTCGTCCGGGTCCTTGGTGTTCACTTCGATGTCGAAAACGTCGATGCCCGCGAACTTCTTAAAAAGAACAGCCTTACCTTCCATCACGGGTTTACCGGCAAGCGCTCCGATATCTCCGAGACCGAGAATCGCGGTGCCGTTGGTGATGATGCCGACTAAATTCCCTTTGTTCGTATATTCATAAACGAGTTCCGGGGAATCCTTAATTTCCAAACAAGGATAAGCGACTCCGGGAGAATAAGCGAGGGAAAGATCGTAGGAATCCTGAGTCGGTTTGGTTGGAACTACTTCAATTTTTCCCTTAGGATGAAGCGCGTGGTATTGTAACGATTTTTCCCGCATACGATTTTTCCCATATTTTTGAAATCAGGCCGTGCGACCATAACATTTCATTTACCTACACAGAACTTACTGAAGATTCTCCCCAAAATTTCTTCGGTGTCCACTCTGCCGTTCACTTCTCCGATTTCGGAAAGAGCATAGTCTATTTCTTTGATATAGATTTCGGCGGGAGCGCCTTCTCCGATCAATTGGAGCGTGTTGTTGAGACAACGAACGATGGTTTCAAAATGATAACGTTGTCGCTCTTCTAACAAGACATAATCTTCGGAATGTCCCATCGTCCCGGCCCTTTCTTTGATCGCGCCAAGAAGAATCGAAATCCCTTCCTTGGTTTTACAAGAAATTTCGCAGACGGTTAAGTCTTTCACATCGGAAAATAAATTCGGATCCCAGGAGGAATCCCGGATATCGATCTTGTTCGCGACTAAAATAGAACCTTCGAGTCGATCTCTGGTTTTAGCGATAAATTCTTTCCAATTTTCTTTTTTGGAAACGTCCGCGAGAAAAAGACGGATGTCCGCGGATTGAAATTCTTTTTCACTTCTTTCGATTCCGAGTTTTTCGATGCGGTCTGTCGTTTCTCGAACGCCGGCCGTGTCCACGAGTCGAACCGGAATTCCTTCCAAAAGAATTTCTTCGCTGATATAATCGCGTGTTGTTCCGGGAATTTCGGAGATGATCGAACGATCCTTACCGAGAAGAACGTTCATCAAACTGGACTTGCCCGTGTTCGGTTCTCCATAAAGAACGATTCTAAGTTGTTGAATCAATTTTTCGGCGGAGTCCGATTTGGTGATCACGGTTTGACAAAGCATTTTTACTTTTTCGATCCGAGCTTTTCTTTCTTCCAAAGATTCGTATGTAAGATCCTCTGTGGAAAAATCGATTTCGGCTTCGCACTCCGCTTTGAGAGAAATCAACTGACTTCTCAAGTTGGAAGTGAAACGGGAAACTTCTCCGAATACGTTTTTTTGCGCGAGCTCCAATTCAAAACGAGAACGCGCCGATATAAGACGACCGATCGCTTCCGCTTCGGTTAGATCCAGTTTTTCATTTAAGAATGCTCTACGCGAGAATTCTCCCTGCTTTGCGGGACGCGCTCCGGCTCTGAAGATGGCGTCTAACGCTTCTCTTAATAAAATCGGATTCCCATGAAAATGAAATTCGCAAAGATTCTCTCCCGTATAAGAATTGGGAGCCTTGAAATAAAAGAATAGAATTTGATCCACCGGTCGATCGCCGATCTGAAAGACACATTGGATCGCGGTTCTGGGTTGAACGTCGGATGGAGAAATCGGTTTATTTTTTGAATAAAGAAAAGAGGAGGAAATCGTAAGGGCCTCCGGCCCGGACATTCGGATGATTCCTATTGCCCCGGATCCGGAAGCTGTTGATACGGCCGCTATCGTATCATTCAAAATTTGCTTCTTCGAGAAGGTCGTTGTTAGGACCTTTTTCGACAACGTCTTTGTATTTGTGTTTGTCCTTCATCGGAATGATTCTTACTTTTTTGTAAGTACCGTTTCCTTCGGATCTTGTGAAAACCTTTTCGTTTTCCTGAAGAGCCATGTGGATGATTCTTCTTTCGAAAGGATTCATCGGCTCGAGAAGTTTCGATTTTCCTGTTTTAGCAACGGTCGCCGCAACGGATTTACCGAGACGAACGAGAGAAAGTTCTCTTTTGTCTCGATAGGATTCGATATCCAGAACGATTTTTCTTCCATGTCTGATTTTGGAATCGACCATCAGGTTGAAAATGAATTGAAGAGCGTCTAACGTAGCTCCTCTTTTTCCGATCACGAGTCCGGATTCCTTGCTTGCGATTTCGACGTAAATTTTTCCGTCGACGTCGCCCATTCCGACTACTTCGGCTTCGATTCCCATCTTCTTAAGAACGGTGAGCACGACCCCGTGAATGATTTTCTCCGCGGGAAGATCCCGAGAAGTTACGTAAGCACGGACTACGGCCGGCTTCTTTTGAGAGATTCCGAAAAAGCCGCCTTTTCCGGAATCAACGGTTTCAAAACGAACCTCGTCCGAATTCAATCGGAGAGTTTTGAGAGTGTACTCTTCGGCTTCGGACTTCGATTTAGCCTCGGCTTCAAAGATGTAATTTTCCATGTGTTTATCCTCGATAATGAGTTCGTTGTGCTTAAGCTTTTGCCTTCTTCTTTTCTTCGGTCTTTTTCATGTGATTGGTGATCCACTGTTGACCGATGGAAAGAATGTTTTGGAAAGTCCAGTAAAGGGTAACACCGGAAGGCATATTCCAGAAAATGTAAAGCATCATAACCGGCATCACATACATGAGCATTTTCTGATTCGGATCCATAGATACGGATGTCATTCTCGTTTGAAAGATCTGAGTACCGACCATCAGAAGAGCGAGAAGGTTTAAGCCGATTCCGGTTTGAGTAAAATAAGGAATCGCAGGTGAAGTCCAGATTACGTCCGGTTCGCTGAGATCTTTGACCCATAAGAATGGTGAATTCCAAAGATCTATTGTATCAGAAAACGCGGTATAAAGAGCGATAAAAATCGGAATTTGAATCACCATAGGAAGACAACCGCCGACCGGGTTTACGTTATTCTTCTTATAGAGTTCCATCGTTTTTTGCTGACGCATCTTAGGATCGTTCGCAAATTTTTCGTTGATGGTTTTCAACTGCGGACTAAGTTCCTGCATCTTCTTCATACTATCCGCTTGTTTTTGGTTGAGCGGATAAAAAACGAGTTTGAAAAGAATCGCAAAGATGATGATGCTCCATCCGTAATTAGGAACGGTGAATCTGTAGATTTGTTTCAAAACCCAGATGATTCCGTTTCTGAAAGGGGTGGTCATCCCTTGATTGAAGGACTTGCTCAAGTCGGAACTCAAACCCGCAAACGGACTATTCTTAGCCTGGCCCGGATCCAACTCTGGATTACGGAAAACCATTCCAACACTTTCGCGAATCCCGACGTAAGACGCGAAATCGAGATTGTAAGTTTCTCCCGCGCTCAACACTATATTATCATATAATAATACTGCGCCGCTTTCGTTTTTAGGTCTGTTATCCAGAACGACACCTTGCGCTTTATGATCGAGCGGATCGGCAACCGCGATAAAATAACGGGAACCGGTTCCTGCAAAGTCGACGCCGGATTCCGCGTTCGTTTTTACGCTGAAGGATTCGTCCGCACCGGAACTACCCGTAAAAAAATTACCGACCGAAGACCAAAATCCTACGGAAGAACTTCCATCCAGAGTATCGTTAAACGAACCGCCTAAGTGATAGAATCTAAAAAAGTTCGCGGTATCTCTGTCGTTCAAAGCTCTGTCTTTCGGAAAAGGTCCAAGACTTCCGAATGTTCTTAGATATTGAGTGTTCTTCGGAGATGCGAAAGAAAGTTTTTCTTTGGTTAAGTTGACGATGGAAACGGTAACTTTGAAATAATTCTCACCTTGAAAGAAACGAAACGTTTTTTTCAACTGATACGTTTTATCGGGGGATACGGCGGAGAATACGACGGTTCGTTCGGATTTGTTTTCTTCTACGGAAAAAGGAACCTGATTCCAATCGGAGTTCGGAAGCGCGTTTAAGGAATCCGTAAAGTTAAAATCGAAACCTTTCTCTCTGGATAACTCCACACCTTGATACGTTTTACCGTCGACGGTGAGAGCTTCCGGATTTTTACGAGCGACTTGGATCGGTTGTCCGTCGGCGCCGTTGTGATCTTTCATGTAAAACTTGGAGATTCTCCCGCCTAAGGAAGTGAATTCCACGATGTAAGAATCGGTGACGACTAACGTCTTTTTTGATTCGGTAGGAATTACTTTCGTTTCCTGAACCGGAGCGGCGGTAAGAGATTCTTTCTTTTTTTCTGTCGGAACTTGGTCCTGTTTTTTCTCCGAAGGTTTATCGGAATTCGCTTCCTTGGTTTCGGAAGGTTTTTTAGGAGGAGCGGAAGGGAAGAAAAAATAATTCACTCCCATCCAAATTCCCATACTGAGAATTAAAGCTAAAAATAATCTACTTTGTCTATCTTCCATGTGCACAGTTCGTCCTTTTAATGTTAGGTGGTAAGGGATCTTCGAACCCTCGTGAAAGAGGGTTGCATCTCAAAATTCTCCAAGTGCTTAACTGAAGCGCACGGAAGAATCCGTATTCTTGAAACGCTTGAGCGGCATATTCGGAACAAGAGGGTGTAAAACGACAGGCGGGCGGCAATAAAGGAGAGATTAGCTTTTTATAGAGCTGAATCAGTTTGATTGCAAGTTGGTTCATCAGATTCGGTTGATCAGAGAGACCAGAATCTTAACCAGCTCCCCGTGGTTCAGATCCAAAATTTCTTTTTTGGCCAATATCGCGATATCAAAGCCTTGTAGAAAGTTCTTCTCTTCCTCGTGTATGACCGACCTAAGTTTCCTTTTGATCCGATTTCTTTGAACCGCGGTCTTTACCGTACGCTCGGGACAGTAAAGATAACGATTCTTTGATAAAGAATTGGGAAGGTATACTAGAACGATCGGGAAGCGGGAGACTCTTTTTCCAGCCTTAAAAAGAGATTGGATCTCCTTCCTGGATTTTAATGTCTCTTCGATGACTTAATTCTTAGTATTTTTTACCGAGTTTTTCGTCAGAAACAGTAAGTTTGTATCTGCCCTTTTTTCTTCTGCGTGAAAGAACTTTTCTTCCACCTGCAGTAGCCATTCTTGCGCGAAATCCGTGTGTTCTCGCTCTTTTAACTCGGCTGGGCTGGTAATTTCTTTTCATAATTATCCCTGATTGGCGTTAATGATTGCGTTTTTCTTCTTTAAGAAAGAATTCAATGCTCTTTCATACAGAAGCTTTCTGAAAAAGGTCTGAGTCAACCTATTTCACATCCGGATTTGGTGTGAATTCGTCTTTGTCGGGAGTTCTATTCTTTGTGAATTCAGGGAAAAAGAAATGCCCTGATGGAAGGCCCGAACGACGGGAGGAGAATTGTCAGAATCAATCCTCTGTCCAAAAATAAGAAAACCCGGCAACGTCCTACTCTCCCATGCAGCGAACCACACAGTACCATCAGCGATGAGAGGCTTAACTTCCGTGTTCGGGATGGGAACGGGTGTGGCCCTCTCTCTATAGTCACCGGGAATCTTGAGGTCAGGTTCGCGTACCGAATTCTCCCGTCAATCTAAAATTAATAAAAAAGTTCAAATTCTTTTGCGGAGAATTTTTTTAGGAAGTAAGTCGTCTCGACGTAAGAAGCGATTGAATACGCGAACTGGCTGTTGACTTCTCCAGTAAGAATGGAAGTGGCTGAAACTGCGGAAGTGGTCGGAACTCCGGCAGGTGTTCCCGCAAAAAGATAAGCCCGACCTTGATTCGTAGAATAACCGTAAGCACCGATACAAGCGTCCGAAAGTCCATCCCCGTTGCCATCCGCGAACGCCGCAAAGATTCCGAATTGGTCGCCGGAATTTTCCCCGCTCAAAACCGAATGCGCGGTTCCACCGGCCGAAAGATTTTGACCGACAATGCCGGAATTTCCAGAAGAAAGAAAAACGAATCCGTTTCCTTGGGCCAGTCCGTAAGCACCGACAAGCGCATCGTGAAAACCGTCTCCGTTGACGTCGCCCAATGCGACCGAAATTCCGAAAAAACCGGCGCCTGCTTGTCCGGTCAAATACGCATTCGCAATTCCTGAAGTAGATAGATCCTGATTTGCAATTCCCGAATTCCCGGAAGAATGAAACGTATACGCTCGTCCTTGATTTGCCGAATAGGATCTTCCTCCGATCAAGGCGTCTTCGAAACCGTCTCCGTTGATGTCGCCTAACGCGACGGAAATCCCGGATTGGCTTCCCGATTCTCCGATCAAAAGAGTATTAGAATTTCCTGATGCACCAAGGTTCTGACTTGAAACCCCCGAACTTCCGGAAGAATGAAAAACATAAGATCTCGAAGCTCCATCGGCTCCGACCAAAACGTCCGAATAACCGTCCCCATTCGCATCTCCTGCGGCAACGGACATACCAAAACGATTGTTGATTGCGGCTCCAAGCAAAGCCGTTTGCGCCGAGGCGATACTCGACGTAGAAATTCCGTTTGGTCCGGAAGAATGAAATATATCAACACGTCCCTGTGAAGTGCTATAACCGTAAGAACCGATCACTAAATCTTCGAACCCGTCTCCGTTAATGTCGCCGGTCGCGATAGAACCACCGAAAAAAACCGTGGAACCGGCGGTTAACGTAGAAGTCGGAGAGGCTCCGTTTAAAATTCCCGAACTTCCAGAAGAATGAAATATATAAACCGCATCGGTCCCGGTATTCGGTGCGCTTACGATCGCATCCGCGTAACCGTCTCCGTTGATATCGCCCAAAGTCGAAAACCAACCGAATTGACTCCCGGTTGATAAGGACGCCAAACTTGTGTTAGCCGATAGAGCGGATTGAGACGAAATTCCCGAGTTTCCTCCGTGAAAGATATAAACCTTACCGTCGCCGCCCGCGTATTGATTGGCGCCTACGATGAGATCGGGAAACCCGTCCCCGTTTACATCTTGGTTATTTCCTTTTCGAACGTAGATCCCGTAAGACGCACCAAACAATGAGGATCGTACCACAATCGCGTGTTTTGAATTCTGTTTCCAGATCTGAGATCCGGTCGGAAGTCCGAATTTCCAGGTTGTTCCGGTAACAATCGCGGGTTGAAAGGGCGCTCCGTCTAACGACACTTCTGCGCCCGAAGCGAAGGGCGCGAGATCGCCTGTTAAAAATCCGGAATGAAGAATTCCCGAATTACGAACGTTTCGTATAGAAGGAGGAAGACAACCGGTAGTTTGGCCGATCATACACTGAAGAATTACACTTTCGTAATATGGGGAGGAACTCATATCTCCCGGATTGAAACTGCGAATTCGATCACAACAAAGGGAGAATAGTATAAAAAGAACGATTCCGTATCGGAAATGACGCTTTTGCTTCATGTTAAATTCGCATCCAAAAAATAACGGGAAAAGAATTCTCCCGTTCTAAAAAAGAATTTATTTCTTCTTTCTGCTCGGGAGATATTTATAATATTCCACTTCGATCGTATTGATTAGAAATGTATAATATTTAACTAGTTTCTTGTCGTATTTTTTCTTCTGCGCTTCGTTTCTTAAAAATTCCGAAATCTGATCCCGTATCAAGGGCGCTTTTAAATCGTTATGACTGAGAATGATGGAACCGGGCATCCCTTGTGGAACTAAATCGTCCGGAATCAGGATCATGGCCGAGTTTTGTAAAAGAGCGTATTCGATGGTGGAGGCGACTTTGTCGTCGTCCTTCTCCCCCTTGAGATGTGCCACGCTGTTTCGGATATTATCCAAGTTCTCGAAAATCTTTTTACGCAAAGAACGAGAATCGTGAATTTTATCGGTGATCTTCGTAAAACGATTCGGAAACACAAAACGTTCCGCACCCTTTGCGATCAGACTCACCTTCTTCTCCTTAGGCGATTCAACTTTGGATTGAAAGTGTTCGTCTTCGGAATCGTCGCCGGAATAATAACTTTCCGAAGAGGAAGACATCGCACCGTATTCTCCCTTAAACCCCGAACCGAGGGAAGCGGAGGACGAACCTCCGTTGGAAAGTATGTCCGATTTTTCCTTATCTCTAAAATAGAATGCAAGCATCAAACCCAAGAACAAACTCACGGGAATTCCCACGAATAAGATTCCGGTCGTTCTGAAATGTACGGACGCGATTAAAAAGAGAATCATACTCGCGACAAAACCCAACATCCCCATCGGAAGATTGAACTTCTTTGCGAATTCCTGAGAACGTTGTTTTTCGGCTTCCAACTGCTCCAACGCTTGGATTCCTTGTTGAAGTTTGACGATATTCTCGGCTTTGAGTTTTGCGTTTAGGCCCGGATGTTTCGGATTACTCAAACTCGCGTTGATTTCTCTCGCGATATCCAAATCTTTTTGATACGTAGGATTGCTCGTAGCCATTCCGCTTAACTTGTGTAAGACGGCGGCCATATAACCCGGATCGACCGCGTAAATTTCCGAGGTTTGATCGGGTTTTTCGATCACCTTCATTCCATATTGATCGGAAATATCCTTTTTCAATTCTTCGATCAATGCCGGATAACGTGATTCGTCCAACAAACCCGACGATTTTAATTTTTGTTCGGGTGAGAATTTATAGAGCGTTTGATCCTGAAGGGTGTTCTCGGCGATCTTGTGAAGAATTCTCGACTTCAAGGATTTAAAAACGTTTTCTTCCTTTCTTTGAACGAGCCTTTCTTTTTCTTCCATCAATCTGGAAAGAATCTGAATGGAAAGTCTACAGGTTTCGGAAACCTTTTTGCCGAGTTCGTCGGTTTCACGATCGAAAGGATAATCGTTGATCAATGCGATCAGAGCTTTTACTTTTTCGCTGTTTTGTTTTCTTCCGGGTTCGACCATCTGAATGTGAGTTTGTTCAAACTCGGCGATTCTCGTAGCGAACAAACTATAACCGGCCCGAGTACAAAGTTCCTTCAGATAAGGAATCGCGAATTTTTCAAGGGCGTCCGCCTGGCAACGATAATGCGCGATCACTTCCGGTTGATTCACATAAGAACCGTCCGGATTCAATTGAAGATCGTCCAAAATGATATGATAGTCCGGCATAAGTTTCATCACGTAATTCTTCTGAATCGCATACGCGAGAAAATCCCGTAAGAAGTCCATCATAGGAATATAACTGTAAGGTTGAAATCCTCTCTTCAACAATGTGGAGAATTCCGCTTCGAGAGAAGCCAACTTCGGAAAAAGCCAATTCTTTCCCGCTTTGTTTTTATGAAGAAGAAAGGAGCCGGGACTGTCTTCGTCCGGAAGTTTCGGTTTTTTGGATCGGTTCTGAAGAATGAGATCGATCATCTCTTCCGAAAATTCGAAACAAGCTACTCGATACGGAGTTACATCGGTCTTCGCCTCTTTCTGAGGACTTGCGATCGCGATACGAGCCAATACTTTCGCTCCGTTGCGTACCAAAAACGGATAGATATATGCGGACTTATTTTTC
The DNA here is from genome assembly GCF_002811925.1 of Leptospira barantonii. Lineage (NCBI taxonomy): Bacteria > Pseudomonadati > Spirochaetota > Leptospiria > Leptospirales > Leptospiraceae > Leptospira > Leptospira barantonii. Next base: position 300,941 of record NZ_NPDS01000005.1, read on the forward strand.
CCTTTTTTTTCGTAATCGACTAACTGACGTAAAGCGAGATCGATACTCGGCGGAGACTTCGCTTGTTCGCTGAGATTTCTGTATTTGTTTAAAAGTTCGCCAAGCTTGTCTAACGTGAGAAGATAAGAAGGATGAATACTTTTCGAACCGTGTTTTTCGGTTTTTTTATGCCAGTCTCTGAGTTCGTCCAGAATACAACGCGCGGTTGCGGATAAGCCGACGGCACCCTCGTTTAAAAAAAGATAATCGGGCGTAAGGGACTGGATTTCAACCGGCTTACTCGCCGCCAGTTCCTCAAAGCTTATGTCCTGTTCCGTGCTTTCCATTTTTCCTATTCAATCAACAATGCGGTTCCGAATCTTTGAACCTTTCTAAGTATCCAGTCTTCCATTTCGAATGGCTGGACGAAACCATTTATTTGGAGAATTTTTCCAATACCCGACCGATTCTTAAAATTCCCTCTTCGATCTCTTTATCGTCACGAACAAAGCTCAATCGAAAACATTCTTCCGGATGCGACCACGTCGGATCGGCTCCCGGAAAAAATGTTTTGCCGGGAACGATAACCACTCCCGCTTCTTTTAGAATCGGATAAAGCTCTGAAACGGGCAGAGATAAATTCTTAACCCAGATCCAAAGAAAAAATGCTCCCTCACTTTGATGAATTCTGTACTCAATCTTAGGATTCCAAAGTTTTAAGATCGTTTCCTGAACCAAAATCGATTTCCTTTGATAAAAAGGTAATATTACTTTTTCACAAAGGTCTTTCCATCTTCCCGAACGAAAAAGATCCAACGCGATGAACTGTCCCTGACTCGCGCTCGTTAAATTGATAACCGAATTCGCTCTTTGCAACATCCGAATCGTTTCCTTATCGCCGACCACAAAACCCGTGCGAACTCCGGGAAGGCCCAGTTTGGAAAGACTGAAACCTTGAATCATTCCCGGTTTATGGATGAATGAATTTTTTCCGAAGACCACGTTCGGAAACGGAAACCCGTAAGCGTTGTCGCATAACAAAGGGATTCCTGCGTTATTCGCTCTTTCAATCAGAAACTCGAGTTCGTCGTCCGTGATCACGTTCCCGGTCGGATTCGTAGGTCGGGAAACGCAGATACAACCCGCTTCGTCCTTCCAGTTTTGGACGGAGTCGAACTTTTCCGAAGCGATAAAATATTTATAAGATCGATCTCCGGTTTCCCGGATTTCAGGCATAAAAGAAAGGAAGGAATCCGGTTCCAACGTTTGATCCGTATAACCGATGTATTCGGGAAGAATGGGAAAAAGAATTTTCTTTCTTTGTCCGTTTTCGAAATGCCCGGAGAAAAAATTTAATAGGAAATAGAACGCGTTCTGACTTCCGTTTGTGATCGCGATTTGATCCTCGTCAATCGGAGTTCCCGATTCTTCCGTTAGAATCGAAGCTACGATCTCGCGAAGTTCATGAACTCCGGAGGGAGATTCGTAACTGCCGAGAATTCTTTCCATTCTCCCCGATTCGATTTGTTCCGTTACGATCTCTTTCCAAGTTTGAGCGACCTCGGGAATCAACGCGGGATTTCCTCCGCCCAACATGCAAGCTCCCGGAGGAGGATTTCCGAGATCGTCCATCAGCTGTCCGATTCCGGTTTGTTTTAAGAATTTCCGACCAAAATGAGAATATTGCATACCGTACCAAATTTCTTCCGAAGTCTAAACCAGGAACTAGAATCTAAACGAAAAGAGAAATTTTGTGGATTCTTTTTCCAATGAATTCAAAACATACAACGCACTCATCGGGAAACAGAGAACTTAGAATGGAAACGAATCAGAACAAAGTCAAAGCCGCAGAAATATTAGACCTCGCCGAATTTTTAAAACGATTTCCTTGGACGGAAGAATGGAGCAAGTTTAAAGATCCCATAGAAACTCTTTGGGAATTCGAACTCGACGTAAAAATCGAAACCCTCTGGCCTTGGCTCATAGACACGTCTTCGTTTAACAAAAGACTCGGAATTCCCGAAATGAAGTTCGTGGAAAAAGAAGGAAAACTTTTCGGCCGTTCCAAAAACGCGGGAATTCTAATGGAATGGGAAGAAGTCCCTTGGGAATGGGAATACTGCAAAGGTTTAAACAACGCGAGAATCTACAGCAAGGGATTGGCACGATATGTTCAAACCAGATACGTTCTTGAAAAACTTCCCGAAAACAAAACGAAGCTGATCGTTTACTTCGGATGGATTCCGAGGGGAATTTTAGGGAGAATCATCCTCAAAGTCGGAATGAAACAGCTTTATAAAAGTTATCAAAAAAGTCTCGCCGATCTTTTGGAAGACATCGAAACGAGAAAGAAAAACGAATCCATTCTCAGTCTGAATAAAAGTTTAAGAAATTCTTCCTCGGCTCGAGAAAGCATTAAACTCAAACAGATCAAAAACAATCTGCTTCGCGAAGGAATCGAAGAAACGTTGATCGATCGAGTGATCGATTATATTCTTACGGAAGACGAAAACGAACTCTATCGAATTCGCATTAAAAAACTCGCATCCGAATGGAAAATCCCTCTCGATAATCTTTTGATTTTATTCTTACACGGTTGTAGACAAGGATTGTTTACGTTATCCTGGGACGTCATTTGTCCACATTGTAGGGGAGTAAGATCGGAACTTTTTAACTTAGGAGACGTGCCGTCACAGGATTCCTGCGACGTTTGTGGAATCGATTTCGAATCCACAAAATTGAACACGATCGAAGTCACCTTTCACGTGCATCCTTCCATTCGAGAAGTTCAAAAAAGATTTTTTTGCGCGGCTGAACCCGCAACCAAAACTCACATAAGATTTCAAAGAACGGTTCCTCCGGATTCGGAGTATATTACGAATTTATTATTGAATGACGGGGTATTTCGTCTTCGAGTTTCGGGAGAAAAAAAATACAATCTTCTCGAGCTCCAACCTTCTTCGCCAGAAACGTTTCAATGGTCCGCCGATCAAAGAGAACAGGAACTTTCCGCAAAACCGATGCCCACCGTTCAAATTCTCAACGGGGAAAAATCTCCCCGCACTTTCATCATCGAGGAAAGAAAGGAAGATTCGATCAGCCTAAGACCGATCGAACTTTTTAACTTTCAGGATTTCAGAGATCTATTCAGCGAACAAGCGATCGCTTCGGATCTACAATTGGACATCGGAGTTCAAACGATTCTTTTTACGGACATCGTAGGATCGACGAGATTCTATCTTACGGAAGGGGATAACGGAGCGTTCAAAGAAGTGCGGGAACATTTCGTTCAAGCGTTTCGAATCATCAAAGAACACAAAGGCGCGGTCGTAAAAACCATCGGAGACGCAGTGATGGCGTCCTTTTCAAATCCTTTGGATTCTTTTTTGGCGAGTATCGAGTTGCAGAAAACGTTTCAGATTTCGCCGGAAAACAGGATTCAGATTAGAATCAGCATTCACTCGGGTCAATGTCTTGCCGTAAACTTAAACAGCAATATAGATTATTTCGGAAACACGGTGAACTACGCCTCTAAACTTCAGGGAATTACCGAAGCTGGAGAAATCGCGTTTTCGGAAACGATCTTTCGAGACGAAGAAATCAGAAATCATCTCAAGAACAACGGAATGAAAGTCAAAAAGGTTCCTTTCAAACTCCCTTGGTCTCAAGAAGAAAATCCGGCTTACAAGCTGGTCATGAACCCTTTGTAATATTCAAAGAAAAGAATATTCCGAATTAGGAATTTGCGTTTTCTTCTTCCAATCGTTCGAATAGTTGGAGGAAGAGCGCGGATTCCTGAGCGCCGGAAACCGCGTATTTTTCGTTGAAAACGAAAAAGGGAACACCTGAAACTCCCAGTTGACGACCTTGCATTTCCTCTTCGTAGATCGTTTTAAGAAGTACTTCGTCGCCCTTTACTGAATTCAGATCCTCTTCGCTCATTCCGACTTCTTGCAAACATTCTAATATTGTTTTCGAGTCGGAAAGATTCTTACCTTCCGCGAAAAAATTTCTGAAAAAAGATTCTGCCAACGCGGAATCCTTTCCGGTTTCTTTGGCTTTGCGGATCAATGCATGTAATAAGAACGTGTTCGGCTGATGACCGGCTTGTTCGACTGAAAAAGGAAGTCCTTCCGCTTGTGCGATATCGGCAACTCTTTGAACCATCATCTTCACCCGATCGATAGAACCGAATTTTCTAGTCATGTGAAGAACTCTATCCTCTCCTTCAGGAGCAAGATCGGGATTCAGTTGGAAAGGTTTCCATTCGATTTCAATGTTATCATCGGGGTGGGACTTTTTTCGAAGTGAAATCGCATCCTCTAGTCTTTTTTTTCCTATATAACACCACGGACAAACTACGTCCGAGTAGATTGCGATTTTAGTTTCCAATATCCTTCTCCAAAAATAAAAACGAAACGTTCTTTTCTATTCAGTCAGACTTTGGAAAAGGGGATTTAGTTCAAATATAAAGTAATGAGGAAAGAATAAGACAAAGAACATGGAGACGGCGGGGTTCGAACCCGCGTCCTATTGCGCCCCAGATCAGCCTCTACGTGTGTAGTCTGTGTATAAAATTTCGGAAAGAGTTTAACCCTCAGACAGGACTCTCTCTCCTACCCGGCCCGAATACAGTCTCTTTTAGGAACCGAAAACCAAAAGAGCCGCCTCTTGATAAGTTTCAGAACGTTTAGAATTCAAGAGAAAAAACTAAGGTTCCGTAGCAGAGATTAAGCTGCTAAAGCTAATTCGTTATTAGCGGTTATTGTTTGAAGGTTTTGAGAGGAGCCTACAACCTCTACACGCCACATAATCCCTGGCAACAACAGTCGAAACCAATTTCGTCCCCTGCTGTTCTTTGATTAGACTGTCAAAATTAAAAAACTCGGGCTTTGTCGCAAGTTTTTTATCAAAGGAAGAATTTTAGCCGAAACTCTTCGCAATAATATTTAAACACCGGGAAAAAACCCGAAACCATTTGTTAAATCTTTAACATTCGATACCAAAGAGGTGCAATTACAATGGATCAGATTAAGGATAAAATATCTTCTTTCGGAGCTTTTCTTTCTTTTGCGGGAGTCGCTTCGGGAGCGTTGAGCTTTTTCAATTACAATCTAAGAATTCTTATGTGGATCGACAACTGGGGAACCGCAACCGGTTGGGCGATCAGAGGCGGGCTCGTAGTCGGCGGCGTAATTCTTTACTTCCTTGGAAAAATGGGAAGAAACTCCGTAGCCGCTTAACAGCGTTAAACCTTAAGGGTCGCCGATTCAAACTCGGACGGCCCGATTCTCACTTTGATTAAAAGTAAAAAACGAAAGAAAGTTTAGATTCCATTTCTCCCGCCTCGGGTCGCATCCGTCCTCCCACTCGAATATCAAACGAACCCTTCTCCGCTCCGATATTTTTTTGCGGATTGAACTTTGCATTCATCGAAAGCATTTGTGTGATCGAAAAATCGAGCAATAAAACGGTAATCAAACCTGTGATGGATCTTTCTTTTCCTTCTTGAACTTTATCGTGAGTCGTATAACCGCCGCTAATCGGATCTTTCACCAAGAAAGAATTTTCGTAAGCGAAAACCAAACTTGCAAACTTTGGGTTTTGACTGGAAACGTTCGGATCCAAGTTTACGTAAGCGGCGGCAAGATGAGTAGGATCTTCATAATAACCGGAACTGTGTTTGGAATAAAGAGAAATCAGATGAACCAAATACAATTCGGTCAAAGAGAAAAGCGCTCCGAGCGAAGGATAACCTAAAAAGTATAAATTCGACCAACCCGGAATCAAACTCGGAAGAGATTCCAAAATCGAAAGTTTGGCCGCTTCGGTTCTACTCTTAAAGGTAGGATCGTTTTGTGTGTTCAAAGATTCGTTTGAAGTCGTGGGATTTTCCGGTTGATCCTCTTCTTCAGAAACGGCTTCCACTTCTTCGACCGGTCCATTCTCCCCGGGTTTTTCTTCCCACTGAACGGGAATGGATTTGATCGATTTAATCGCGGTGATCGGAACATTGAACGTGCTACCTGATTCCGTTCGGATTTTGAGGGAGGTTTTTCCCAAGTTCGTTTTAACGTTTTTGTATTCGACCCCGTTTCTTAAAACGACCGTATCCGCAAACAATGGATTTTGATCAAAACGGAACAATAGTATTATAAAAAGAGAATATAAAAAATAGGTTTTAACGCGGCCAAAAAAAAAGGACAAGCCTGTGCGGAATTTCGGAGAAGGATTCGGAACGTTCTTTTTCAATTCGGAAAAATTCATGGATTTCGAAAAATCCTCCCATGAATACAAAAGTCAAGATAGGTTTTTATTCGAAATCGATCGAATCAACTGCGTCGATCGGGAAAAGAAGGTTTCCATCGTTTTTCAAAAGAATATAAAAACTCTCGTGTTGATAAACGAAACCTTTCACATGAGAACCGTCTTTGAAATGAATCACCCTTTCGATATCGGGTTGGTTTTTATCCTTTAAAATCTGAATTAAGGCGGTGTTGTCGAGTTTCGCGACCAAAGACTTTAATTTTTCGACCTGTTTGAGATCGGTAGGAGCGAAACGGACCATGGATTTGAATTTCTCTTCCAAATCCTTTTCCTGATTCGGAAGCATGTTCTTAATCTTTTTATTCAGATCGTCGTCCATCGAAAACATGGAAACCACACTTTCGCTTCCGAGTTTACGAACATCGGAATTCAACGCAAAGACAAAACTCTCTTCCAGTTTTTCGCCCTTTGCTTTCGCTTCTTCGATGCTTTTTTCAAGAGAACGAATCTTCTTCAAACTCGACTCCGGAATTCCCTTCCAAGAAAGGGATTGTCCGCGAACGATCTGAACCTTTTTACTTTGAAAAAGAATCGGAAAGTTCATCTTCAGAAATTCTCTTTCCTCTTCCGTTAATGAATTCGCAGTTTTTTCAAAAGCGATAGAAGGACCGGTTTCAATTTCCACCTTACCATCCAAAACGTCCAGATCGAGTTTAGAATGCAATTCTCCGACTTCTCTGGAATATACGACCTTCGTCCCGACAAGGAACGCTCTTACATCGGGAGAAAGAATCGCAAGCAACCCTTCTCCGGCGGTTTCGTTTTGAATCGAATCCACAAGTACGGAACCGCGTGCCACGTTTAAGGAAGAATATTTTTTATTACCGGTAACCGAAACTTCAGAACCGGGTAACATACGAACAGCGACGCTCTTCGTACCTTCGACTTGAAATTCGCAGATCGAAAAATTTCCGGAAACCAATTTGCGATCGAGAAGATTCGCCCCAGGTTGGGAAGCGACGCCGTCGATCTTACAATCTCCGTAAGAATTGATAAATGCTTGTTCGAGTTTCGTATCGGACCAGGTTCCGTAACTCAACCAGAAGGAAATTCCCGCGATTAAAAGTACGGCCGCTACGGCGAGACCGGAAGTCAAGGGACGGGATTTAAAAATAACATTCGGAAAGTTTAATATTTTTCCGTTACGTCCGGATTCGGATTTTTCGGCGGAATCGGAAAGTGCATAGGACAAAACCGAATTGACCCGAGTAGAGGATTGGTACATAGAACGAGCTTTCTCGTTTTTGATCACAAATTGAAGAAGCTCTTTTTTACCTTCGGCATCGAGTTCACCGTATAGGTATCTCCCTAAGAGATCTTCAAAACGTTCTATGTTGTCTACTTTTGCTTTCATTGTAGAAAATCTTAGAATTGGTGTCCTTTTTTTTCCATTTGGGCTCTGAGTAAAGAGACGGCTGAAATCAACCTTCTACTTACCGTTCTTTCTGAAATTCCCAAAGCTTGCGCGGTTTCTTTCAGAGTTTTCCTTTCCAATTCCTTATATAATATTATACTTTTTTCCGGCTCAGGAAGACTCTCAATTGAATCTTTTATCGCTTTTTCTAAAAAAGCTTTCTCTAAATTTTCCGGAATTTCCGGATTTACTTCTATATCAGTGACCAAATCGCCAAGACTTAGGTTCCCGAACTCTTTTTTCTGTTTATTATAATGCTTGAAGTATAAATTTTTTGCTATAGAACAAGTCCACGTACTGAAAGAAGCGATCTTAGAATCGAATTTGTCGAAAAAAGTAAACGCTTTTAAGAAAGCTTCCTGAGTAAGATCCTCGGCCACCTCCGGATCACCGGAAATTTTGAGAAGGAAGTGATATACGGTTCGGTGGTTTTCCTCGTATAAAATCGAAAAATCTGTAGAATCGGATTGAACCATTGAGAAAATGCCGGTGAACCTGGGCTTTTTGCAATTCTTCAGGTAAATTCCGATTCTAAAAGCACAAAAAAGAATTTAGAACGGGCCATTTTTTACGATTTGCCCGAAAACTATGTCATATCAACAAAGAAAATCGGTCTTTTTGGGCATTCTAATCCTGATCCAACTTCAATGTGCCGCTGAAGATTTCAAGGCCCGCGATTCTGCGTGTTCCCAAAGATCCAAAAAGCAAAGCGACTGTTTTGAACAAATCATCACATACTGCGCTTTGAATCAAACGAGCACCGACAAACCCATAACGACTTTCTGCAACAGCCAACCTGCGATTCTTTTACTTTCTTGTGTGGCGATTCATCCGGAATGCCCGGCTAACGCTTCTTCGTCCACTTCCTCCTCGAGCAATTCGACCAAATAATTCCTCATTAAGAAATGATTCTTACTTTATGATGCGGAAACGCTCGTAAGTTTTTTGGGAATTCCCGGTAACAAAAGGGCATTCTTTTCGAAAAAGATAGTATACGAAATTGAAAAAAGTACGACTCGATTTCGATAAATTTTTTTTCCGTTACAAATTTTGTCGGGTCCTATTGTTAAAGGTATATATGAGTAACGACAAGTTTACTTCGATAGAAACAATCCCAGGTTATCTGGGCGGTAAACCCTTCATTAAGGGAACCGGAGTTCGGGTTTTGGAAATTTTAGATTTGTTATTGGCTGGAATGTCTAGAAAAGGAATTCTCAGGGAGTATCCCGCAATTTCGAACGAGGACATTGATTCTGCGGTTTCTTTTTTAGAAAATAAATTGGATGTCGCAAGACAGAATCAATATCTAAAACAAAAAGTCAGTTAAAGAACGTTAAGGCAGATTCTCCTTTGATCGGAGATCTGCCATATTACATTCAATTTTTATAATCTTTCTCCGAGAATCGGTCCGCCTACGAGTTGCATCATTCTCTCTTTGGTTAAAACCAAATCTTCTCGGTTATCGGTCGCCATCTCGGCGGGTCCGTCCAAATAAATAGCGCCTTTCGGACAAGCTTCCTCGCACATTCCGCAAAAAATACAACGCAACAAATCGATTTCGAATTTCTTAGCGTATTTATCCTCGGGATGAAGGTGTTGAATTTCGGGAGTCACTTCTCCCGCTTCGATATAAATCGCGTCGGCGGGACAAATCCACATACAACAGAAACAACTTGTACATCGTTCACGACCTTGTTCGTCGCGTTTCATCGTATGCATTCCGCGAAATCGAGTGGAATACTTTCGTTTCTTTTCGGGAAATTCTATCGTTACCGCTTTTCTTAAAATCGCGGCCTTGATAAAATGTTTGAGAGTGATCCAAAGTCCTTTTCCGATGGAATAAAAATAGAATTTTTCATACCAGGAAAGTTTATGACGACTTGCGACTCTTACTACGTTAACGGTTCCCAACGCCAACCTCCTTTGGAGAAGAAGCAGATTCTTTGAGTAACTCGGCGAGTTTTTGGAAAACGGAACCGGAACTCAACAAACCTTTCGGCGGATCCATCGCCTTTTGAAAACGCTGATTCAATCCGTTCTTATTGGTAAACGAACCGGATTGTTCCGCAAACGTTTGAATCGGAACTCCATAAGCCGCTTCCGAAATTCCTTCGGTCAGGTTGGTGGACAACGCCACAAGAGTTACGTTAGACGAAATAGAGGATAAGAATTCTTTTCGATTCTCCTGAATCACGAAAACCAGATCGATTTCTCCGGATTCGACGGATTTGCGAATCGCATCGATCCCTTGCGTGGAAACGAATCCGACATCGACAGCTCCTCTCGTATTCGGTCTTAAATCCGTGGTCATCAAAAAGTCTTTTTGTTCAGGCGCCTTGTATTGAACGTCTTGAACTCTCGCTTCTAAGATAACCGATTTTCCGAAAGATTCCACACTTTGAAGAATGGATTTTAAGTTTTCGTTCGATTCGCTCGCTCCGCCGAGAATCGCGATTTTGTTCGCGTTTCTGATTTTTTCCGCGATCGCAGGCAATACCGCGAGACTTTCGGATGCGTTTCCGTTTTGATAATACGCAAACAAACGATTCTCGTTCAACCAATCGATATCAAAACGTCCTTTGTCGCAGAGGAAATACATATCTTTTTCCTCGTCGATTCGAGGCATATAACGATACATTTTATTATCTCTTACGTTCGTCGTAATGTTACAACCCGTGCTACAACCGTGACAGATCGATTCGGCGTTTTTATACCACCAAACTCTCGATTTGAATAAGGTTTTGTTGTTGAGAAGCGCTCCGGTCGGACAGAGATCCGCGAGTGCGCCTTGAAAGTTGTGTTGGATCGGTTCATTCTTTGCAAGACCGATGATGGAATGATATCCGCGTTCGAACAGACCGAGATTGGATTCTCCCACGATCTCCTCTTCGAAACGAACACAACGGTAACATACGATACAACGGTTATGGTTGATGATTAGATTTGTTCCGATCTCTTCCTGAGGAACATTCCGTTTTTCTAATGTGAATCTGGAATTGCCCTTTCCTTCCTTGAACGCATTGTCTTGAAGCTGACATTCGCCCGCTTTGTCGCATACGGGACAATCCAAGGGGTGATTGGCCAAGAGGAATTCCATCGTGCCTTCACGGGCTTCCTTGATACGATCGTTTTTCGTGAATATGGAAAGACCTTCCGTTACCTTTGTGTTGCAGGCCGCTTGAAGTCTCGGAACTCCCTCGATTTCGATAAGGCACATTCTACACATGCCCACGATGGAAAGTTTTGGGTGATAACAGAAGAAAGGAATATCGATGCCGACATCTTTAGCCGCCGATATGAGGTTCTTTTTTTCATCCACCTCATACTCGATTCCGTCGATCTTGATTTTTACCATGGAATCATCCTTTTGATTAAACCCGGTACTGGGAAACAATTCTATAGAAACGTACCATTCTCATTCTGGCAACCTGTTTCTAAATTCTCCATAGGCCGTGGAATTTTGTTCTTGGAGTTTCGCTTGGACGGAAGTTGAAAAACATCCGTCCATTTTGAGACTGATTCTTAAAGTTCTAAGTCTTTGTAATAATCGGGGACGTTCGCCCATTTTTGAAACCACTGAGGATTGATCGCTCTTTGATAGAGATACGCATCCACGAGTACCAAGTTGACGACCGCTTCGATGATCGGTACCGCTCGGGGAAGAACACAAGGATCGTGACGACCCTTTGCTTCGAGTGTGGTTTCTTCTCCCTTTAGAGTTACCGTATTCTGTTTCTTAAATATCGTAGAAGTCGGTTTAAACGCCGCACGGATCACGAGTTCTTCCCCGTTTGAAATTCCGCCCTGAAGTCCGCCGGAATTGTTCGTTTTGGTTCTGACTCTTCCGGTTCCTTCTTCCACATAAAATTCATCGTTATGCGCGCTTCCCGTTAAAAGTGTTCCCGAAAATCCGGAACCCACTTCGAATCCCTTACAAGCCGGAATGGAAAGAATGGCTTTGGCAAGATCTCCGTCTAATTTGTCGTAAACGGGATCTCCCAATCCTGGAGGAAGATTGTAGGACACGCACTTGATCGCTCCTCCGACGCTGTCTCCCGCTTCTTTCATCTTGAGAATCAGGTTTCGCATTTCGTTGGCGCTGGCTTCATCGGGGCAACGAACTTCGTTTTGATCGACTTCTTCCCTGGACTTCGGATATTTTTCTCCGATTGTCGATTGAACCGTTCCGATCGAATCGACCCAAGCGACGGTTTCGATTCCGAGATCGTCCTTGAGTATCATTCTTGCGATGGCCGCCGCCGCAACGCGACCGATCGTTTCTCTGACGGAAGAACGACCGCCGCCTACGTGAGCGCGAAAACCGTACTTCACTTGATATGTGTAATCCGCGTGAGAAGGTCTAAACGTAGTTCTAAGATTTTCGTAATCTTTGGAGATCGTATTCTGATTATCTACGATGAGTGCGATCGGAGACCCGATCGTTTTTCCTTCGAAAACTCCGGATACGACTCGAACCGTATCGGTCTCGTCTCGAGGAGTTGTAAGATTGCTTTGACCCGGTCTTCTTCGGTTTAAGTCTTTTTGAATTTCTTCTAAACGAATGGGGATTCCTGCAGGAACTCCTTCGACAACCACTCCCACGGATTCTCCGTGAGATTCTCCGAACGTACTGACTTTAAAGATTTTTCCCCAACTAGAAGGCATAATACCACGAAAACAGGATAAAGCTCAGGGATAAAGCGAGTTTCTAAAAGAATCTTTTGGTTTTCTCTTAAGCGACAGAACGCGGAGCAGTACCTCGGAAACTCTGATCCACTTTTTCGTAAAGGTTCGGCTCCAATTCGGGATCGATGATGTAAATCACTCTTCTCGGATCCATGCTGTTGTTCAAATCGAACACCGCTTTTCTTTTATCCTGACGGAAAGAATGAGGGTCGTAACCTTCGATCTTGATCTTACCTTTGTTCGTGATGACGGGACGAATCGTTCCGATTCTTTCCAGAAGCGGTCTTGTTTGATGTCTGTAAATTTCCTTGATGACGCAGGTTTCAAAGTGAACCTTTCTTTGAGAATCCATCGAAACGACGATGATATAATCTCCGGGATTGAGAACGCTTCGGTTCTCGCAAAGACTGAGTGCCATCAGATCAAAAAAGTCTCGAACGATCTTTTCGTTATACGAAAAGAAACTGTTGTTAAGAATCAACTTCATCGACGTTAGCGCGTCGTAAGCCGGACGCCAATCCTGATCCGAACTCAGCGACGCAAATTCTCCCGAAATCGAAATGATTCCCGGGTCTTCGTCCGTATACGTATTGCTGAGAATATGATGAATTTGTTTTTGAATGTCTTCGATCAGAATCTGTTTCGTCTTGTCGTCTTTGTATTTCTGAAGGTATTCGGTCAACTTGCGGATGATCATGTTCGTGGAAGGATAATTGTTGTTTAGACCTTCTCCACGATACGTTCTATGACTGTTGAGCACTGCGGCCTTCACGTCCGAATCGATTCCGTTTAAATTTCCGATCATAAGATAACTGATGATCGGATGGTTTTTGATGTAATCGAATTCTTCGGGACGAAGATTGGTGTGATTCGGAAGTTTCATTCTCGATTTGCCGATATCTACCATATAAGAAGCGAGCATAACGTTGAATTGTTTCGTCTTTTGAATCTCGTTATCGGTTTTACTGAGGGCCTTCATTCCTCGCAGTTTCATCGCCATCGAAATCACGGTACGTTTGGTCATGATTTCGGAATCCGCTTTGATTCCCGCCTGTCTCATCACTTCGATCACGTTTACAAGTCCGAGTTCCATATCCGAACTCGATTTAAAATCCATGAGGATATCGTCTATGCCCTTCTGAACCATACGGATATGATTGCTATTGAGAGGGTAGTGTTTGAGTTCCTCCAATAGATCCGAAGCTTCTCTGGCAAGAGTAATCGTTAGATCCACGTTGACGAGTTTCGTGAAAGAAACTTCTTTTCCGTGAACGTTGTCGGGTTGTTTCGGTTTAACGAACTTGTCTTTTTCCGAAATGAGAAAATAGATTCCCTGACTTTCGAATTTTTGAAGTCTTGTCACGTCCTCTTCCGAAGCGTCCGATTTTTTATGAATCAAAATCTGCCCGTTCTTGTTGTAAAAATCAACGGGGATCTCGCTCTGACTGATAAAACTTTTGATCACATCCGAGTTGAACTCGAACTTTTCCAAAAGTTCTTTATTTACGGAGCTTACAGAATGTGAATGATTGCTCATATTAGAATTCATATAATAAAATACCGTTATTTGCGTTTCGAAAAGAATCGCGTACCATAGAACTTTCTAGCAATCCTTTCTTGCGATATACGTGATCGGACTGGAAAAAAATTATTTATTAAACGTACATCTTAACTCAAATTCGGTTTGTTTCAAGAAAAACCGCTCAAGAATTTATTTCCAAACGATCGAAATGAAACGTTTCGAATCGTCGTGTTTTTATAGAGCGAGATCGCGTTAAATTCGGAAGGGTTTTTGACGGGATTGAGATTACTTTGTAACAAACGGACGCAAACGAAAGATTCGCACGCGTCCCCTTAAGGAATCAGGCGCTTTCTTTCGGAATTTCTCCGGTTTGTTTGGTCAGCTCTTCGTAAAGACGCGCGTCCATATTCGGGTCGAGAACGTAGACGATCCTTCTCGGGTCCTGATTTTTTTCCAGATTGTAAACGGCCTTTCTACGATCCAGTTTCAAAGAGGTAATATCGAATCCGGAAATTCTCAATTTACCCATGTTGCTGAAATTGGGTCGTATGGTTCCGATTCTTTCCAACATAGGACGAATTTGAGTTCGATACATTTCGCGGATGATACAAACTTCGAAAAAGACTTTCTGATTGGAATCCTGAGTCACAACGATTACGAAGTCCCCTTCTCGGATGAAAGGTTGGTTGTTGCAAAGCGACAATCCGATATGATCGTAAAAATCCCTTAAAGTTTTTTCATTATATGCAAAAAAGCTGTTATTCAAAATCAACTTCATCGCCACTAACGGTTCGAAAGGATCTCTCCATTCCTGTCTCGTGGTCAATGATGCGAATTCTCCCGCGATGGAAATGGCGCCGATGTCTTCCATAGGAAGATTGTTGGTAAGAATATTACGGATTTGTTTTTGAATGTCCGCGACCAAAACGGTTCTCTTAGGATCGTCCTTGTATTTTTCCTTATACACGTTGAGCTTCTGAACGAGAACCTTGGGCTGAGGATAATTGTTATTCATCCCCTCGCCCTTGTGTGGGCGGTGATGATTTAAAACCAAGGTCTTAATCGTATCGTCCAAGTCCGGAAGATTGGCCACCATAAGATAACTGATGATCGGATGGTTTTTGATATACTCGAACTCTTCCGTTTTCAAATCCTTTTGAGAAGGAATTTTCATCTGAGTATAACCCACGTCCGCAAGATAAGAAGACATCATCAGGTTCATCTGATCCAATTTCTTCTGTTCCATATCGACCTTGGTAAACGCCTTCCCGGCCCTTACCTTCATCGCCATCGAGATCACGGTACGTTTCGTCAATATCTCCGAATCCATGGGAACACCGGCGCTACTCATCACTTCGATGATATTCACCAAACCGTTTTCCATATCGGGAGTGGATTTAAAATCTTCTAATATTCCATCGATGGATTTGTTGAGATTTCTTACTTGGCTTCCGTTGAGAGGAAACTTTTTGAGTTCGGCGAGAAAGCTCGAAGCGTCCTTGGCAAGCCCTACGGTTAAGTCCGCGTTGACCAGCTTTGAAAAACTTACGTCCCGGCCGTTTACGCTGTTCGGTCCGGCGCTTTGTTTCCCTCCGGAAATCTTTTCGAATTCCGATTTTAAAAAGTAAATCCCCTGACTTTCGAACTTTAATAATTTGGTGATGTCGTCGCCGTTCGCGTTTTCCTTTTTATGAATCAGGATCTGCCCGTTTCTATTATAGAAATCGACCGGAATAACGCTGTTGATTTTGAAGTGTTGAATGATTTCTTCTGTAAAGTCGAACTTCTGTAAGTCTTTTTGGGCATCCATGAGAATCGTCGTAAATCTGAAATTTATTTTTTGAGTGCGGTAATGCGAACTAACGTAGCTTAAAATAGCCGCTCAAGAATTCCATTCTTAATCCATTAAAAGGCGGGAATAAATCGTTTGCACCGAATATTTTTTATAAGAGACGAAAAAAAATTATTTAACGAATTACTTCCAAGAAGAATTCAAACTAATTTCGAGTATATTCCGGCTCACTCTATCTTCTAAAGAAGTTCCGGAAAAACCGCTACCTTTAACATCGGAAAGTATAAACGTGTCTTGAGCACGATTTCCTGTTCGATCCGTCCGAATTGTAGCTGAATGAATGTTAATTCCGTTTTCTTTAAGAACTCCCGTAACAAAGTAAAGAAGTCCCTTACGGTCCGGGGCCTCGAGCGTGAATTTGGTTTTCGTTCCCATTTCTATGTCGTTGAATTCCAATTTGGAATCCGTACTGAGATGATACGTATTTCTAAGATCGATTTCGCTCGAATGGTGAATGATCTCTTCCAAAGCGGAATCTTCCGTAAACACGGAAGACATAAGAATTCCCAACTTAGAAGCTTTGATCTTGGAATCCGTTTCCTCAGACTTCAGCGTAAAAACGTCGTAACTAAAAAATTGCCCGTTCTCTTGGATCGTTTCTATATCACCGGATACGATTTCCCAGCCCATAAAAAACATCGCTTTCACCATTTTGTGAAGAGTACCAGGAGCCGTTTCGGAAGTTTTTAACGTAACCGTATAAAGCCCGTCGTTCTCTTTGTAGTGAAATTGAATCATTCTTTAGACCTGCTTACTAAGATAATTGCACGTTTCAAAAAAAACGACTCTTTTCCGGGAGTATTCTGTCTCCTTAGAGCTGAAAAATTCTTGCCTCGGAGTTTCGCGGAAAAACAGTCAAAGTAGAGTGGAAATGAAAGATATTTGCCGAAAATAAAAGGACGCTATTTTTCCAAAATGGTATGAAAAGACCCCTCGAATACAATCCGGAACTGATCCAAAAGTCGGAACCTCTTCCTCATGAAAAGGAAAAGGGTTCAGCTAAAAAATGGAAAGCCCCGAATCCGAAAAAGGAAAAACCAAATTCGGATGGAGAAGGCGCGCCGGGTCTTTTAATTTTCGGGTTATTCCGTTTTGTAAAAAAATATAAGGGAAGAATTTTCGTCATCATCGGACTTCTTTGTTTCGAAATCGGATTTTACGCGAGCATTCCTTTCAGTTTTAAATACTTAATCGACGAAGCTTTGATCAATCGAAATCAAAGCGCTCTTTATTGGATCGGCGCTTATCTCGCGATCGGAACGATTACCTTTGCGATTCTTGGAACGGTAAGGGATTATCTTTACAACTGGGCTTCCGCGAGAATCATACAGGACTTAAGACTGCAGATGTACGAACATCTGGATCGATTGAGTTTGGATTTTTTCTCGAACAATAAACTCGGAGATATTCTTTCAAGATTTTTCAACGATCTCGCGGCGTTGGAACACGCGTTGCTTGCGTTTATTCCCTGGGGACTTGGTCCTTTGTTGGAAGCGATCTTCGGAACCATTCTTCTTTTCTTATTGGATTGGAAGTTGGCGTTGATCGCTTTGTTGATCTGGCCGATCAGTTTTTTAGGTCCGGGATTTTTGTCTCGCAAGTCCACTGAAATCAGTTACACAAGAAAATTAGAAGAAGCTCAAGTACTCAGCTTGGTGGAAGAATCCATCTCCGCTCAAAACCTGATCCGTGCTTACGATCTGAGCGATTATTTCTTCAGTCGTTTTAAGAATAACTGTGAAAAATTGTTTCAGGTTTCACTCCGGCTCGGCTTGACGAATTCTTATCTCGAACGTTCCGCAGGCTCTGGAATTCTTCTTTTACAGGGAGTTCTACTGCTCGTTGGAACTACATTCGCATATCATAATGCTCTTAGCATAGGAACGTTGGCGGCGTTTCTACCTCCGTTCTTAAACTTAAGTTATTCTCTTTTGTATCTTTCCCAGTATTTACCTGCGTTGAATCACGCGAGCGGCTCCGCAAAAAGAATATTAGAATTATTGCGTGCTCCCGTTTTCGAATCGGATCCCGAAGAATCCTCCATTCCCGAATTGAAAGAAGCGATTCATTTCGAGAACGTTCACTTCAGATACAAGGGAAGATCGAAAAATCTGAGCGACATTACTCTGACCATTCCTAAAGGAAGTTATACCGCGATCGTAGGCGGTTCGGGAGTGGGTAAAAGCACGTTCATCAAACTTCTATTGGGAATGGTTCAACCGAACGAAGGAAGAATTCTTTTCGACGGAACCGATCTCAATTCCTTATCGAGAAGTTCTGTGAGATCCTTGGTCGGAGTTGTGTTCCAAGAAACGTTTCTTTTTAATACGACCATCTTCGAAAACATTCGAATCGGAAAACCGAGCGCGACACTCGAAGAAGTGATCGAAGCCGCGAAAAGAGCGGAGATTCACGAGATGATTCTTTCCTTGCCGATGGGTTACGAAACGAACGCGGGAGATCGTGGAACAAAACTCTCGGGCGGTGAAAGACAAAGAATCGCGATCGCAAGGGCCTTTTTGAGAAATCCGAAAATTCTGCTTTTGGACGAAGCGACTTCTTCCCTGGATCCGGTTACCGAAGCGAGAATCATGAAAACCCTTTCGTTGTTGAGAGAAGGTAGAACCGTGATTTCGGTTACGCACAGACTTTCCACAATCCGCGAAGCCGATCAGGTTTTTCAAATGCGCAACGGAAAACTCGAAAGATTTTCGGTTCCCGAACCGGAACAACAGGCGATGGTTCTGTAAGAATTACGTTTCTTACTTGCAATTTTTTTCCGGCCTAATTTACATTCTTCCAATGCTTTTAGTACCCACTTATATCGCCGACTCTCCGATCGGCGGCTTCGGTCTTTTTGCGGGCCGGGATATTCAAAAAGGAGAATTGATTTGGAAGTATCATCCTAAAACGGTTTGGGTCATCACCGACCAAGAGTTGAATTCTCTTCCCCCTTCCGTTCAAGTAATGTTTCGCACTTATTCTTATCAGACCGAAGACAAATGGTTTTATTGTTCCGATAACTCGAAGTTCATGAATCACAGCGACGACCCGAACACAAAGGAAGATTTTACGAGCGATAAAACCAATCCGATGGGACAAGACAGCGCTACAAGATTGATCCACAAAGGAGAAGAGCTTACCTGCAACTATAAACTCTTCGACGATAACTGGAAAATAAAATTAAGTTAAACTCGGTTCAGCTTCTTGAAGCTTTGATTTGTTCCTTAAGTCCAATCGCCGCAAGAGTATAACCTCCGTCCGCGGAGTCGACGAAGTGAACTTCACGAACCGAACCTTCGTGTAAAGCGCAGGTCATCAAAGCTCTATCGGAAACATGAAATCCGTAAAAAAGTTTTCCTTCTTTGTAAAGACCGTCCAAAAATTTTAGGAACAACTCTCTCGAATTCGAATCGCAGGCGACTACCATCTTCAAGGTTCCGTCGTATTTCCTGAAATCGGAAGCGATCACTTGCGATTTTCTTAATTCTCTCAATTCCATTCCGTTGACTTTCGGTCCGAACTTCCATTGTGTGTTGATCGCAAGATTTACGGCGAATCCTTCGATTTTGATTTTGAGCATTTTCAGAAAATGGAGAATTCCTTTTTTACTTCCCGCGTGAACGGTCGCTTCCTTGTTGAAGTATTTTCCGGACATGTCGACTTTGATTCCTTCCTCTTTGAGTGGATGAATGTCCGTATCGTTCCCCAATAAAGTTCCCACCTGATCCAAAATGATTTTGAGCAATTCCTGATCGGAAGCCGCGCTCGGAGAATTCATCTTTATGATAAACGAAACCGTTTCACCTCTGTGGCTCGGGATGTCCTGCCATCTACAAGTGAACCCGGTAAAGTCCGGTTTGACCTTCGTTTTGTGCGTTAAGGGTATGATATAAGGATTTGTGGAATCGTCGTTCTTTACAAAAGTTTCGGCGACGTCCAACGCGCTTCCGGTAAGAATCGCTTGGTTGTAAAAATCGGAGATCTTTAGTTTACAAAGTTTTAATTCTTTTCCGGTTCTTTTTAAATCGCCGACGTTTACGATTCCAGCTCTGAGTTTTAAACCGAAATTGTTTTTTACGAGTTCCCTGATCGAAAACAAAATATCCTTCACACCGGGAAGAACGCTATCGGGAAGCAACAAGGTCATCCCGTCTCCTCCGAATAGAAACGGATAATCCATATCGCCCATCAGATTGGAAACCGCCATCGCGGTGACGCCGCCTGCGATGTTCACGTCCTTGTAGTTTCCGTTTCGAATCGCATCGGAAGAATTCACCACATCGGTGATGACCAAATTCCAATCGTCGGGAACGGTAAAATAATTGGAAGATTCGATGATATCCGTAAAGGAAGAAAGCGCGGGTAAGTATTTGTAGAAGTTATGCGTGCTCAACGAAGTTTTATTTTCCGAAGTTTGAAGCATCCTAGTTCACCTAACCAGATTTATATTTTTACCAAAAGAATTTTGAAAACGAATTTTGAGCGTCTGAAAAATCAAAAACGATCTTCAATCAAAAAAAGGAAAGGAAGAATATCGAAAATTCGATCGTGTTTGAACCGCATTCAATAGAATGAAATACTATTCTTAGACGTTTTAGAAGAATTTCATACTTATTTTTTGTCCGAAAAGAAAGGCTCAGGGCGTGACATAAAATTCGGAATGCTCCGACAAGAAGGAGAGTTTTCGAGTGACCGGTGAGGATTTTTCTGTTAAAGGAAAATTTCCCGATTCTTTCCCGCCACCACTCCACCACCGCCCAATTCAGGGTGGGGCTCAAAATTTTACGGGAGATTGTAGGAACTCATACGATCGGGATCGACTAAGATTCAATTCGATTCCGTAGATTCGCAGGAGTTCCTACATTTTTCCAAAATCAATAATCGATTTTAAGATCCTTGATTTTTTTATCCAAAGTGTTTCGGTTGATTCCCAAAAACTTAGCGACTCTCGTTTTTGTGTATTTGAATTTTTTCATCGCATACTTGATCAAACGAGCTTCCACTTCTCCCACAACAACTTCGATCGCTCTTCCGTCCAGAGCATCCAAATGAGAAGAAGAGAATCTTGAATTCGCGATTTCGACGGAAGACTCTGCGTCTCCGGTTTCGGGATCGAACTCTTCGTCTCCATAAAGAAGACGTCCGTTGATTTCGGAAAAATCCTGAATGTCCAACATCTCCAACTGAGAAAGAACAACCGCGCGTTCGATTACGTTTTCAAGCTCTCGAACGTTTCCGGGCCAACTATAGTTCATGAGAAGTTTATGAGCTTCTCTCGTGATTCCGGTGATTTTCTTTCCGTTCTCTTCCGAATACTTCGCGATAAAGTGATTGATCAAAAGTGGAACGTCATCCGCTCTTTCACGCAACGGAGGAGTTACCATATTCACGACGTTGAGCCTGTAAAAAAGATCCGGTCTGAATTTTTTCTCCGTGATCAATTCCTCCAAGTCCGCGTTCGTTGCGGCGATGATTCTTACGTCGATCTTTTTGGGTTTCACCGAACCGACCGCTTCGATTTCCTTTTCCTGAAGAACGCGCAACAACTTGGATTGAAGATTGAGATCCATTTCACCGATCTCGTCCAGAAAGATCGTTCCCGTATCGGCCATCTCGAACTTTCCTTTTTTATCCGCGACTGCGCCGGTAAACGATCCTTTCTTATGACCGAAAAGTTCGCTTTCGAGAAGATTCTCCGGAATCGCGGCGCAATTGATCTTGATAAACGGTTTATCGGCGCGGGAAGAATTGTAGTGAATCGCAGACGCGATCATTTCCTTACCCGTTCCGGATTCTCCCGTAATCAAAACGGATGCGCGGGAATCCGAAACAAGATGGATCATCTCGAAAAGTTTTTCCATCGGCTTGGATTTTCCGATCAAAGATCCGAACTTGTATTTATTCTTGAGTTCGCGTTTGAGAAGAACGTTCTCTCTCGAGATTTCTCTCTTCTCTTCGTCGATCAGTTTTTGAATCCGAATCGCCTGATAAATGACGGACGCAACTACTTGCAAAAAGTCTAAATAAGTTTTTAAGTCTATGTATTTTTTGTGAACGAAGTAAACGCTTACGACTCCGAGAACGTCCGTATCCGATTTGATCGGCGCCGCGAGAAAACTAACGTTCTCCGGATTGTTTTTGAAGTGCGCGGCGTTGCCCACACGATTCAAAAAGTTTTCGTCGTTTGCGATCGATTCAACGATGATCGGTTCTCCGGTTTCAAAAACCTTTCCGGTAACTCCTTCGCCGGGAAGATAAACTCCCTTCTCCATTTCTTCGGCGGTTAAACCGGAAGCGGCCTCGAGTCTTAAGATCGCTTTTTCGGCTTCGAAAAGAACGATACTTCCCCGCTCGAGGTTTAAGGATTTTTCCAGACGATCCATGATGTCTTCGAAAATTTCCTGAAGAACCAACGTGGAAGTAACGGTTCTTGAAATATCGATCAACACCTGTTGAATTTTATTCTTCTGTTCGAGTTGTCTGAAAATCTGCAGGTTTTTGAAGATCTGCGCGGCCTGATTGGCAAGCGTCGAAATGATCTCCAAATGTTCTTCGTTGAAAGCGCCTTTGCGGCTTGAATCTAGGGAGATAACTCCGATCACTACATCCTCGACGATCATAGGGACCGCGAGTTCGGACATAATATCGTCCTTTATGGAAATGTAATGTGGATTGGCGGTTACGTCGCTGACGATCATACCTTCGCCGGAAGCGGCTACAATCCCGGTAATTCCTTCTCCCACCTTCAATTTAACTTTCGTACGGATCGATGGATTCATACCTCGAAAGGTTACGATATCCAAAACATTTTCTTTTTCATTAATCAGCATCAGAGAGCCCGAACCGACTTCGCAAATCTGGATGCAACGTTCTAGAATTAAATCCAGAAGTTTATCCGGATCCAAAGTTGAGTTCATAGCGGTTGCAACTTCTTGTATAGATCTTAATGGACTTGGCTTCACATATCCTGACATGCTTAAAATTTTTGCGATTTGATACTTTTGGGGTCAATCGATTTTTTGCGCCGCGCTTATTTTTAGAGCGATTTTTTTAAGTGTGCTGATTAATATTTAGCCTCGATTTCACAAGATTTTGTCCCATTTCAAATAAGTAAGAATTCTCCATTTGCCTATTTTGGCCTTTCTAATAAGAATTAACCGAATTTTAACCAATCTAATAAATAATTTGTATCAGTATAAATGGGATTCCCTATAATTTTGCGTCTATGGCCTGCGCATTCTGCTCAGAATTTAAGACGCCGGAGGGAATGTTTCATGCCGGGCGATTTCTTTGCAGATCCTGTGGCCGAGAATGGATTTTAGAAAAAAGAAAGAATCCCAGACTTTCTCCGCCGACGGATACAAGTTTTAGCAACGAGGTTTTGCTCGAATTTCTTTCCTTATTCAACACGAGCCCCAACTTAAATCACCTTCTCGAAAGTTTCACTTCTCTCGCGTTTTACAAACTCGGAATTCCCGGCATAAGCGTGATGATCTACGAACCTCGTTTGGATCGGATGACCGTGATGTCGGTCAAAAATCAAAAGACCTCCCTTTCCAAGGTCGCGCTTCATTTCGAAATCAAAAAGGGCGAAGACAACGGGGCTTTAACCGAATGTATCGAAAATTGCAAATCGATTTATTATAAGTTCGCTGATCAGAAACACAAACATTTCAAACAATACGCGAGACTCAATCGAACCGTTGCTTCGCTTGCGATTCCGATTCATCTCAACGGGGAAGTGTTAGGAATTCTTTCCGTCGATTATAAAACCGACGATCCCGAAAAGGCGGAAAACGATCGTTACTTTCTGGAATTGATCGCCGCGCAATTTGCGGTCACACTTAAAAACAGAATTCTTTTCGAAGTTTCTCAAACCCAGTCCCGAAATTTCAGATCGCTTCATTCCGCCGCGCTTCGTCTTTCCTCTTTAGGATTCAAATACAAGGTGGAAATTTTTAGAGTGATTCTTCTTTCGCTCACCGAGTTTTCAGAAAACGATTTGTATTCTCTTTTCGAATGGAACAGAGACAATCATACTTTGTTCGGACATTTTTTAACCGGAAACATCACAAGTCCCGAAATCAGAATGGACGTGGATATGGCGAGACAATCCACGTTTAAGGTTAGAATACAAACGACTTCGGAAGAAAAAGAATCTTCCGAAACTTCCAAAAAAAGAAATCTTAGAAAGGAATTGGAACCGATTCCCGGAGAAATGTCCCTCCCGATCAATCGATACGAGTTTTTTCTCAAAGAAGTTTTCGAACTCAATGAATCCAAACTTGCACTGTCTTCCGATTTTCCCGAACTCGAAAAATTCGGGATGTGGGGTTTGAATCTCGCGATTCTTCCCGTGGTTCATACGGACAAATCGGACATCGTAGTCATCTTAGGAAAAAGAAAGGACCGTCAATTCAATTCGGAAGAATTAGAAGTTTTGAATGCGTTTGCGATCCAAGCCGGAATTTCCATACAGAACTATCATCTATTCGATCAAAGAGCTCAAAAAGAAAGGCTCGATAAAGAAATCGAAATCGCGAAAGAACTCCAACGTTCTTTGCTTCCTAGAAAGATGCCGGAACATTCCGGTTACGAATTCGCAGGAACGATGGTTGCGGCGCGCGGCGTTGGAGGAGATTACTACGATTTTATCACCGACCCGTTTAACACCGAAACGGTGATCTGCATCGGAGACGTAAGCGGAAAAGGTGTTCCCGCGGGAATCGTGATGGCAACGGTGAGGACGATCATCCATTCTCTTGTAAGAAAAAAAGTAAGTCCTTGGGACATCGTAAACACGGTCAACACGTATATCTTTCAAAACTACAACGATTCCACTTCGCCGCGATTCATGTCGATGACCGTAATCAAATGGGAAATGAACCGGAACGAATTTTCGTTCAGCGGCGCTGGACAAGGAAATCTTTATCTTTATAAGGCTTCTACCCGACAGATCGAAGAAATTTCGACGGGCGGAATCATCTTGGGAATCGATCCCGATATTTCCAAATTCGAAAATCTAAATCAGTTTAGAATGCAGGTCGGAGATCTTCTGATCATGTGCACGGACGGAGTTTTAGAAGCATCCGATCAGGACGGAATTCAGTTCGAATCGGATCGATTTAAAAAATCCATTCTCCAGTTTCAAGCCGAACCCTTACAAGCGATGTTGGACGGTATCGTTTCCGAAATCCGCAAATTTACGGGAAACCAAGAACAGATGGACGATATTACTCTTGCCGCAATCCGAAGACTCCGTTAAACCTGCATTTGCGAATCCTGATGAGAGACAAGATCTCCGAATCCACACGAAAGATTTTCGATACGGTATGGAAAAGAATCGTTCCTTTTCACGAAATGATCCTATCTCGTCCGGCCGTTTTATCCTATTCCGGAGGAAAAGATTCTTCTCTTTTGCTCCATTTTTACTTTTGGCTTTGGATCGAAAAAAAAATCCCCGCTCCGTGTATCTATCATCTCGATCATTCGATTCGATTCAATCTGGAACAGGAAAAAAAAATCCTGGAATACGCGGAGACCACGTTTCCGTTTCCAAAAGAATTCAAAAAAAAGAATATTCCAACTTTATCACGTAAGATCGGAAAAACCCTGGAAGAAACCGGACGTGCATTTCGGTATAAGGATTTGGAAAAGATCGCAAATCGATACGAAGGTTATATCGTTACGGGTCATCATTCCAACGATTATCTGGAAACGATCCTCTTGAATTTGATCCGCGGCGGAGGTTGGAATTCCTTACGCACATTAGGTTGGTTCGAAAAAAATCGATTTCGTCCTCTCTTCGCATTTACGAAAGACGAAATCAAAACGATTCTTCAATCCGAGTTTTGGCCGATCTTCGAGGACGAATCCAATCAAAGCGACGAATACCTAAGGAATAGAATTCGAAATTCCATCGTTCCTCTTCTGATGCAGGAAGGCGCGGACCCGGATCGTATTTATAAAAACTTTCATAGAATGGAGAAACCGGCTCCGAAAATTTTTCCGAAGGAAAACGGACCGGAAAAAATCCCTTCGTATTTAAAAATCAACGTTTGGGTTCTACGCGATCTTTCGCAAAGGGAAAGAAAATTCTTTATAGATCGTTATCTTCGTTCCTTAGGTTTACATCCGATCACAAGAAATTTCTTTCAGGATCTCGTCGAATGTTTGGAGAGGGAGAATTCTTTCGGACTTGAAAACAAAGAAGCTTGGTTTTGGAAGTCGATATCTTCGGATCTTTATTTGATTCCTAAAAATTCTCTTTCTTTAAAAGAATTTAGATTCGAACCGAAAGAAATGATTCTTCGTTGGAACGGAAATCAAAAGAAAATTCCTCCCGGATTGATTCCGGAAGTATGCCCTCCCGGCGCCAAAATTCGCAAAAACGGGATGAGTATAGAAATTTCCGAAATCCTCAGACAGAAAGAGATTCCTGTTCCGGTTAGAAAAATGCTACCCATACTTTATGGGGAGGGGAAAGTTGATGTGATCTGTCTGAGCCTTTGGGATCCGAGGATAGGAGACATTGTGGCGGACAGGGAAGTAGAGATTTTACCTGACTCTCAGGAGCCCGGAAGATGAGCGAGGATCCTCAAAAAAAGGACGAACCGTTCTTCAAAGACGTCGAGTTCAACGCGTCTTATGGGGAAGCGAGCAAGATCCCAACCAAAGGGGTTCCCCAGATCGCGTTCGCGGGTCGTTCCAATGCCGGTAAGTCTTCTTTGCTCAACGCAATTCTCGAAAGAAAATCCCTCGCTAAAGTTTCTTCCACTCCCGGCAAAACCAAGTTACTCAATTTCTTTTTTGTAAATCATTCCGTATATCTCGTCGACTTACCCGGTTTCGGTTATTCGGCCAATTCACATAAGGATCACGAAGCGATGATGGGTCTTTTGATGGATTATTTGAATCTCGCGAAGGATTTGAAATGTCTTTTTTTAGTTTGTGATTCTCAAAGAGAACTTCCGGAAGAGGAACTCGAACTGATCGGAACCTGTTTCGAAAGAAATATAAAACCCGTTTTAGTAAGAACAAAAATCGATAAACTCAATCAAAGCGATCTTTCCAAATTGAGAAAGAAGATGAAAAATATTCACGAGCTTTATCCGATGCTCGAAACGGTTCTTGTTTCCAATAAGTCTGGAAAAGGTTTGCTCGAGCTTAGAAAGATTGTGGATTCTCTGATCGGTTCGGTCGGAACTCCGATCAATTATACGGAAAGAATCGAAGAAATTTCCTAAACGATCTTAGGCCTTCGCGTCGAAAAGATTGCCGAGTTTATCGGAAGAATTCGCGTTTAAAATTCTCAAACTCATCTGAGTTTGTTTATCCACCAACTCTTTAAACGTATCCATCGTATCTTCCAAAATCGCTTTTAGTTTTTCCTGATTGAGAGACATTTCGAGTTTTCTCTTTCTCTCTTCCAGCTCCGTCTTGCGTGTGGAACCGACGCCCTTCTCTTCTTCGAGGTCGGCCTTTGTTTCAAAGGTTTGAAGTTCGGATTCGATTCTACGGATTTCGGAAAGAATTTCTTTTTCCTTATCTTCCAAGTTTACTTTGGAAGCGTCGGACTTTTCTTCTTTTTTCAGAGATTCTTTTTCTTTTGCAGAATCGTCTTGTGAAGAGATTTCGTTTTTACGGGGAGAATCTTCCGATTTTTTTACGGTGGTCGCTTGTGTTTCACCGGAAACCGCAACGAGTTTTCCGTTTCGAAATTCGTAATGGATCTTCATATCCAAAGAACGAATTTCGGCGCTGTCTCGCATCGCTTCGGAACGAAACTCGGCGACATGACCCAGTTCATGAGAGATCACATGAAGGACCGACGTGGACGCGGGAGAACTCTCCAATTGTCCATGGCCTATGTAATGCAAAGATTCATCTCGGGGTATTCCGAGTTGAGTTCTATGTTCTCCGCCGATTCTCATTCTAATACTAGTGTCGGCTTGTACATACCTAAGTTAAGCGGAGGTATATAAAATATTTCTAAAATCGATTGAATTCTTTGATAAAAAGAAAAGAAGAAATTATAAGAAGTCGTTTCAATCCGCCGAAGCGATCTTATTCAAAATTTCAACAATCGCCGCATCCGATAAATCGTGAAACACAAGCCCATACTTATATTTCTCCTGAATCAAATCTCTTCGGATAATATCCGCTTCGATTTCGACGGAAAGCATAGGCGACATAAATTTCACGCGTTCACCTAAGAGAATTTCTTCTCTCGAACTGATCGAAGCTCCGATCATACTGATATCTTCGAGATTTCCCAAAATCTCATTCTTACCAAGAACCATCTTCACTAGGTTGTTCTTCCGAAATCGTTTATAAAAACGTTTATCCGCAAGATTGTCGCTAGCAGTTTTTTTTTGTTGTCCCATCTCTGTGTGCATAGCCGATCCAGCATAACTCAAATCGATTGAATTAAAAGAAAATTTTTTAGAAAGCGAAGAATATGAATCTTCAAATTCTTTTTAGAAGAATTCTTAAAGGAGAATCGATCTTAAAAAATTTAGAAATCTTAGAGAGAAAACGAATCGTTTTCACGTCCGAGCAAAACTTCCATTTTTGTGGAAGCGCCGGCCTCTTGTTGAAAGATTCTAAGAATATCTTCGTCTTTATGATCCGGCTCGTGATGTGTTAGCACCAACCGATCGACTCCCAATATTTCTCCGCAACGAACCGCGACTTTACCCGAGGTATGTCCCCAACCCACTTTTTTTTCGGCTTCTTCGGAACTGTACTGAGCGTCGATGATCAGCATGTCCGTTTTTCCGAACGAATTTTTGAGATCGGAGAACTCGTCCAGATCAGGCTCTTGAACCTCTACGTCAGTGCAAAACAAAAAACTTTTGCCGCTCTCTTCGAATCTGAATCCGGTGCAGTTGCCCGGATGTCTTAGAAGAAACGGAGTCACTTTGACCGAACCGATTTGAGTGCTTTGGTTTTTTTCAAGAAAATGGAACGTCTTTGTGGACATCATTCCCGAAAGAGGAAGCGGAAAATTTTCCTCGTTTTGTTGTCTTTCGAATCGTTCCTGCAGGTTCGGGATGGTAGAATAAAAATGGATATCAACTCCGGGAAAATAAGCGGGTTTAAAAAACATCCAACCCTGAATATGATCCCAGTGTGTATGAGTGATCAGAATGTGGATGGAATCCCCGGGTTTAAGACCTTCGCTCAGAAGATCGTTTCCGAGTTGTCTGATTCCGGATCCGCAATCAATGACGTATCGTTCTCCGGATTGGGCTTGTATATAGACACAAGTGGTATTTCCGCCGACTGTTCGTGAAAGAGACGGATCTAAGGAGTTTAAGAATTCTTCCTCTGAAAACTGCCCGTTTTGCCGTTTGATTTCGGAATGAGCCGCTTTCAGAATTTTGAGAATTTTCTCCCGATATTCCGATTCGCTCAGTGGTGTGGGGAGTGAGCCCCTTACGCCGTATAGTTTTACTTTCACTGTATTATATTAGACAAACAAAATGTGTAAAATTCTCTGACGATAAACCATGATCCAAGAACTCGAACAGAAACTTTGGTCGATCGCAGGCGGTATTCCTTTCGCTTCGGATTATTTTTTGCAAGCTAGCCCTGTAAGGAAACTGAAAAAAGAAAATTTATTCTCAAAAGAGTTCGAGACATATTTTTTAGAGCTTGGTTCGGGTTGGGGAGAAGTCGCGATCGCGATGGCTCGTCAAAGACCGAAGACCGGATTCGTGTTGATGGAAAAAAAATTCGATCGAATCCGCCACACGATACGCGGAATCGAAAAACATTCTCTCGATAACGTTAAGATTCTTTGCGTAAACTTCAATTGGTTTCTGGAAGACATCTTCGAAGAAGAAGCTTTCGGCGAAATTCTTTTGAACTTTCCAGATCCTTGGCCCAAAAGAAGACATCATAAGAATCGAACGATGAACTCCAAGTTCTTGGAATCGCTTAGAATCCTTTTACCGGAAGGAGGCAAATTCTCCTTTGCAACCGATTACGGTCCTTATGCAAGAAAGGCGATTCGTTTATTCAGAGATTCGGAAGTATTTAAACCGGAAACGGTGGAACTTAGATTGGAAAGAAGCGAAATTCCCGTTTCTCACTTCGAGAGAAAGAAACGGGAAGAAGGCAAAAGAATCTATTACATCGATCAGATTCTTTCTAAGAAATAAATTTACTCAACGATAAACCAAGGAATAAATCTTTCCATCCTCGTCTTTGAGAGGATAAGACCAGATCGGTTTTCCGTCGATTCCGTATCGGATCGCCTTTCCCGATTTGAAAAGAACGATCCCGTCGTCTTTTTTACCCGGAAGAATTCCTTCGATGTCCGAAGCCTCGACCGTAAAAGAACTTACCTTCAAAGAACCCGACTCGACACGATAGACCGTCTTGCCGGCGTGAAACCAAAGATAAGGAGAACGAACCACGAATTGTGAAGCCGATTCGTTCGGTAAATCGATGGAAGAGGATTTGTCATTGTCGATGGAAACGATTTTCTTTCCGGAAAGAAAGAAGATTCCCGTTTCGTAAGAACCCAAGTATCTAAGATCTCCGCTTCCCTTCTGTGAAATCTTTTTAGCGTTTAAGTCCTTTAGAGAAGCATCATATACTTGCGCTTGAATTCCGTCTTTTTGAGCGACCGAAAGTAAAACTCCCGATTTGACTCCGGACCAGAACGAACCTTCGAAAGCGATCGAACCGTTCAATTCAAGTTGATCCGAATAGCTGTAGATCTTCGAGTTTTTTCCGGCCGCGATTTCTACGAGAATGTTCTCTCCGGATAAGTTCGCCTTTTTGACTTCTCCGGACGGAAGTTTGATTTCTCTCAATATGATTCCGGTTTTTAAGTCCATCACTTCGAGTTTCTTTTCCGAAACTCCGATCAAACGTTTATCCGCCAGTAAAAACTTGTAAGGAACCGAAGTTTGAATTCTCCAGTGACGAACGCCTCGATCCTTATCCAAAGACTCGACGCTCGTTCCGTAATTCAATATTACGGAATTGTTAATTAGCACCGGAACTCCGATCAGCTTTCCTCTGCTTTGATACGACTGGAGAATCACCGGGTTATCCTCGTCCGCGATCACGAGACGTTCCGCTTGAGCCGCGTGCGGAGAAGAAGGAAACTTTTCGGCAAGTTCTCTTCCCAAATCCAAAACTTCCTTTTTATGAGAAGGGTTTGCCACCTTCGTTTTTTGTTCGGATAGAATTCGAATCAAAGCGAAAAGATTGACTTCGTTTCTTTCCAAATCGAGAGCTTTGCGGATTTCCTTTTCGGCCTGCTCGAAATCGCCGCGTTTATAGTAGATATAGGAAATCTGATAGTGTGCGTCCGAAAACTCGGGATTCTTTTGGATGATCTCTTTAAAGATCGTGATCGCTTCGTTGTAAAGATTATCGTTAAAAAGAATGATCCCTATGTTGTAAGGAGCGAGTTCGTTCGCGGAATCCTGTTGCATCGCCGCTTCGAATTCTTCCTTGGCGAGTTTTTTATTACCCGAATGATACGTTGAAATTCCTTTTCCAATTCTCGCCGCGACGAAGTCCGCGTTTAAAAGAAGGGAACGATCGAAAGAATCGATCGAAGCGTCGTATTTCTTTCTCTGAAGATGGATAATTCCCATCTGATAATGGCTGTAATACGAATCCGGTTTTTTGGAAAGAATCTCCTTGAAACCCACTTCCGCTTTATCAAGTTCTCCTTTGCGAAGAAGGAACGCGTTGATCGCTTCCCTTGTCTGAAGATTTCGAGATCCTTGCGGAGGAGTTTCCAACATGGAAATTCCTTTTTCTTCGTTTCCTAAAGCTAAATGACATTCAGCAATCTTAATATACAGAGTTAGCTTTCCGGTTTTTTGGAAAGCGTCCTGATACAGAGGAATCGCTTTTTCATACTGATGTGTGTCGAATAGTTTGTTCGCCTTTTGGATGGTCGGAATTACGGTGGCGAACTTTTGATTCTCCTGAATGGTCTTTCTGGTTTCCGCGATTTCGGGAATGTCCTTGGAAAGTTTTTCGGCCTTGCCGATCCAATTCAACGCGGAATCGTGATTGCTCTTTTCGTTTTCCTCGAGAGAAATCTTGTAATACAACATCGCAAGACGAAAGTTCACCGCTTCGTTGTTCGGAAATTTTTTCTGAAGATTCTTATAAACGTTTTCGGCTTTTTCGTATTCTTTTTTATCTTCGTACGTTCTTCCGAGAACGATCGCCGCAGACGGATCGTTGCCGGTTAGATTCTCAAGTTCCTTCGTGTATTGATTTGCAAGCGTCTGATTCTTTTGGGAAGAATAAAGACGAATCAAACCTTGAAGCGCGGGAATATTCTGTTTATCGATGGAAAGGGCTTTCTTAAAATTTTCTTCAGAAGACTTGGGCTCTCCCGAAACGAAATACAATCTTCCGAAAGCATTGTGAACGGAAGGTTCTTCCGCAGAAGCCTTCTTCGCTTTTTCGTAAAAAGTTTTCGCTCCTTTGAAATCCCCTTTGCGAAGATGTTTGTCCCCTTCGAAAATTTGTTCGGACACGTCGATAAAAGCGAGAATCTGTTTTCTTTCGGCTTCGGATTTGAGAGACTCGGCTTCTTTTCTCGCGGCCTTATATCGGTTTTCAGCAATCAATAAGAACACTAAATTCGAAACGGGTTCCGCAAAGGTCGGATCGAGTTCCTGAGCTCTCGTAAAATAAACAAGCGCCTTTGCGGGTTCGCCTAACGCTTTCATGTTCAAACCCATTTGGTTCTGATACACCGCGTTGTTCGGAAATACGGAAATCGCTTTTTCTAAAACGGAAACCGATTTTCTATAGTTGCCGGTTTTATAATGTACAGCTGCGATTCCGGAGATCGCTTCCTGATAATCCGACTTGAGCGCGAGAGAAGTTTCGAAAGCTTTGAGAGCCGCTTCGTATTCTCCGTTTAAAATTCTCGCGTTTCCGAGAAAGATATAAGGCGTCGGATTTTTAGGATCGTTTTGAACCGCGGATTGAAAATGAGAAGCCGCTTCCTTATAATTCTTCTTCCGCATCGCTTGGTTTCCGTTTTCCAAAGCCGAAGCGACTCTGGTTACGGAAGCCGATTTTTTTGCGGACAATAACTCAGGATCGTTCTTTCTTGCTTCTTCGAAATAAACTTCCGCTTCGTCATACTTCTTCAATTGAACCGCGGCGTCTCCGAGTTGCATGTTCAACTGAGCGGGAAACGCAAACTCTTGAACGGGAATCTTTTTTAAAGTAGCGTAAGATTGTTCGAACTTACCTTGGTTTTTGAGAAGGACTGCTTTTTTGAAGGAATAGTTGTATTTTTCCTTAACGGGAAGGGATTCCAATTTTCCATAAACATTGATCGCCTCTTCATTCTTCCCTTCGGCCGTGTAAATGATGCCTAACGTCAAGAGAATCTGCTCGTTTTCAGGATCGACTTCGGTTCCTTTTTTAAGAGAAACGAGCGCGTCCTGATTCTTACCGAGTTTGTATTCGGAAATTCCGGCGAGGTAATAACCCGGTGCGGTCGGATATGTGTTCACCGCGAGGTTGGCCTTTTCCAAAGACCTTTCGAAATTTCCCTTTTGAAAGAAAGAATTTCCTTCATTCAAAATCTTTGATACTCGTTTCAGTTTTTCGCGAGTCGCGGAATCCTTTTCCAAAATCGAATCTTGTGTTTGCGATTTTTTAAAATCTTTGCTCAAACAATTCACCGTGAATTGTCCGCCGATCAAAAGGAGTAATGCAATTGATATGATGTTGTTTTTCATGGAATTCGAACCTTTCATTTATATCCCTTGTATTCGATCTTGAGATTTCGGAGAGGAGAACGTTTCGAAAACTTTTCTCCTCGGGTAAGAATGGAAATTCTCCAAACGCCCGAAACGTCGAACTTATCTTCCAAAACCTTGGAATATCCTAAATACAATCGAACGATCCCTTCTTTCGTATCCGTTTCGATTCGAAAAGGACGTCCGTCTTCCTTGTTTTCCTGTTTGAATTTATACGTTCCGACGTTGTTACCGGTGGACGGAAACGTATAAACGCTGAGTCTTTCCTTTTCGTATTCCAAGCTGATCGTTTTTTTAGGAGTATGAAAGGAGATCGCTACGATTCCAGAATCGGATTCCGAAGTGATCGGAATGATTCCCTCGAGCTCCATATTCTCGGGAACAAACGGCGCTGAAAAAACCCCGTACCAACCCGGAGGTAAAGAAGAGGCATTCTGAAAATCTAATGTTTTTCCCGAAAACGCTTGAAAACCTTTTTCACCGGAAAGTTTCCAAAACTCGGGTTCGCCAATCAGGTTATCGGTTTTATAAGGCAACGCGATTTCAGTGATCTTATCCGCGTCTACGATCAATTGACCTTCGTAATAAACCAAAGGTCCTTTTTCGGTATCACGAACCAACTCGAGTTGCATCGCGCCCGGAGTAAGATTGCTTCTGTAAAAAGGAGTTTCTCCGTTTCTAAAGCCGTCTAACGCGACTTGTAATGCGTCCGGAAAACTTAAGATTCTCAAACCCCCGAGAGTGCGATCCTCTTTCCATTCTTGATAAATGGAAATCGTTTGGCCCGCGCGGATCTGTAAGGATTTAAGAATGTCCTTTTGTCCGGGACGAGTGATTTGAATCTGTTGCAAACCTTCCGGCAAAGGATAATTCCGAAACGAAGCGATTCCGATCTTTTCGCCTTGAAACAGAACTTCCGTATCCGCGGAAGATGCGCTGAAGGAAAGATATCCTTGGACCGATTTTTTCAGAATCGAATCGATTTCTCCCGAACTGAGGGATTTTTCCCAAATCGGAACGAGAGAAGCTTTCGGATCCAACGCCAGAACGCCCGAGCCGTGTTTTAAATAATAAACCTGATTGGCCTGGAGATCTTCTCCGCCTTGTGGAGATTGAAACGAACCGTCCACAGTTCCGTATAGGATTTCCTTAACCGGATCGGTGATCTTTTGATTTACGATCCATTTTCCCGAAACTTCGCGAATGTCGGTTTTAATCACCGCATCCACTCCGAGTCTTTTCAGTTCCTGGGAAAGCAGGGAAGAATTTTTCCAAGTCGCATCCGTTATGCGCGCTTGCTTACCTTTTACTTTTGCCCAGATCAATCGCACTTCGTCGCTTAAAAAGGCGCCTAACTTAGGATCGATTCCGCTCGGAACGTTGATCGGAGCCAGCGCGAAAACGGGAACGGAACCTCCGGTTTTTCGAATTTTATAGTCCGCATCGGAGGCGCTCCCGAGAATAATTTCCTCTTCTTTGAGGGCCTTAAACGTCGGCTCCTGCAAAACAGAGTTGAAATTTTCGATTTTTTGAACGGAAGAACAATCAATGAGGATCAATAAGAAAAAAAAGAAGAATGGAAACAGCCGCATTGGGTTAATAATAAATTTCATAACAGTTCAATAACTTTCCATCGGTTGAATGAGAAATACATTATAAAAAAAAACGGGGAAGCAATCATCCGTAATTTTAGATGATTCACTGTAAAAATAAAAAAACCGGGGAAAATCCCCGGTTTTTATGCGCAAGTTCGGGTTTGCTGAAGTCCTAAAAGGTTTCTTTAGGATTTAATTTCAGTTTTTCCTTTTGCACATCTTGTTGCACATATTTGGTTTCGTTCACAGCCTTAGCGGTTTTTGTCACTTCATCTGCGTTGTTGCGATTGGCTTCACGTTTTTGAAGTTCGGCTTTCGCTTCTTCAACGGAACCGGATTGGCTCAAAATCTTAAGCTCTTCGCTGGAAGATTTAAGTTCTTCCACAAGTTTTCCGTATTCAAAGGTTTCGTTTTTATGAAGAACGATAAGTTCCTTCATTTCGGTCAAAGAATCCTTTTGTAAAGAACGAATCAACTTGTCGGTAAGCTTTTGGTTCTTTTCGATTCTAAGTTCGCGGTTTTTGCTCAGAATCACTTCGGAAGAATCTCCCTTTTTAGAAACTGCGATCGTTCCTTCGATCACCGCAAAACGAACGGTGCAATTTTCTTTCGCACAATTGATTTTGGATCCTTCAGGGCTTTCCACGGATGTTAAGAAAGAAGTTCCTCTAACACCTGCAAGTGCGGTCGGAGTCGAAACGGTAAACTCGGTATTCTTCTGACCTTTTTTAACCATGGTCACGATTTTTCCGTAGTTCACTTGAACGTTCGTATCCGATCCGTTCGGATTCATAAGAGTAGAAATTTCGATGTCGGAGTTTTTGGACATCTTGATCACGCCGCTGTCGGCAACCATGATCTCGGCGCCGCCGTTTGCTCCGGTCACAACTCGATCCGATGCGGTAAGAGCAAGACCTAACTCCGCTTTTCTTTCACCGGAATCGGAAAGAACTTTTACATCTCCAAGAACCCACACGATTCTTGCGGTTGCGTTATCGGATTCGGTTTTAACCTGATCGCTTCCGGATGATTTATTGGTACTACAAGCGATGGATAACGCAAGAAAAGCGCAACTAATCGCCATTAATAGAGAACGGTTCATATTACCCCCCGAACTTTAAAAAGATTGCATTCTAGTTAACAGACTTACAAGAAAAAAATTGCAAGAATTTAGATTTAGTTATACCACAGATATAACTAATTTCCAGAAAAAATGCCCAAGATTACGCTCGGGTTTATTTTTTCTTCGGTTTTTCCGGTTCCACCATAATATCGTCCAACTCCTCTTCCAACTTACATTTCGGATAGTTGTCGATGGGAAGACTGGTTCCGACCCAACCAAACGCTTCCTGCGCCGTAATTACGTGAATATCCCAGCCCATAACGATGTTCGGACATCCCCAAACCTTATTCTTACAAAGTACCTGACTGGATTTCGGCTTTGGATAAGCCCAAGCGGAAGGCGGATAAACACATTTCATTTCCACTTCGGCGATTTTTCTAAGTCTTTTTACGTTTACTTCAAAATCCTTAAAAATCGAAACCAACGGATTCGCGAGAAGTTCGTCGAAGTATTTTTTGGAAGTATTGTAGGCGATGTAGTATACCAATTCTTCCATTACGTAGTCTTTATCGGAAGCGTTATGACTCACGTTAGCGATGTAACGGGTCAACTTCAACGAGTCCGTAAGAAGGGATTGAAAAAAGTCGTACGACTTTTCAGGAATCGCATCCTCTTTGGAACTGTCTCCTTTGCTATCGCTTTCCCCGTCGTCGGAAAGGATATCGTCAAAGAATTTCTCATCCAAAGTTTCCTCGTCTCCGGCCTTATCAATGGAGATCGGTTTATCCGGATTATCGATCATACCGAGCGGCATGTGATTCGAAATCGCGCTGTAAGTAAAATCAATGAGATCTAGTTTTTGTAATATATCGGCGCATTTCTTGGCTACTTGCACTTTTCCGGAATCATCGGAAGGCAACTTCGTATATCGATCCACTCCGATTCTAGGAATGTCCATCAGGATTCCGGCGGTGAACGCGTATCTTCTGAGAAGTCTAAACTTCATCGTATCGGGAATCATCACGATTCCCAGATTCAAAAGTCCCAACTCGCTGATATATTTGAAAAAGTTTACGTTTTGGTTATATACTTTAAAAAGCGCCAAAACCGTTTTTTTGGAAAGAAGTGAATTTCGAATGATTCCCTTATAATTGTATGTGGTGTTTTCATACATGAATTTCAAAAACTTCATGTCGGAAACTTTCAGTTGGTTCACGATTTTCATCGCGAGAATATTCTGAATCTGCTCCAAAAGTTCCTTGTTTAGCTTAACGTCGAACTTGGGAGTATATTGGCCTTTGATGTCTTTTAGGCGCGCGAGGGCCGATTCCTTTACCTGGACTTCTTCTTTTACCAAAACGTTTCCGGAATTGTCTTCAATCGGAGAAAGAAAACGAATCATGGAACCGGT
Organism: Leptospira barantonii; assembly: GCF_002811925.1. Lineage (NCBI taxonomy): Bacteria > Pseudomonadati > Spirochaetota > Leptospiria > Leptospirales > Leptospiraceae > Leptospira > Leptospira barantonii. The sequence continues at coordinate 338,564 of NZ_NPDS01000005.1, forward strand.
TTCGAATTCCTTAGTAAAATCGATTAGGTCTTCAATGGAATCAAATTCCAAACAAGAATGGGTCACTTTCATTTTGAAATTCTATCTCTCCGTGTGACTCTATGTGGATTCTCAAGACTTGCGAGCATTGATTCCAAACTCTTCCTTCTTTCCGAAGTTATAAATTCGGTTTCCAACGCAGAAAACATCGCACAATCAGAAGATAATTTACAACAATTTGATTCTTCACAATGCTTTTTTTGATTCGCAAGCTCGGGAAAACTCTCCAAAATTTCCTCTTTTTTTAGGTGGAGAATCCCCCATTCCTTGATTCCGGGAGAATCGATCAAGGTCGTCCCGTCGTCCAAAACGAGCAAAAGCGAATTCGTCGTCGTATGTTTTCCTTTATCCTTGGAAACGCTGATCCCGGAAGTTTTTTGCACCTGAGATCGAGTCAATAAGTTGATAAGAGTAGACTTACCGACTCCGGAATTTCCGACGAGAAAGGTGGTTTTTCCGGCGAGATATTTTTGTAATTCGGGAATCCCTTCTTCCGTTGTACAGGAAATTCCGAGAACCTGATAACCCAAATCCCGATAGACTTTCAGACGATTCTCGGCTTCCTCTTCGGAAATCAAATCCAACTTCGTGAATACGATCAAAGGTTGTGTTCGAGACGTAAAAACCGCCGCCATACAACGATCGATAAATCCGTCTTTTGTTTCCGGAGATTTCAAAGACACAAGCACAGCAGTTTGATCGGCATTCGCACATAAAACCTGAGTGTCCCCTTCCCGACTTTTGCGGGTTAGGAAAGATTTTCTTTCCAATCTCTCGCAAATCACCCAGTCCTGACCCGAAGAAGGTTCGGCAAGAATCTTATCCCCGACGACGAATGGATGTCTTTCTTCGGCGGAGATCGTTCGCAGTTTACCCCGTAGAAACGCCCTTACCGTTCCGCGTTCGGGAGAATAAATTTCATAGTAGGCTCCGTAAACGCGGGAAATGGTAAAAAATTCTTTGACTGATTTATCCGACTCTAACATGATTCTTACGCGTTTTATATGCCGACCCAAAGACTCAACGCCCTAGGCCCAATCGTATATTTAATTTTTTTGATAGCCGGTTTCCAGCTTATCTCCGTGCTAACTTTGCAGTCATTCCATTTCTTTTCTTTCGAATCTTACAGACTTCTTTTAACTCTTCTTCCCGGAGCCGTTTTAGGTTTTGTAGTCTACATTCTTTCCATTCGGATTTTAAGAAGAATTTCCGGTAAATTCTTAGGAAGAATCTTTCCCTTTCTCCAATCCTCGAACAGTGAAATTGTAAAATATCTTTCGATTTTGGATCAGTTCAAAAACGATCTGATCGCGACGAATCTCACCGCTTTAGTATGTGAAAAAATTCTAAAGTTTATTCAAACGGTAGTTCCCACTAAGAAGGTTACCATCTTTCTTTGGAAGGAGGAAATGGGAAAATTCGCTCCGTTCCCGGATTCGGGCGAAATTCAATTTTTTATTTTCGATCCGTTCCTTCTTTGGATCACCGAAAACGATAAGATCTACAACTTTAAGGAATTTGAAACCAATCCGAATCTAAGTAAGATCCGCAACTCCGCAGAAATTTTTTTCACAAGGACGGAAGCGGAACTAGTCGTTCCTTTGATTCTCAACAAAAGTCTTTTGGGAATGATCGTCTTAGGTGAAAAGAAGAATCAAAAAAAATACGGTTCCGCTGAAATCGATAAGCTCAACGAAATCCGTTCCGTTTCCGTAATGGCTCTTTCGAACGCGATCTTTTACGAACGTCTGATCGAGTTGACCGAAACCTTGGAAGAGAAAGTCAGAATCAGAACTCGAGAATTGGAAAGCGCTCAATCTCAGTTGATCATGTCCGAAAAGATGGCCTCTCTCGGGATTATGGTCGCGGGAATCGCACACGAGATCAATACTCCCGCGGGTGTGATCAACGGAGCGGCGGATAACTTGGATCAGAATATGAATTATCTGGTTCAAAACATTTTCGATATCGTTCTTTTGGCGAGAAACAGAAAGCTTAGAAAGAATTTCGAACTCGCGTTACTCCATCTTCTTCGAGACAAAAAAACTTCGGAGCTCGATTCAAGAGAAAAATTCCGTTTAAAAAACGAACTCAAAGAAGAAATGAAAGACATGAATTTCTCCGCGTCTTTGGCATCGGAACTTTCCAATTTTATCATAGAAAATCAGATCGGCGAGGAAAGAAAATACATATATAATGTTCTTCTAAAGGACGACGAGCGCGGTTATTTGATGCTCAAAAACGCGACTCACATCAATCGAAACATCAAAAACATACGTTATGCGATTCGAAACGTGGTTCGCATCGTCAAGGCTTTGAAGTCCTATTCTCACTTGGATCAATCGAAGACGTTGTCGCCCGCAAATTTAGTGGAAGGTCTGGAAACCACGTTAGTCATTCTTCACAATCAAGTGAAATACGGAATCGAAGTCATTCGAAACTTTAAGGAGATTCCGCTCGTAATCTGCAATCCCGACGAACTCAATCAGGTATGGACGAATCTGATTCAAAACGCGGTGCAAGCCTTAAAAGGAAACGGTAAAATTGAAATTTCCGTTTTTCCCGAGAATGACAAATTCGTCATAGTTCAGATCGAAGACAACGGCCCCGGAATTCCCGCGAGAATTCAAGATCGGATTTGGGATCCCTTTTTTACCACAAAGGATCAGGGAGAAGGAACCGGTCTCGGACTTGGGATCGTGAAAGGAATCGTTGAAAAACACAAGGGCAAAATTACCTTGAATTCTAATCCCGGTAAAACCGTATTCCGTGTGGAATTGCCGATCGATCCGGAAAAAATCGCGTCTACAAA